>JAIXOF010000135.1 GCA_027486935.1 Cyanobium sp. C1_MAG_00004 | reverse complement strand
GGTAGCTGCTGTTGTCCTGGTGATATCCGTTTGCCTCTGTTGCTGCTTTTACATTTCTCCACCAGCCGCTTGAGCATTCAGGAGCCCCAAAGACACTTTGGAGCACCTTTGGCGTGATGGCGATACTTCTGGCAGAAACGCTCAGACCAGCGGTCTCGAGCACCACCGTGAACTTATCTGCAGCACTCCTGCCCTCTGGTTCCTTCACGGATGCCGGCACCACCTCTCCCTGAAACCGCAAGTCATTCCTCCAGGTGTAGAGGGTGACCAAGTGAATGCCGAGCTCCTCTGAAATTCGGACGACAGATTGCTGCATTGCCGGACTAATCCGCCTTCTCACGTCAGCTTTGACGACTTCGCTGTAGCGATGCATTGCTCTGCTCCATCAAGCACCCTAGTGAAAATCGAGCTGAGTGGAGAGGCGTCAACTTCCCTCTCCCCTGGCAGAGGGGGGGCAGGTCATTAAGCCAAATTTGTTCTTAGTCTAAATTGAAACTTGAGACCAAAAGGTAATCCTTTACCTTTGCGTAGGTAGAACTTAGCAAAAGTTTTCTGTGAGTATGCTGAATGGAAATAATTTCATTGCCAACAAGATTTGTTGACGATGGGCGCCTCTCGCCGTATGGCAAAGTGTTTTGCAGCTCTAATGACTTGAAATAATCCGAAAAATATCTGTCGAATGCAAATCGAGAATTCAAGATGCCAATCAATTTATCAACCAACTGTGACTCTTTAGGGGCAGATTGGCTAGTCATGCACTCAAAAGAAAGCCTGCCAAGATGTTCCCCAGTCAACAGATCGACATCTGCTGATAGGCGGACATTGACATTTTGTGACAAAAGCGCCTCAAGCATACTGTGTAATACATATGAGCTTTGCAATTGACTTGCGATAATATGCTGAAAATATAAGCCGCAAAAATCGACAACAGCCTGCAAGTTGTCATTGTTCACAGCAGTTATTAGTTTCACACCACACATTCCCCTGTCAATAAAGCCAATGTAAGCAGGGGCGCCGATTGCCTTAATTGAGCATTCGATCATTGATAGAGCTTTTTCTGTCGATGGCAGCGTCCAGCCAATTTGCGACATCAATTCTTTGTGTCGCAAGCTAGCGTAAAACCTGATTGAATCCAAAGCGCATTCCAAGCTCTGACATTCGCCCGAATACGACTGAAAAAATCCCATTAATTTGTAGCCTTTTTCGGTGTGGTCGAATTCGGCAATTACACTTTTATCCATCGTAGCGTAATTATCGTTTACAAACGCTTCCCAGCCTGATGCAAAACGTGGATAAGCTATGCTAGGAATATTAAGTAGCGAGTGGTTTCCAAATAGACTTAGGTCCGGCAGCGCAAGCGTCTTATGATGGATCTCCAAGCCGAGACATGATTTGATGTGACAATTCGACTCGTCTGCTAATTTACACAAATGACGCATATTGTCAATGCGTGCGAGTCCAAGTGTGTGATTAAATTTACCGCAAGCAAGCCAATCAAGCAAAGTCAAGAGAGAGGGATTATCGTCCATATTGTTTTTCAAATTCTTCATTGATTCTAATTTTAGCAGCCTTGGTCAAGCATTCGACAGCATTTGCTGAGCCTTGCATCGTTTGCAATAAGGTCACTTGATATTCTTCTTGTTCAAATGTCGATGGTGACTGGAGCACCTCTGTCAGGAAGGTTGACGCCTCCCCATGCGAGTGCGGAACCAAATAAAGCTACACTCCACAATGCTCGGCTACCGAAGGGGTTTACTGATCTTGGTCAATGCAGCGGGATTGGTGTTAATTCCCGCCTACAGGGGACCTAACCAAGCCATCAACCAGGTTTGGGGGCAGCTACGATTAAGGATGCGGAGCTGTTGCGATTACGCAATGTCAGAAGAATAGCTTTCAGCCCTGCTTGCCAAGCTCAATGATGATGCAGGGCTTCAGGAGAAACTCAAGGGTGCTGCCGACCTTGATGCCGCTGTGGCGATGGCTCAAGAGGTTGGTTTTGATGTGAGCATGGCAGATTGGCTCAGGTATCAAGCCAAGCAGACGCTTGAGTTGAGCCATGAGGAGCTGGCGGGTGTTGCTGGTGGTAATCGAAATACGGAAGCGACTGGAGGAGGTGTGATGCACTGGTGCGAAGGTTGTAACGGAAGGTAGCCAGCTAGTGGATAACTGCCACTCTGCTTAAAAAAAGCCCCTGCTGTAACAGGGGTTTAATTATTTCTTGAATAACTTCCTCGCCCCCAATAAGCCGTCCAATTCCTGGCAGCATCACCCCCACTCCCACCGCAGATTTTGAGTTGATTGTCGCGCCCAACTAAACCTTAAATATTTCTGTTCTGAGCAAAGCTATCCTTCTGCGTATTCCACTTCTGCTGATACGTCTTTTTCCTCAACGCAACTGCCAAAAAATTCGCTTTTTATCCCCATCACGGATGCCATGAGTCCGTCTAAATGTCACTGCTTTGCTGCCACTCATCTGGGATTTGTTTGAGGCGACAATCAAAGACAAAGAGCAGTGACTGCTGACCTGGTGAAACCCCCGATTTCCACAATCACGCCCCACAGCAGCTCGCCAGTGGGATTGCCATTGCACTGGTGGATACCCAGCACGGCATTGACCTCAGCAACCCTTCTGTGGGTGTTGATGCCCTTGCTTCTGGTGGGTCCTCAACGGTCACCAGCACCACAACCCTGACTGCAACCTCTACTGCTCAGACCGTTGGTGATTGCAGCAGTGATTCAGGTCCTCGTCTTCTTGACGGTGCTTGGGCAAACACCATTGCAGAAGACCATTTGGATCTTGGTTCTACAGGCACCTTGACACTGGATTCAGAGTCGGATGCAATGGTCTCTACTTCAATGGTCTCCAATCTCAGCAGTAAAGCAACTGCTAACGATGGATTGGCTGTTGCAACTGCTGAATTGCTAAACAGCTCTGGTATTGAAAACCTCAACGCAGAGGTGGGTGGTCTCGGTCTGGAGACCGCAATCAATCGAGGGGTCTTCAAGGCTGATGCCACCAGTACCACTGACGATATCAATGCGATGGGCATCAACAGGCATTCTTGATTCTACCTTCTCCTTTGGTATCACCGATTCCACCATCACTGCTAAGGACCTAAACAGCCTTGAGGTCAGTGCCACGAGCACTGGTGGTGATGCCTGGAGCAAACTCCAGTCCTCATCCACTGGCATTGCTGACCTACCTTGCTCTGCTTAGAACATCAGCACAGGCGCTGGTTCCATCGGTGCCATTGCTTCCGATCAAGGCTTTGCTCACTCAGCAACGGTCGCTGGTTTTGCAACTGCCTTTGCCTTTCAAGAAGCAATTGGTATGAGTGGGTATGAGGTACATAACAACTCGGGTCTCACCCTCAATGCTCAGGCCCTGGTTTCTGAAGCCAACAGCTTTGCTTTCGGGGGTTAGTGGCAGAGGGTTTCGCAGCAGTGCATCCCACCAACCACACGGGTCGGCACCTCAAGCAGGTGCTGGCGCAGCAACCGCCGCAGGTTGCGGCTGTCTGACCTGCAGTCGGGGCAGGATCACCGACAGAACCGCCGCGCCTCCCGCCGGGCCTGACGAACCTGTCTATGCAGGGTCATCTGCCTCAAGGATGACGTGGGGCTTTCGATCGTCCACCTGCACCTGCATGGTCTGCTGCGCGGTCAGGATCTTGAGCTGGGTCGTGACCCCGACACCGGTGGCCAGACCATCTATGTGCTGCAGCTGGTCAAGGCGCTGGCGGCCCGCCCGGAGGTCGAGAACGTTGAGGTGGTGACCCGGCTGATTCAGGACCGGCGTGTGGCAGCGGATTACGGCCACCCCCAGGAGGCGTTGGGTGTGGATGGGCGGATCGTGCGCCTGCCCTTTGGACCCAGGCGTTATCTGCGCAAGGAGCTGCTGTGGCCCTATCTCGATGAGCTGGCCGATGTGCTGGTTGAGCGATTGCGCCGTCAGCACCGGCTGCCGGACTGGATGCATGCCCATTACGCCGACGCGGGTTATGTGGGCGCCCAGGTTCATCGCCGCCTGGGAATCCCCCTGGTGTTCACCGGCCATTCACTGGGGCGGGACAAACGTCGCCGCCTGATTGAAGCGGGCCTCGACAGCAGCCAGATCGACGTCCGCTATTCGATGGCGCGGCGGATCGACGCCGAGGAGCTGACCCTGGCCCACAGTCAGCTTGTGGTCACCAGCACCCCGCAGGAACGGGATCATCAGTACGGCCGTTATGGACGCTTTCGACCCGAGCTGGCCCGGGTCATCCCGCCGGGGGTCAATGCCGAGTTGTTTCATGCGCCCCGGCCAGGTCAGCCGCAGGACAGCATCGCCGGCCTGATGGCCCCCTTTCTGCGCGATGCCGCCAGACCGCCGGTGCTGGCGATCTGTCGGCCGGATCCGCGCAAGAACATTGCGGCGTTGCTGGAGATCTTCGGCCGTTCGGCGTTGTTGCGCAGTCAGCACAACCTCGTGCTGGTGCTGGGCAGCCGCGATGATCCCCGTCAGCTCGAGAAGCAGCAGCGCGAAGTGCTGCAGCAGGTGTTCGAGTTGGTGGACCGTCACGATCTCTACGGTTGTGTCGCCTATCCCAAGCAGCACCAGCGCAGCCAGATCCCGGAGATCTATCGCTGGGCATCACGGCTGGGGGGCGTGTTCGTCAACCCTGCCCTGACCGAACCCTTCGGGTTGACCCTGCTGGAGGCTGCGGCCAGTGGCCTGCCGGTCGTCGCCACCGATGACGGTGGCCCCCGGGACATCCTGGCCAGCACCGCCAATGGTCTGTTGGTTGATGTATCCGATCTCGGCGCCCTCCAACGGGCGGTCGAGGATAGCCTGGCGGATCCGCAGCGCTGGCGCCTGTGGCGCGACAACGGGATCAAGGCCGTCCGTCGTGCCTTCAGCTGGGACGCCCACGTCAGTCACTATCTGGACGAGGCCAAGGGGGTGATCCGTGGTCAGGCCGGCACCGTCGCCCGCTTCAGCTGCCAGAACCTGAGTTCTCACTGCCCGTCGGGTAGTGGTGATTGCTGTTTGGCATCCAGTAGCTCAGGTCGTTGTGCCAGAACAGGCGGCCGGGAATCTGGCGGGTGCTCAGGTTGGTGCCGGCCATGGCGGTGAGCAGCTGGCCCAGCTCCAGCAGGGACAGATCGGTCTTGACGTCGTCGCCGGCGATCGCCATCAGCTGGGGAAGCTGGGGCAGGCTGGCGGGACTGGCCAGTTTGCGGAAGATCTGAGCCAGCACCAGCTTCTGGCGGTCCATGCGGCCCAGATCCCCCTGTTCGTCGTGTCGGAACCGCAAAAAGCCCTCGAGGGCTTCACCCTGGAGCAACTGGCGGCCCGGATAGAGATCGATGTACAGGCCCTGGCTGTTGTCGACGTAATACATCCGCTTCGGCACGTCGACCTCGACGCCGCCCAGGGCATCGGCCACCCGTCGCACCGCCCGCAGGTTGACCTTCAGGTAGCGGTCGACCGGTCCACCCACCAGGGGCGGCAGATCCTGGCGGATCGCCTCGATCCCGCCAAAGGCGTAAAGGGCATTGGCCTTGAGGATGCCGTGGCGCTGGCTTTCGACAAAGGTGTCGCGGGGCAGCTGGGTGAGCTGGGTCTTGCCGTCCTTGACCTGCACCGTGAACATCACATCGGTGCTGTCGCTGACCTTGTCGCTTCCCAGTACCAGGATGCGCCGACCGCTGATGCCAAAGGGGACCAGCTGGCCGATGGCGTGGCCATGGGGCCACAGGCCGGCCAGTGCCTTGGCGGCCAGCGAGGGCAGGGGACCGGCCAGTCCGAAGCCCACGGCGATGCCCAGGGCAAAGGGCACCAGGGGGCTGCGGCCTTTTGCGGTCCGTGCGCTGGAGCGGTTGTTCGATCGTGCGGTGCTTCGGCCGTTGCCTCGGCTGTTGTTGCGGCCGTCGCGAAGGTTGTCGTCAGGAACCCGGCCCTGCTGCCGTTTGCGGCGGCGCTGCTCCAGGTCGGTCACCACCGGCTCGGCGCCGCGACGGCGGCTCTGACCCGAACGGGCCGGTCGACGGGGCTGGGCCTGGCTCATGGGCTGCACTGCTCGGCGCACCATAAGCAGCGAAACCCCGCTGCACCAGGGGCTTGCGGCAATCTGACCCGGGTCCGCCTCAGGGACTGCCCACCACCCGCACCCGGGCCGCGGCCCCATCGGCCCGCTGGCGTGCCTCGGCCTCGCTGCTGCCGCGGGCCAGGGCCACCCCCAGCCGGCGTTGGGGCCGGGCATCGGGCTTGCCGAACAGCAGCACCTGGGTGTCGGGCACGGCCAGGGCCTCGTCCAGGCCCTCGTAGCGCAGGTCGGTGGCCTGGTCGGCGGCCAGGATCACCCGGCTGGCGGCAGCCCCCAGGCCGCGGATCTCGGGAATCGGCAGCCCGAGCACGGCCCGCAGGTGCAGCTCGAATTCGCTCAGGTTTTGGCCCACCAGGGTCACCAGGCCGGTGTCGTGGGGCCGCGGCGACAGTTCCGAAAACACCACCTCCAGCGATCCATCGGGGCGGCGGCAGAGAAAGAACTCGACCCCGAACAGGCCGGCTCCGCCCAGCTCGTCGGTGACGGCCGCGGCCATGGCCTGGGCCGACGCCAGGGCTTCGGCCGGCATGGCCGCCGGCTGCCAGCTGCACTGGTAGTCGCCCCGTTCCTGAATGTGGCCGATCGGCGGGCAGAACAACGTTGGCCCGTTCCACTGCTTGACGGTCAGCAGGGTGATCTCCAGTTCGAAGCGCAGAAACTCTTCGACGATCACCCGGTCGCCGGCGCCGCGGGCACCGGCCATGGCGGCCTCCCAGGCTGCGGTGATGCCGCCTGGACCCTGGACCACGCTCTGGCCTTTGCCGCTCGAGCTCATCACCGGTTTGACCACCACCGGCCAGCCCAGGGGCTCGGCGGCGGCGGCCAGTTCGGCGGCGCTTTCGGCATAGGCGAAACGGGCCGTGCGCAGGCCCAGGGTGCCGGCCGCCAGATCGCGGATGCGGTCGCGGTTCATCGTCACTGCCGTGGCCCGGGCCGTGGGGATCACCGTGATGCCGCCTGCTTCGAGATCGGCCAGGGCATCGACCGCCAGGGCCTCGATCTCGGGGATCACCAGGTCGGGCTGGTGGCGCCTGACCACCGCCTTGAGGGCCTCGGCGTCGGTCATGGCGATGACCTCACAGGCGTCGGCCACCTGCATCGCCGGGGCGCCGGCGTAGCGGTCGACGGCGATCACCCGGCAGCCCAGGCGCTGGGCGGCGATCGCCACCTCCTTGCCCAGCTCGCCGCTGCCCAGCAGCAGCAGGGTGCGGGGCAGGGAGCTGAAGGGAGGCGTCATGGCGGGGGCATGCGGCGACCGGGCGCCGTGGGGCTCAGCGGCCGGTCAGAATCGGCCGATCCTGCCGCAGTGCACCCGTGCTGTCAGCCCTGACCCTGGCCTTCAGCACCGCCGGTGATGCCGCCGATGGCTTGCTGTTCGGCGCCGACATCGCCAGCTTCCAGAAGTGGGCCCTGATTTATCTGGGGGCGTCGTCGCTGGCGTTTGTGGTGGTCTGGGTCGTGGGCTATCTGCGCAGCCGTTAAGGCAGCAGCGTCAGCTGCCGCACCGGTGACTCTTCGTTGATGAAGCCGTAGGCCTCGAACACGCCGGGCTCGGCGTGGGTGATGCGCTGGCCCTCGCTTTGGCGCTCCAGCACGAAGCCTTCGCCGGCCATGCGGCGCATCAGGGCGGCGGCTTCTTCGAAACGGGACGCCATCGCTTCGAGGCTGGCGCAGTCGGCCGTGAGGCCGGTGTCTTTCCAGGTGAAGTGGGGCATGGCGACCGGCGGCAGGCAGGGGCAGCGATGGTTCAGGGCAGCAGCAGCAGCCCCAGCACCACCAGTAGCAGGCTGGTGAGCCAGAAGCGGTGCACGACGTTGACTTCGCTGAGGCCACCCAGTTCGAAGTGGTGGTGCAACGGCGCCATGCGAAACAGGCGCCGGCCCTGGCCGGTGGCCGGGTTCTTGGTGGCCTTGAACACCCAGACCTGCAGGATCACCGACAGCGATTCAGCCAGAAAGACGCCGCCCATCAGCAGCAGCGGCCAGAGGCTGTTGGCGAGCAGACCCACCCCACCCAGGGCGGCGCCCATGGCCAGGGAGCCGGTGTCGCCCATGAACACCCGCGCCGGGTTGTGGTTGAAGGCCAGAAAGCCCAGCCAGCAGCCGGCCATGGCCGTGCAGAAGGCGGCCAGGACCGGGTCCCCCTCGTTGCCGCGCAGCATCAGCTGCAGCCCCAGGCCGCTGAACACGATCGCGCCGCAGCCCGCCGCCAGCCCGTCGAGGCCGTCGGTCAGGTTGGTGGCGTTGCTTTCGGCCAGGACCACGAACAGTCCCAGGGGCCAGATCAGCAGGCCCAGGGGCAGAACCCAGCCCAGGGGCAGGGCCACATCACCGGCTTCGGCGCCCCCCAGCCAGCCCCCCGCCGCGGCCCAGACCAGAAACAGCAGGGCCGCCGCCGCCTGGAGCAGCAGCTTGCCGCGGGGACTGAGCCCTTTGTTGGTGCGCCGGGTCAGGCTGGTCCAGTCGTCGATGGCGCCGATGGCCATCGTCGCCAGGGTCAGGGCGCCCAGGCCCAGCAGGCGTGGGTCCTCGGGGCTGATCAGCCCGCCCACCAGCACCCCGACGGGCACCACCAGCAGGCCGCCCATGGTGGGTGTGCCGGCTTTGCTGTGGTGGGCCTGGGGGCCCTCCTGGCGGATCACCTGGCCCAGCTTGAGGACCCGCAGCCGCGGCACCCCCCAGCGGCAGACCGCCACGCTGATGCCGGCGGCGAGCAGCAGCGGCGGGGTGATCAGCGAATTGGGCACGAGCAGGTCGCTGCTCAGGCATGCCGCCAGCAGTACAAAACCCAGCAATCCGGCCGAACGGCGGGGATCGCTGGGCCAGAGCTGGGCAATGGTCTGCACAGAGGGTGGCAAGGCCGGCCGGGGTTCAGTCCTCCCAGTCTTCCTCAGCCTGCTCGTCGGTCTGGTTGTAATCCTCTTTTTCGCCCATCAGCGCCGAGAGCTCTTCTTCTTCGACGGTGCTGACGTCGGTGCTGGCGGTCTCCTCATCGGCTACCAGACGGCCACTGGTCTCGAGCCAGCTCAGCAGGTCGGGTTCGTCGCGCAGGGGCAGCACCGGCGCCGGCTCCTGGCGCCCGTAGCGGGTGAGCGAGGGGTTGATGCTGTCGAGCCGGCTGCTGTCGCCGGAGGCAAGGGTGCTCATGGGACGGATACTGCCGCGATCAGACCAATCCATCAGATTAGCTTTTCCAGTCCCGGTGGCCCATGGTGCGCTCCTTGCTCCGACTCTGGGCCCTGAGCCTGATGCTCAGCGCCGTGCTGGCGGCCGCGGGCGAGCGCTGGCCCCAGCCGCTGCCCATCGTGCCGGCGGTGGTGGCCCTGCTGGTGCTGCTGCCGCCCCTGCTGGTGCTGGTCTGGCTCGGGTTCAACTGGCGCCTGCCCGCCCCGCCCGAGGGGGGCGGCACCGGCGAGAGGGGAGAATCGCAGAACTACCAACCCAGGGAACTCTGATGGGTCGTGCCAAGAAGGCCGTGCTGGCGTACTCCGGTGGTGTCGACACCAGCGTCTGCATTCCTTATCTGAAGAACGAGTGGGGCGTGGAGGAGGTGATCACCTTCGCCGCCGACCTGGGTCAGGGTGACGAGCTGGAGCCGATCCGTCAGAAGGCCCTTGATTCGGGTGCCAGCCAGTCGATCGTCGGCGATCTGATCGAACCGTTCATCCGCGAATTCGCCTTCCCGGCGATCCGTGCCAACGCCCTCTACGAGGGCCGTTACCCGCTCAGCACCGCCCTGGCCCGGCCCCTGATCGCCCGGCGTCTGGTCGAGATCGCCCGCGAGGTGGGGGCCGACGCGGTCGCCCATGGCTGCACCGGCAAGGGCAACGACCAGGTGCGTTTTGACGTGGCGATCGGCGCCCTGGCCCCCGACCTCAAGGTGCTCACCCCCGCCCGCGAGTGGGGCATGAGCCGCGAGCAGACGATTGCCTACGGCGAGCGCTGCGGCATTCCGTCGCCCGTCAGCAAGAAGTCCCCCTATTCAATCGATCTGAACCTGCTGGGCCGCTCGATCGAGGCCGGTCCGCTCGAGGACCCCAACGTCGAGCCCCCCGAGGAGATCTACGCCCTGACGGTGAGCGTGGATGCGGCGCCCGACCAGCCCCAGGTGATCGAAATCGGCTTTGAGAACGGCGATCCGGTCAGCATCGACGGCGTCCGGCTCGATCCGGTCAACCTGATCCGCCGTGCCAATGCCCTGGCCGGCAGCCATGGTTTTGGCCGGCTCGACATGATCGAGAACCGGGTGGTCGGCATCAAGAGCCGCGAGATCTACGAGACCCCGGGCCTGCTGCTGTTAATCAGGGCCCACCAGGAGCTCGAGAGTCTCACCCTGGCCGCTGACGTGCTGCGCAGCAAGCGCCAGCTCGAGACCCAGTGGGCTGACCTGGTGTATCAGGGCCTGTGGTTCGGTCCGCTCAAGGACGCCCTTGACGGGTTCATCGAGCGCACCCAGCGCAGTGTCAACGGCACGGTGCGGGTGAAGCTGCACAAAGGCAACGCCACGGTGGTGGGCCGTAGCTCAGGCGCCGACAGCCTTTATGTGCCCGACATGGCCACCTATGACGCCGGCGATCAGTTCGACCACCGCGCCGCTGAGGGTTTCATCTATGTGTGGGGCCTGCCGACACGGCTGTGGGCAGCGCGCCAGCGTCAGCAGGATCAGTCCTGACGGGTTGAAGCACGGGTCGGGGCAGGAGCCGCAGCCTGCGGCGCAAACCCCGATCCGCGCCATTCAGCAGCAGTTGTTGCTTCAGATCCGCATTGTCACGCAACAGTTGTTGCTGTTGGTCCAACAGCGGTTGCAACCGTTGACGAAAGCGGCTCTCGAACAGCTCGGGTAATTCGTCGAGCAGGATTTCGAGAGCCGCGATGCGACGGCGGGTGTCCAGCAGCGCCTGCAGCTCGAGGTCCCGGTCCATGCCGGGACCTTACCGCGGTTCAGGCCTGGGCGGCAGCCTCGGTGGGGGCGGCGGCGGCTTCACCGCTGGCGGCGGGGATTGAGCGCGGTGCGGGCATCGGTCCGTCCTGCTTGACGGTCAGGTAGCGGATCACGTCTTCGGACAGGCGCATGGCCCGCTCGAGCGTTGCTACCTGCTGGCCGTCACCGTTGTGATTCAGCTGCACGTAGATCCCCTCGCGATGCTTGGCGATCGGGTAGGCCAAGCGGCGCTTGCCGCGCATCTGGCAGTCGAGCACCTCGGCACCGGCCTCGCTGACCAGATCGCGGTACTTGGTGATGTGACCCTCCACCTCTTCTTCCGGAATGTCCGGACGAAGGATGTACATCGTTTCGTAATAGGGCTGCGTCATGGTCGCCTCTGGGTTTGCGGCAGGGGCCGGCCGGTCCTAGGGACCTGCCAGCGACGGATCAACCAACCTATCAGTCAGTAGAGCTGCATCCTGACGGCCTCAGAGAGGCTGGGAATGTCGGCCTCCTTGCCCCGCAGGCCTTCGACCATGGCGAACACCACCAGCACCAGGGCGCCCAGAAACACGGTGTTGCTGAGGGTCCGCAGCGCGAACCCCACCCCCAGGGGGGTCAGCAGCACGCTGAACACCAGCGACAGCAGCACCAGCACGATGTCCAGCAGGATCGCCTGCAGCACGCTGAAGCGGATCATGTAAGGCACCCGCGCGTTGCGCACGACGCCCAGGTAGAGGGCCAGAAAGACGACAAAACCGCCGAAGGGCACCATCTGCTGCACCATCGCCAGGGGCAGGGCCGGCAGGCGCAGCCACTGCAGCACCGGCAGCAGGCTGAACAGGGACCGGCCAAAGGGCACCGCATCGCTCCAGGGCAACAGATAGGCGGCGGCGGCCAGCAGCCGTTGCCACAGGGGTGGGTTGAGCATCGGCACAGGGGGTCGGTGGGTCAGTCTCGCAGGGCTGCCTCGGCCGCGGCGGCCATGGCGGCGACCGGCACGTCGCTGCGCCCGCTCCACAGTCGCAGGGACGCGGCCCCCTGATGCACCAGCATTGTCAGCCCATCGATCGTGCTGCAGCCGCGGGCTGCGGCCTGGCGCAGCAGCTGGGTGGGTCTGGGCACATAGATCAGGTCGTAGACCGTGGCCATGGGCCGCAGCACTGCCAGTTGGCCCGGGCTCAGCGGGCATTGGTCGCTGTTCATGCCCACCGGTGTGGTGTTGACCACCAGATCGGCCGAGGCGAGCAGGGGCTCAAGTGGACGGTCCAGCGTGCAGGTGCCCAGCCGGGGGGCCCAGCTGCTGCAGTCGGCGGCAAAGGCGGCCAGGGCTTCCGGCCGCCTGCCCACCACGGTGATCGTGTCCAGCTCCAGCTCCACCAGGGCGGCCACCACGGCCCGGGAGCTGCCGCCGTTGCCCAGCACCAGGGCCTGGCGGCCCTGCCAGCTCTGGCCCCGCAGCGGCGTCAGGAAGCCCTCGACATCGGTGTTGGTCCCCAGCCAGCCCCCGCCTTCCAGCGGCACCAGGGTGTTGACGGCGCCGACCCGCTCGGCCAGGGGGCTGAGCCGGCGGCATAGGCCGGCGACCGCCTGCTTGTGGGGAATGGTGACGTTCAGGCCGCGGCAACCGATCGCTTCGAGGCCCTGGACCACGGTCGCCAGGCCCTCGGCCGGCACCGGCAAGGCCAGGTAGACCCAGTCCAGTCCCAGGGCGTCGATGGCGGCGTTGTGCATCGCCGGCGACAGCGAGTGGCCCACCGGATGGCCCAGGACGCCCAGCAGCGCCGTGTGGGCCGTGATCGCTTGTGCCATGGCAGAGGTTCGGCAGCTGTTCGGGAACCACCCCTCGCCGGCTGTGGGCTCGGCTGATGAGGATGCCTGCAGTCTGAATTCATCACCTCAGGAGGTGGGAACCCATGGGCAAGGTTGTCGGTATTGACCTCGGCACGACGAACAGCTGCGTGTCCGTGATGGAGGGCGGCAAGCCCACGGTGATCGCCAACGCCGAAGGGTTCCGCACCACCCCTTCGGTGGTGGCCTACACCAAGAACCAGGACAAGCTGGTCGGCCAGATCGCCAAGCGTCAGGCGGTCATGAACCCCGAAAACACCTTCTATTCGGTGAAGCGGTTCATCGGCCGCCGGGTCGACGAGGTCAACGAGGAATCCAAGGAAGTCAGCTACGGCGTTGAAAAGGCGGGCTCCAACGTCAAGGTCAAGTGTCCGGTGCTGAACAAGCAGTTCGCCCCGGAAGAGGTCTCGGCCGAGGTGCTGCGCAAGCTGGCCGAGGACGCCGGCAAGTACCTGGGTGAGACCGTCACCCAGGCGGTGATCACCGTTCCCGCCTATTTCAACGACTCCCAGCGTCAGGCCACCAAGGACGCCGGCAAGATCGCCGGTCTCGAGGTGCTGCGCATCATCAACGAGCCCACCGCCGCTGCGCTGGCCTACGGACTCGACAAGAAGAGCAACGAGCGCATCCTGGTGTTCGACCTGGGCGGCGGCACCTTCGACGTGTCGGTGCTCGAGGTGGGCGACGGCGTGTTCGAAGTGCTGTCCACCAGCGGTGACACCCACCTGGGTGGCGACGACTTCGACAAGGTGATCGTCGATTTTCTGGCCGACAGCTTCAAGGCCAACGAAGGCATTGACCTGCGCGCCGACAAACAGGCCCTGCAGCGCCTGACCGAGGCGGCCGAAAAGGCCAAGATCGAGCTCTCCAGCGCCACCCAAAGCGAGATCAACCTGCCGTTCATCACGGCCACCCCCGAAGGTCCCAAGCACCTGGACCTGACCCTGACCCGGGCCAAGTTCGAGGAGCTGGCCAGCAAGCTGATCGACCGCTGCCGCGTGCCGGTCGAGCAGGCCCTCAAGGACGCCAAGCTCAGCTCCTCCGAGCTGGACGAGGTGGTGATGGTGGGTGGTTCCACCCGCATCCCGGCCGTGCTCGAGCTGGTCAAGCGCGTCACCGGCAAGGATCCCAACCAGACCGTCAACCCTGACGAGGTGGTCGCCGTGGGCGCCGCCATTCAGGGCGGTGTGCTGGCCGGTGAGGTCAAGGACATCCTGCTGCTCGATGTCACCCCGCTGTCGCTGGGTGTCGAGACCCTGGGCGGGGTGATGACCAAGATGATCAACCGCAACACCACGATCCCGACCAAGAAGACCGAGACCTATTCGACCGCCGTCGACGGGCAGACCAACGTGGAGATCCACGTGCTGCAGGGCGAGCGCGAGATGGCCAGCGACAACAAGTCGCTGGGCACCTTCAGGCTCGACGGCATCCCCCCGGCGCCCCGCGGTGTGCCCCAGATCGAAGTCACCTTCGACATCGACGCCAACGGCATCCTCAGCGTCACCGCCAAGGACAAGGGCAGCGGCAAGGAGCAGAGCATCTCGATCACCGGCGCCTCGACCCTCAGCGAGACCGAGGTCGAGAAGATGGTCAAGGACGCCGAGTCCAACGCCGCCGCCGACAAGGAGAAGCGCGAGAAGATCGACCTGAAGAACCAGGCCGAGACCCTGATCTACCAGGCCGAAAAGCAGCTCGGCGAACTGGGCGACAAGGTCAGCGCTGAGGACAAGAGCAAGGTGGAGGACTTCACCAAGCAGCTCAAGGAGGCCGTCGACAAGGACGACACCGCCACCATGAAGTCCGTGCTCGAGCAGCTGCAGCAGGCCCTCTATGCCGCTGGTGCCGCTGTGTACCAGCAGGCCGGTGCCGCTGGCGATGCCACCGGTGGTGGCAATGGCGAGGGTGCTGCCGCCGGTGGCAGCGGTGCCGACGACGTGATTGACGCCGAGTTCACCGAGACGAAGTGAACCCGGGGGCTGCGAGGGCTTCGGCAATCCAGCTGGCGGTTGCCGGGGCCAGCAGCAGGCCGTTGCGGTAGTGACAGCCTGCCAGCAGCAGCCCAGGTGCCAGAACCTCGAGCCAGGGCGCAGGGCGACCCAGGGGTTGCACCCGCAGCCCCTGCCACTTGCGCACCACCGTGGCCCGGGCCAGCCAGTCGGGGGCGTGGCCGTTGAGGTCCGCCATGGCCTGCAGGGCCGCGGCATCGGCGTTCAGTCCCGGCTCCAGGGTGGCTCCCAGCCAGAACCGTCCGTCGGGGCGCGGCACCAGGTTGAAGCCTTGCCAGACGGCGGCGGCGGGCCAGGGACCCTGCCAGCCGCCCGCGGCGTCGGTCGGTTCAAGCGCCAGCTCCAGGGCCTGACCCAGCACGGGCGCCAGCGGGATCCGGTGGCCCAGAGGTTGCAGCAGTTCGGCGGCGCCGTGACCGGCGCAGACCACCACAGCGGCGCATTGCAGCGGTTCTGCGCCGTCCAGCAGTAGCTGCCAGCGATCGCCGGCGATCGGTTGCAGGCTCTGCACCCGGGTGGTCAGGACCTGGGCGCCCAGGCGCCGGGCCTCGTGCAGCAGGGCGGTCAGCAACGGCTGCGGATCGATCTGGCCGTCGGCCGCCGACCACAGACCCCCCAGGGCCGCGGCCGGCAGCCCGGGTGCCAGGTCGGCCAGCTGGGCGGGCCCCCACAGCTCGAACGGCAGGCCCATCGCCTGCCGCGCCTGGCACAGGGCCTGCTGGCGGGCCAGCTCTTCGGGGTTGGCGGCCAGCAGCAGCAGGCCGCGGTTGAGCTGCAGCGGATGACCCAGGCTCTGCAGCTCGGCCACCCAGCGCTGCCATAGGTCCAGGCTGGCCTGCCGCAGGCGCCAGGCCCGGCCGCTGGCCCGGTGAAACACCTGGGCCATCAGCAGGCCGAGGGCGGCGCTGCTGCCGCCCATGGGATCGGCTGCGTCGATCAGGGTGACCCGGTGACCGCAGCGCTGAAGGTGCCAGGCGGCCGTGCGGCCGATGATGCCGCCGCCGACAACGGCAACGTCACGGCCGGCTGTGGTCTGGGTCAGGGCCGGGCTTAGCGGGCTCAGATCTGCTTGAGGTCCTCCTGGACCTGGGGCGGCAGCATCTGGGCATAGAGGCCAAAGCCGCTGGCCACCTTGATGTAGGCCTTGCGCAGCTTGTCGCCGTCCTGTTGCACGGCGGCCTCGTCGAGCTGGGCCAGGGCGGTCTTGAGATCGTTGGCCCGCTCGGTGGCCTCGGCCCGGTCAGCGGGCAGCAGGTGCTGGTTGATGTACAGCATTTCTCGGCTGACTTCCTGCATCGGCCCGTGGATCAGGTTGCGGGTGAAGGTCCAGTCCTTGTTGTTGACCAGCCGGGCCAGATCGGGCAGGCGGTTGCGGGCGGCCAGGAAGCCTTCGGCCTGGCGCTCGATCACGGCGATGTCCTCGGCGCTCAGGGTGGGGACTTTGGCCTTGGCGTCGCCACAGGCGGTCAGGCCAAAGCACAGGGCTGCCCCCACCAGCAGCAGGGCCAGGCGCCTAAGGGACTGCAGCAGGGTGTGAAGGGGGGCAGACATGGCCACACAGAGATCGCTCGTGGCGGTGACTTTATCGGGGGTACCCCGGCCTGGGCAGCCTCTGTCGTCGCTCGCAATCGGAAGGAGCTAAAACGGAGTGAGTATGAGTTAGTCCGATGCGCGAAGCCGTGCTCTCGCTGCAGCAGATCCGCCGGCCGCTGCAGCGCAGCCTCGATGAAGCCAAAGTGGCCGCCTTGATGGCCTCGATCGCTGCCGAAGGTCAGAAGGAGCCCATCGACGTCCTTGAGGTCGATGGCCAGCTCTGGGGCTTCAACGGGTGCCACCGCTGGGCGGCCCATGAGCGTCTGGGCTGGACCACAATCCGGGCCCGCATCCGCCGCGCCACGCCGCAGGTGCTACGCATGCATCTGATGTGAGCGCGAGCAAGCCTGTGGCCACCGCCATCCTGCAGCTGATCTGCCCCGACCGCCCGGGCCTGGTGAGTGAGCTGTCGGGCTGGGTGGCGGCCAATGGCGGCAACATCCGCCATGCGGATCACCACACCGACGCCGGTGCAGGCCTGTTTCTGAGCCGCATTGAGTGGGATCTGGACGGGTTTGGCCTGCCCCGGCCAGCCATCCCGGCGGCGGTGGCCGCCCTGGCCGGGCGCCTGGGGGGCGAGGGCCAGGTGCATTTTTCGGACGAACTGCCCCGGGTGGCCATCTTTGTCAGCAAGCAGACCCACTGCCTGGTGGATCTGCTGTGGCGCACCCGGGCCGGCGAGCTGCCGATGCAGGTGCCGCTGGTGATCGGCAACCACCCGGATCTGCAGGCCGAGGCCGAGGCCTTTGGTGCCCGTTTTGAGCACCTGCCGGTCAGTGGGGCCACCAAGGCCCAGGTCGAAGCCCGCCAGCTCGCCCTGCTGGCCGAGCACGGCATCGAGCTGGTGGTGCTGGCCAAGTACATGCAGGTGCTCAGCGGCGACTTTCTGGCCGCGTTCCAGAGCAAGGGGCCCCATGACCACCGGGTGATCAACATCCACCATTCCTTTCTGCCGGCCTTCAAGGGGGCTCAGCCCTATCACCGGGCCTGGGAGCGGGGCGTCAAGCTGATCGGTGCCACGGCCCATTACGTCACCGAAGACCTCGATGACGGCCCGATCATCGAGCAGAGCATCGTCCATGTCAGCCATCGCGATGAGGTGGCCGACCTGATCCGCAAAGGTCGCGACTGCGAGCGGCTCGCCCTGGCCCGGGCGCTGCGGCTGCATCTGCGCCGTGAGGTGATGGTTTACCGGGGCCGCACGGCGGTGTTTCAGTGACGCTCGCAGCCGTCAGCTCACTGGGTCAGGCCCAGATCACATCGCTGGCGGTCAGCGTCGCATTGTTGAACACGGCAATCAGCTCGTCAGGCTTGCTGCCACTGGTGTTGAGCACCCCATTGCCGGTGCAGTCCCAATACAGCATGGTGTTGCCGTTGCTCGCCGTTGTGATGTAGCGCGCACCGAAGAGTTGAATCTTGTCGAGGCCGCTGCGGAAATCGGTGATCTGGGCATAGTCCTTCTGCCCCGTGTTCCCGGCATTGCGGTCGTCGTAGAAAATTCCCCGACGGTCACCCAGGACAAACACGTCAGAGCCGTCCCCACCGGTCAGCACGTCGATCTGTTGGCTGCCCATCGCCTGGGCCGTGGTGCCACTGGCCAGCACGCCGCTGAGGCGGTCGTTGCCACTGCCTCCGATGATCGTGTCAGCTTTCGTTGTCCCCCACAGCACCCGATTGCTGTCGTTGCTCGGTGGGGCAACGGCTGAGGTGTCGGCCAGTGTCAGTGACGCCTGGGCCAAGGGGGTGCCGGTTCCAGTGCTGTTGAACAGGGCGATCTGCAGTGTTTCGCTGCCTTCAGTCCGCTGGTCAGCGACCACGGTGGTGCTGAACACCGCCTGGCCATTGCTGTCAACGCTGATCCGGGCCGTCAGGCTGCCCGATGCCAGGTCTGCCGCGCTGATGCCGTTGCCCGAGAACGTCAGGGTCAGCACGGTGCCGGCTGCCACATTGGCGGTGTTCACGGTGATCGTCAGGTTGGCCCCTTCGTTCACGCTGGTGGGACCCAGCAGGCTGTAGCTGGGGGCGGGGGGCTGGGCGACGGTGCTCGCCGCCAGGGCAAACGGATCGGCCGTGCCCGCCACGGCCTCGGTGGTCAGACTGCCGGCGATCGCGCCTCCGGTCAGCAGCAGCCCGGCCACATGGGGTGCCGCCATCGAGGTGCCGCTCAGGTAGGCCAGCTGACCTCCCTGGTAGTACGACAGCACGTTGACGCCGGGGGCTGCCAGATCGACGTCGTCGATCGCATCGCTGGCATCCACACGATCCCAGTTGGACCAGCTGGCCATTCGGTAGGCCGAATCCACCGCCGAGACGGTGTACACGTTGGGATGGTCGCCGGCGTTGGCGGGTGAGGAGCCGTCGGCATCCTGGCCGCTGTTGCCGGCTGCGATCGAAAAGCGGATTCCCTGGTTGGCGGCGTTGAGAATCGCATTCGTCAACGAATTGCTCAGCCCACCGCCCAGGCTCATGTTGATCACCACCTTGGAGCGGTCCAGACCGTTGTTGTTGATCAGACCGACGGCGTAGTTGACCGCGTCAATGATCGACGTGATCGTCGCCCCGCCGCCGGCGTCGCTGAACACCTTGAGCGACACGACTTCGGCACCCGGTGCAACGCCCACCACCCCCACGCCGTTGGCGAGCGCTGCGATGGTGCCGGCGACATGGGTGCCATGGCCGACGCCATCGCTGAAGGCGCTTTGGCCGGCGATCCAGCTCCTGGACCAGGTTGTGTTCAGGTTCAGGTCGCCGGTGGTTGCCAGCACACCCGAATCGATCACAAACACCGTGCTGCCGGTGCCGATGTTGCCTTTGCTGCTCACATCCTGGCCATTCCAGACGGCCCTGACACCCCAGGGCAGGGTTTCGCCGCTGGCGCCGGTGGTGTTGCCGTAGGACGTCAGTTGCAGGGGGACGGGGCCGCCTTGCAATTCGGCTTCGCCGGGCAGCACCGTCACCGGTGGCATCGCCGGTACGGCACGGTCGGCTTCGATGCTGCGGATGCCGTCCTGTTGACGCAGCCGGCCGATCTGGTTGGCATCCAGGTCCACGCTGAAGGCCCCCAGCTGGTCATAGACCTGCTGAGGTTTCAGGTTGGGGCTCACCCGATTCAGCAGGTCACGCACCGCAGCCGGCATGGCCGTGGCTGCCGGAGCGGGGTCCAGCATCACCACGTAGGTGGCACGCCGTTGGATCACCGGCGGCGCCTCGGCCCTGCTGGCCTGGGCCTGGTCACCGAGGCCGAGCAGCAGGG
The DNA here is from genome assembly GCA_027486935.1 of Cyanobium sp. C1_MAG_00004. Lineage (GTDB taxonomy): Bacteria > Cyanobacteriota > Cyanobacteriia > PCC-6307 > Cyanobiaceae > RGUW01. Next base: position 6,653 of record JAIXOF010000135.1, on the reverse strand, counting down.
ACCACAGATCAAACGGGGCGGCCATGGGGGGCGTCGGTGGATCTCATGTCATCTTGGCTGTCTGGGGCACCGTTTTCATGGGCGAAGGCGTCCTGGCGGTGCCGGGCCAGGGTCTCCTGGGGCAGCGGCCCCTGCAGGTGGGCCCAGGGCAGCACCCGATCGCTGCTCCAAGTCCCATGCACCACCGCGTCCCAGGCCGGCGGCGGCTGGCCGTCCCAGGTGCGGGACACTGCGTCAGGGATCTCGGACCCTTCGCCTTTGAGCACGGCCTTGTAGGCCCGCTTCCAACCGCCCAGGCTGTCGTGCTGGCCGCGGGCGGCGGCGATCACCGGCGCCAGGCGACGGTCGCTGCGGGACAGCAGCGCCTGAATCACGCTCCAGCCGTAGCTCTCTGGCCTGAGCTCGATGCCCTTGGGCTTGAGCCGCTTGGCCAGCAGCTGCAGGCGCTTGTCGGCCTCGGGGCGCACCCCCTCCCACTGGAACGGGGTGTGGGCCTTGGGCACAAAGGTGCTCACCCCCAGGCTCAGCCGCAGGCCCGGTGTGGCCTTTTTCAGGGCCAGCAGTAGCTCGGCGGTGGCCTCCACATCGGCCTGCTCTTCGCTGGGCAGGCCGACCATGCCGTAGAGCTTGAGGCCGCTTAATCCACCTTCTTTGGCGTAGCGGGCGGCGGCAAAGATCGCGTCGGTGTCCAGTTTCTTGTTGACGACCCGGCGCATGCGCTCGCTGCCGCTCTCGATCGCAATCGTGAGCGATTTGCTGCCCCGTTTGGCCAGGATGCGTCCCAGTTCGGGGGTCACGGTGGCGGCCCGCACCGAGCTGACGCTGACGCGGGTCCCCTCAAAGCGGTCCTGGTCCAGCCAGTGCAGCAGCTCGCCAAACTGCGGATGCTGGGTGACCGAGGCCCCCAGCAGGCCCAGGCGCTGGGTGGCGGTCAGGCCCTTTTCGACCGCCGGGATCAGGCCGTCGTCGAGGCTGGGGGTGCGAAACGGCAATGTCAGGTAGCTGGCCAGGCAGAAGCGGCACAGCTCGGGGCAGCTGCGCACCACCTCGACCATGTGGATGCCGGGCCAGGCGGCCTCGGGCGTGATTACGGTCGAGTGGCTCAGGGTGTTGCCGCGCCAGGTCTGCTTGGCGATCGTCGCCGGGATCGGGTGCTCGCCGCCTTCCAGGGGTTCGATCGCCTGCAGGGTGCCGGCAGGGTCGTAGCGCGGTCTGTAGAGACAAGGTAGATACACCCCCTCGACCTGGGCCAGCCGCCGCAGCCGCTCGGGGCGGGGGGCGCCGCGGCAGGCCTGTAGTGCATCGACAAAGGCCGGCAGCAGCAGCTCGCCGTCGCCCAGCAGGATCGCGTCAAAGAACGGCGCCAGCGGTTCGGGGTTGGCGGTGAGCACCGGACCGCCGCCGAACACGATCGGATCGTCGTCGCCCCGCTCGGCCGCCCAGATCGGAATGCGCTGTTGCTCGAGCAGATCGAGCAGCACCGGCCCGTCGAGCTCCCAGCTCAGCGACAGGCCGAACAGGTCGAGGCTGCGGTGGGGCGCATCGCCCTGGTCCGTGAACAGGCGCCGCACATCGACGTCGCTGCGCCGGGCCAGGGTCGCCCACACCACCTGGTAACCCAGGCTGGTGATGCCGACGCTGTAGCTGCTGGGAAAGGCCAGCACCGCCCGCAGCGCCCCGGCTTCGGGCACCGCCGGCTCAAACAGCAGGGTCTCCTGGTTCAGGTGCGTCGGCGAGGCGAGCCTTCACCGTATCGCTGAACGCCAGGACCCTGAGCCCCAGTTCTTGCTCCAGGTGCTCAGCGGCTTTTGACGCAGTAGCTGCCCGAGCTGAACCAGCCGAGCGGGCAGGAGTTGCCGGTCTTCTGAATCGCCTCGCGGTTGCTGTTGGGGCTGCTGAGGCAGTAACTCCCTGACGAATAGAAGCCCAGCGGGCAGCTGCTGCCGCTCTTTTCGATGGCGCCGCGGGTGTCGCCACTTGTGCTGGGCACGCAGTAGCTGCCAGAGCTGTAGTAGCCGAGCGGGCACCCGCCCACTTTCGGCAGGGGGCGCACCGGCTGCTGGGCCAGCGCCGCCGTGCTGGTAGCGATCGAGCCCAGCAGAGCGAGCAGCAACAACGGCCGCGGCATGGTCAGGTCTCAACAGCTTCCAGATTGCTCTGGGACGCAGAATCCAGCCATGGCAGGGCACGGGCTGGTTCGGCTGCTGGTGTGGTTCGCGCCGCTTTGTCTGGGTTCACCGGTCCTGGCGCAGAGCGCCACGGTGGTCTCCATCGGCGACGGCGACACGGTGCGGGTGCGGTTGGGGGGCGAGGTGCGCAGCGTGCGGCTGGCCTGCATCGATGCTCCCGAAACCGCTCAGATCCCCTGGGGTCAGCAGGCCCGGTCGCAACTGCAGGCACTGCTGCCGATCGGCGCAGCGGTGGATCTGCGCAGCACCACCAGCGATCGCTACGGCCGTCTGGTGGCCCAGCTGAGCCGTGGGGGGCGCAACGCCAACCAGGCCCTGGTGGCCAGCGGAGCTGCCTTTGTTTATTGGCGGTACATCGGTGGTTGCGACCGGCAGACCTACAGCCGGTTGGAGACGTCGGCCCGGCTGCAGCGGCTGGGGGTGTGGAGCGTGAGGGGCGGCATCCCCCGGCCCTGGGACGTGCGGCGGGGTGGCGGGCTGTGAGGGCTTGGGGGGATCGAGCCGCTGAGGCAATGTTTCTGTGCTTGGTAGCGACGAACCTCACCAATCTCTGTCAAGTTGTGGGTATCGAAGAAGCCCATGACCAATAGCTCTGCAAGCCGTTTCCCGGCCAACCCGCCTGACGATGACCTCAGGGCCAATTACGACGCGATGCGCTCAGCGTTGATCAGCGTCAATATCTCGAGGGGTCTGTTTCGAAGCCAGAGCGAGAAGCGGGGTGTGGTGATCGCCGAGCTCCAGCGCGAGCTGCAGGAGTTGGAGGCCGATCTGGGCAACGAGGCCCGGGCCAAGACGCGGCTCCACGCCATGAACAGCCGGTTGGTGGAGGTGATCCGTGAGCTGGAGGCCACAGGCGATGCCATCGCTGAGGCCGTTGAGGAAAGTGAGCAGCAGAGCGGCTTTTGGCTGGTGCGGATGTTCCAGCGGCTGGTGCAGTTGAGCCAGCAATGGCGTTCGGTGAAAGCCAAGGCGGTTGAGATCGCCAGCGAGGCCAACCAGCTGGGCCCTGAGGCCTGAGTGGATGGCAGAGCCCACAACCTCGATTGCCGATCTGTTGGAGGCCACCAACCGTGAGCTGGCCGGCACCGACGCACGGGTGTACCGGCGGGTCGGCGTGCATCTGCAGCGCACTCATGCAGCGATTGATGAGCTCTCGACCCCAACGGCAGCGGCAAGCCGTTCAGCGCTGGCGCTGCTTGGTAAGGGCAGCTTCCAGCAGCAGAGCGTCGCCACCCTCAAAGGGCTTTGCAAACAGCATGGAATCAAGGGATACAGCAAGCTCAAGAAGCCTGCGCTGGCAGCTGTTCTTGAGCAGCATGGTGTCGAGCCACCGCCTCGGCCGTTGGAGCACTTCAGCAAGCAGGAGCTGATCGGGCTGGTCCGTCAGCTTCTTGCCGGTCAGCCATGACGCCGGCCTTCACGCAAATGGCACCCACCAAAGGCTGCGTGGTCCATTGCCGCAGCCACCACCACCTGGTTGAGGAGGTGTTCTGGGAGCGGGAGGTGGATGCCCGCATGCTGGGGCAGAGCACCTGGGAGACGATCGGGCAGCGGGGGTTCGACGATCCGCGGGTGTTCTCCAGCTACCTGCACACCCTGGAGTGGAACTGCGTGACGGCCACCGACCCGGGGCTGTTCCAGGCGCCGCGTGCCCTGGAACCCGGGGCAACCCCACGCGATGATGGAGCCCATGGCTGCCACTCCGCCTCCACTGGTGACCCGTGAGGCCCTGAGGAGCTTCACCCAGCGGCTTGTGGAGCATTTCGCGCCACAGAAAGTGATCCTGTTTGGCTCCCAGGCTCGTGGTGAAGCGCGCTGGGATTCCGACGCCGACATCCTTGTGGTGATGCCCTTTGAGGGCAGCTCCTTTGAGCAGCGCCTGGCCATGCTTGAGCTGGGTGCACCCTCGTTTCCGGTTGACCTGTTGCTGTGCAGACCCGAAGCCGCAGCACAGCGGTATGGCTGGGGCGATCCTTTCATCCGCGAGGCCCTGGATCATGGCGAAGTGCTCCATGGCTGAGCTCACCCCGTTGGTGGAGGCCTGGATCCGCTACGCAGATGACGACTGGCAGGACAGTCAGATCCTGGCCAGTGCTGGTGGCAACCCGCGCAGCATCTGTTTTCACCTGCAGCAATGCATCGAGAAGCTGTTCAAGGCGGAGCTGATGCGGCTGCAATCGCCTGTGCCCAAAACTCACAACCTGAAGGAGCTCTCTGATCTGTTGCAGCAGGCAGACGCCGGCTGGAGTGCTGCGTCAATCGATCTCAACCGGCTGTCGTTGGCTGCCGTTGACTTTCGCTATCCCGATCCCAGTGAGCCTGAGCCCGACATTGATCTACCGCTGATTCAGTCGATCGCTGCTGATCTGAGGGGGCGGTTGTTGGTTCGTCTGGAGGCCCGCCCCTGATGGCTCCATGCGCCCCAGGTGTTGACACCCACGAGGAGTGGAAGGGCATGGCCCAGCCGGTGGGCCTGGTGGTCGAGCCCGTGGTACTTAACCGGCTGGAGGTCTTCCCGGAGAGTGCCACCACCGTGCTGGCCAGTCAGGTCAGCGACACGGAAGCCTGCTCAGCGCTGGTACCGGTCACCCCAGAAGCTCTGCTGCGGCTGGTGCTTGATCTGGAGTCGGCTCAGGAAAGCTCTGTTCCTCGCACAGCTTGCAGTGCTGGGGCTCACCGTTGCTGGGTTCCTTACGGTGTTGGAGCGACAGGACAGGAAGCTGGAGCTGCTGCTGGAGCGCACGGCGCCGGCTGCAGCTAGACCAAGCGTGCCGTCGTCCATGCCATGACCCTCTGGTTGATCCGCGCCGGATCGCGTGGCGAGCACGAACAGAAGTTCCTCGATGAGGGGAAGGTGTACGTCGCTTGGGACGGGCTGAATGTCGATCTGGTGCAGCTGGCTGATCGGCAGGCGCTGATCAAAGCCATGGAGCAGCGCTACCCCGATGAGAAGCCCAAGGCACTGATCAACTGGTCGTCCCAGGTCTGGTCCTTCGGCCGAGAGATGGCGGCAGGTGACTGGGTAGTGATGCCGTCGAAGATCCAGTCCGGGCTCTACTTCGGGGAGCTGAAAGACTCCTACAACTACGCAGCTTCAGGGCCTGATCCCTATTTCCACTGGCGTGAGATCGACTGGTTCAGCGGTCTGATCCCCAGGAGCGTCTTCCCCCAGGACTTGCTCTATTCCTTTGGCGCCTTCCTCACGATCTGCAAGGCTCAGCGCAACGATGCCGAGGTCCGGGTTCGGGCGATGGCGGCACGGCATTGGCAGCCAGAGGGCATTTCAGCGATTGGGGCACGGCCGACGGCTGACCCTGGCGCGGAACTGACCGGGGATGAGGCAGAAGTCAACAACGTCGATCTGGAGGAACTCGCGGCTGACCGCATCGTGCGTTTGATCGAGGCCCGCTTCAAAGGGCATGGCCTGGCAGAACTGGTGGAGGCAATCCTGCAAGCGGAGGGCTACACCACCTACCGCAGCCCAGAAGGTGCCGATGGTGGGGCCGACATCCTTGCCGCAGGCGGAGAGCTGGGATTCGGGGCGCCGTCGATCTGCGTTGAGGTGAAGTCCGGCGACACCCCGGCCGATCGACCGATGGTCGACAAACTGATCGGTGCAGGCCAAAAGTTCAATGCCGAAACCTGCCTCTTTGTGAGTTGGGCAGGGTTCAAGAGCAATGTGCAGAAGGAACTGGCACGAGACTTTTTCCGAGTGCGGTTATGGAGTCGAAAGGAGCTGCTGGAGAAGCTGTTTGCTCACTACGACAAGCTCCCTGAGGAGATGCGTCTTGCACTGCCATTGAAGCGGGTCTGGATGGTGGCCAGCCAAGAGCTGGATTAGCTCATCCCCACCCTGCCTCCATCAACTCCCTGACGCTGATCGGATTCAGCACTGAAGCACAGGTTTCCCAGGCGGCGTCTTCCACCTTGCTGTACTTCTTGTCGAAGGGGTTGCGGGTGGCAGTGGTCTGATCGATCAGTTCGGCAATCTCGGCTTCATCGTTGAGGGCCACCTTCACCCACACGTCTTCCAGGGTGTCGGGGATCTGGCCGAAGACTTCGTGGATGGCCTGCAGGCGTTCGGCCAGCACGCGATGCACTTTGTCTTCCACGGAGTCGCGGTAGCGCAGGTTGGCGATCCACACCTGGTTGCGTGCCTGGCCAATGCGTTGGATGCGGCCCTTGCGTTGCTCCAGACGCGTTGGGTTCCAGGGAAGGTCGATGTTGATCAGAGTGCCGAGGCGCTGCAGGTTGAGGCCCTCAGAGGCAGCATCGGTTCCAAGCAGCAGCTTGATCTCGCCCTTGCGCACCCGGTCTTTGAGCAGGGTGCGTTCGCAGCGTTGGAAGCGGCCGCCTAGCCAGAAGCCGGAGCGGTTGCTGCCGGGGTAGAGGCCGATCGTCAGATCGCTGGGAATGTCGGGGTGTTTGGCGAGCTGCTCGCCAACCCAGCGCACCGTGTCGTAG
>JAIXOF010000026.1 GCA_027486935.1 Cyanobium sp. C1_MAG_00004 | reverse complement strand
GCCACGCGGCCCTCGCAAACGGGTCCAGGGAAGCATCGCCAGACGAAGCACCAGCCGCGCAGGCGGAAGAAGACAAAGCGGCCCCAGCCCCGGCCCCTGCGTCGGCCCCGGCCCCGGCCCCGGCCCCGGCCCATACCCCTGCCCCTACATCGGCCGTTGCCGCGACGGGCGCGCCTTGCCACCAGCCCCGCACAGCCTCGTACGCGGCAACACGCTTCTGCCCCTCCTCCCCGCGCGCACGCATCAAAGCGTTCAGCAGGGTGAAGCCCACGCTGGAGGCGGCAAAGAGGAGGGGCGCAGCAGAGGGCGTCGACGGTGACAACGCGCCGCTCTCGGCCAGCGCGGATGCAAAATCGACGACCGGGGCCTGCACATCGTCGAGCTCGACGAGCGAGGCAAGGTCCGCGCTCTTGAGGCGAGGGAGCAGCCCCCGGGGACCCACTGCAGCACCTGGCCTCGGTGCGCGGTCGGAGCCGCCGGCTGCGGAGGCGGAGCCACTGTACGGCGTCGGCGAAATCGACGGGCCAGAGGCAGCTCCGTCGGCTTCGAGAAGAGCATCGTGAGAGGCCGCGTCCGCGCCTACCAAGGCACGCGAGGCGTGCCCTGCCCCAAGCAGATGGGTATGAGCGGCTGCCAATGCCGACGGCGCGTGGACGATGGCGGAGGCGGCGTCCACTGCACTGGCCGCAGCCCCGGGGGCGTCTGCATCCGACGGCAGCCAAGGCATCGCACACAGAAATCCGCTGCTGCTGCCACCTGCGTGCGGTCCCGGCGCAAGCGCCCAGCTGGGAGACGTTGCAGCGGCGGGGGCGACGGCAGCGGCAATTTTGCTGGGAAACGCTGCGAGCGGGGACGACGGCACGGCTGTCGACTCAACGGGAGACTCCGCTGTATCTAAGGGCGACGCCCCCGCCGAGGGCGACACCGCCGCAGCCGAGGGCGACACCGCCGCATCCCAGGGTGGCACCGTTGCCGAGGCTGACACCGCCTCAGCCGAGAGTGGCACCGCCGCGGCTGAGGGCGACGCCGCCCCAAATGGCGAAGCCGCCGCAGCCACGGCCGGCACCGACGCAGCCGAGGGCGACAACGCCGCCGAGGGCAACGCCGCCGCCAACGAGGGTGGCAACACCGCCGCCGAGGGTAGCACTGCCGCAGCCAAGGCCGGCACCGCCGCAGCCAAGGCCGGCACCGCTCCCGCCCAGGGCACCGCCGCTGCCGAAGGCGACACGTTCGCCGCAGCCGACTGCAGCACCGCTCCTCCCGAGGGCACCGCCTCGCACGCCGCCGCCGCCTCGAACGCCGCGGCCGCCACCATCTGCGCCTCCCTTGCCCCCGCCGCAACCTCACTCCCGGGCGGCGCCACTCGGTCGCTGCTGGCGGGGGCGCTGCCCCCTTCCACCTCCGCCGCATGCGCTGCCGCGGCCACCGCCTCATGGAAAGCGAGGCGCTCGAGCATGCGTCCGCGCAGCTCGAGCTCGACAAGCATCTCGCCGTCACCACTTCCGCCGCCCGGCGTCCGCCCCTCACTTGGAACCGACAAAGCTCGCGCGTCATCCTCGGAGGCGAGTGCGTACCGCGCCAGTCCGGCGAGGTAGCCCCTCACTGCCAAAGAAGAGGCGGTCGACAAGAGCCGCGAGCCGTGACCGGGCCGCGTCGATGCGGAGGCCGGAAATGACGGTCCCGCCGCGCCCGCAGCCACGGATGTGCCCACCGACCACATGTGTCCGACGGCAGATGCAAAGGGATCACTCATCCACTGCGCAGGCGTGACAGCGCACGGCGAGATCTCGAGCGGGAGGATTCGGGACAGCAGGCCGTCGAGGGACACCCCTGGCGGCAGCGGCAGACGGAGGCCGTGGGATGCGCCGCCTCCGCCTCCGCCGAACGGCACCTTGAGCTCGGCCTCCACGGCTCCGACGATGTAGGCGCGGAGGGCGGCTGCGATGGCGTTGGCGTTGGCGTGCTGCGGGCCCGCGCCGCCTGCACCGGCTCCGGCGCCCCCGCCTGCGTGCGTCGGGCCGTTGGCTTGGCCCGCCGCGAGCCGCGGATCAAAGACGACGACGCGTGCCGCCGGACCGGTGCGGGAAAGCACGCGGGAGGCGAACAAACCCTCGAACGCCTCGGCGCCAATCGTCACCACCGACTCGGAGAGAGACGGCGAGGAAGCGAGCCCGCTCGCATCGTCGGGCATGCCGCTCTTGTCATCGGGCGCACCGCCAAGGACGCTGGCGGCGGCCGCGCTGGCGTCTGCGAGGGAGCGCAGAAGGTAGTGCAGCCGCCGCACGGACGCCAAGGCCAATGCGCCGTTGAGGAGCGCCACGACAGAGGCGCACCATCCGCCATGGAGGGGGAAGGGGATAACGGCCGCGGGCTTGGCAAAGACGCGGTCGGCAGTGTGAATGCCGCTTCCCGCGGCGTAGACAGCACTGCTCCCCGGGACGGGATCGCCGGCGTGACACGAGTCCGAGGCGGCCGGAACAAGGGCGCACGCAAAGGAGGCCGAAAGGAAGGTTGCGCTGCTTCTGCAAGACGCGAGAGTGAGCGCGGGAGAGTCAGGCGACCCGCCTGCACCGCCAAAGTGCCGGCCGCCTACCCGCTGCCCTGCGAGGGAGGGAACGGATCGCACTGCGGCGACGGCGACGGCAAAGTCGAGCAGGTGGCGGTGAAGCTCTGGTGGCGTCGCGGGATTGACAAGGCCAGAGACGTCCCTATTCGAGAGGAGGACGCTCAGCACGCCGCTGCAGCGATCCTCTTCTTTGTTGCCGACTTCGAAGCCCGTGGCACCGGTAGACACACCGCGTCCCGCGCCGGCGCCGGCGCCGTCAGACGCCGCACCGCAATCCGCGGTTTCGCCCTCGCGCTGTCGCCTGACGGCGCAGGGGAAGCGAACGCCGGCGGCCGAGCCGGGCCCACCGTCAGCGCGCCCGTGATCCACTGCGGGCAGCGCGGCCATGTGCCCGGCCGCCCAGAAGCACATCTGGGACTGCAGCATGAGGGAGAGGAGGGGGTTGTGGCGCGAGGCCGGCAGGGGCGCAGGGACGAGGGTGGAGAGGCCGACGATGCCGCCCCCGTCGCAGAAAACTGGGAAGGGGAGTGACGGGTCCAGGTGCGGCGGGCCACCGCCAGCCCCGGCGGCGTGCTGCGGCGCAGCATGGACGCAGAGCGGGGGGAGGAGGGCGTCTGCTGCGCGGGCGTCGGCAACAAGGACGGAGATTACGCGGGTGCCGGGCGAAGCGCGTTCTGAGAGTGAAGAGGCGGAAGACGCGCACGCAGACGCAGAGGACGCGGCCGAAGACGCGCACGCAAACGCAGAGGACGCGGCCGAGGACGACAGGGCAGGACTGGACGCAGCAGGGGCGGCGGACAAAAACAAACGGCGAGACTCGGCGGCCACCGCAAAGGTGACGCATACGGGCCCGCCGCCGGACCCGCCCGAGAGGAGGAGCCCGGTGACGTCGGCGAGGGGGAAGACG
>JAIXOF010000001.1 GCA_027486935.1 Cyanobium sp. C1_MAG_00004 | reverse complement strand
TCGGGCTCCCGCAGCACTCGCGGGAGCCGGCGCCGCAGGTAGACGAGTATTCGATCAAGATGTGCGTCCTCGGCTACATCAATGGCACCAAGGAAGAGCGCGAGTACATCCGGGGCGTGCTGCAGATGTACTCCGACATCCTCTCCAAGGAGGCGTCCCTCGCCTCCCGGCTGCTCATGTGGGCCGTGCTCGAGTGGTGGAACGGCGGGAAACGGGACAACTTCGGCGGCCTCTGCCCCATCTCCGGCAAAACGGCCCCCGGATCCGTTAACGTCTTCCGACGCGTGCTCACGTGCTCGAGGGATGTCCCTGACCGCGGCGGAAAGAAGGACGACGACGATGATGAAGGCGACACCGACGTAGCTGCCGACGACGACGACGCCGGCGTCATTCCTGCGGCTGCCGCCGCCGCCGCCGCCGCCACCGCCGCAGCCGTCCAAACCGCCTCCACGGCCGCCATCGGTGCCATCGACGACCTCATCGCACGCCTCTCCCTCGTCCGCGAGCGCCGCCTCGTCGGCGACACCTCTTCCATCATCTACCTCGCCGAGCACATGCAGGCCATGACCCTCCTCCGCCTCTCCTGCGACGACATCCACGGCATCGTTCCCAAAGTCAAGCGACACCTTTGGGCTTCCTTCCTTCGCATCGTGCGCAACGACGAGCACACGCGCGCGTACATCAGGAAGTCCGCGTGCGGCGGCCGCGCTGTCAAGTCCTTCCTCTCCCGCCGCCCGCGCGCCAGCGACCGCGATGCCGTTTCCCTCTCCCTCTTCGAGGCCGCCGCGGGCATCAACGTCGGCGAAGGCGGGGGCGGCATCGACCCTCGCGCGCGGCTCGCCAAGAGGCTGGGCGTGGAGGAGCTGCCGCAACCGATCGAGCTCCTCATCACCACGGTCCACGGGTGGCTGTTTCTCATCGACACAGGCGTTGCCGGCGGCGGCGGCGGCGGCGAGGGCGTCGACACCGGCGTGCGGCGCTCGGCGCGCCAGCCCCAGCCAAAGAAGGGCCACGACGACTACGTCACGTCCGGCGCGTCCGATGGGTCGCCTTCTTCGTCGCCTTCGGACGAGCACAGCGGGGACGACGACAACGACGGCTCGATCTACTCTCCCAGCGCCGACGGTGCGTCGCCCCCTCCGACGGCGGCATCGCCGCGCTACACCTTCCGCGACTTCTGCCAATACATCGAAAACAGTCCGTCGGCCTCTCTTAACTGCCTCCTCCACATGCTCCGCGAGCGCGCGACGTGGATCGACGAGCTCGGCAGGGCCGACCCGGCCCGCTTCAACCGGCTTCGCTCCTCCGGCTCCGTCCGGCGCCAGGTTGAGTTTGTGCTCGGCGGGCTGAGTGGCGACGGCTCCGACGGCGCTCCAGCGCAGCCGCGCCCCGAGGATGGCCAGGGCGGCATCGGAGGGCGCGGCGACGGCGACGACTTCTTCGACGCGTCCGCTTTCGAGGATGATGCAGACGACGACGGCGGAGGCGACGACGGCGATGGGGGCGACTCCTCGGCCCTCCCTGCCATTGGCCCCACCCCGCCTCCCTTCTGCCCCGACATCTACCCGGGTCTCTTCTCCGTCCTCCCCGTCCTCCACCTGCGTCGCCGCCACATCGCCATCGACGGAGCTTTTGTAAAGAAGGTCTTCGCCTCCGTGCTTCCCAAGCTTCGCGAGGGCAAGCAACACCCGCCGGGCGCGGTCACGCTCCACGAACGTCTCCGCAAGGCTCTCCCCAGGGGCAAGTCAGTCGAGGGTGCGCTCGACCTGCTTTTCGACCGCCCCGCCCCTCACTCCAGCGGCGACGAGTACATGAACATCGTGCTCACCGACGGGTACTCGCTCTCCGTCGGGTTCAAGCGCGGCAAGGTGCGCGCCGCTGCCGCCAAGCCCGCCGGCCCTTCGGCCGACCCCGGCTTTGGACGTCGCTACCTCGCCCCGACCTTTGGCGGGCCCAAGGTCCCTCGTCGCGAGTACGCGGCCCCTTTGCCGCCGTCCTCCTCCTCCCCCTCCCCGTCGCCCCCGCCCTCGCCCGACGCGCCCCCTCCGTCACCCCCGGGGGAGCAGCGGCGCATTCCCCGCCTCCAGCGCGTCGTTGGCGTCGACCCGGGCGCCGTCAACCTCGTCACCTGCACCGAGGTCCTCTGGCACCTCCCGCCCGGCGCCGACGGCCGCCCGCGCGTGCGCAAGTGGACACTCACCCAGCGGCAGTGGCGCGCCGGCTGCGGCGACGAGAAGCGCTACGAGGACGCAATGAAGTGGACTGCCAAGCTACGATCCTCCGTGGCGGCCGGCGACGACGAGGACGGCGCCTACGTGAAGCTCGCGCGCCCCGACGCGTGCGGCAAGACCGCCGACATCGACCAGTTCGAGCGACACATCAAGATCACGCACGAGCTCGCGCCGGCCGTCTTCGCCGAGACGCTCAAGTCGCGCTGGGCCAACGCGAGGTTCCGGCGGTGGCAGGCCGCGACGCGCACCCTCGACAGGTTCTTTGCCGGCGTCCGCCGCGGCAAGCTCTGCGACGGGACGGCGTCCGTCCAGCCGGCCATCGCCTACGGAGACGCCGTCTTCCCCTCGTCGGCGCGCGGCCGGAGGGCGACCCCGACCGTGGCCGTCTGGAACGCGTGCGTGCGCGTCATGGGCAGGGACGCCGTGCGCCTCGTCGACGAGTACAACACGTCCAGGATGCACCACGCGTGCGGCGGCGCGCTGCGCCAGGTGCAGCAGCTCGAGGCCGACGACGACGCCGGGGGCTCCGAAACCGGTGGCGGAGGCGGATGCGGCGACGGCGACGGGAAGGGGCCCGCCGAGTGCACCCACGCGCAGCCTGGCGGCCCGCAGCGGCAGATGAGGGCCCGACGCACGCGCCTTCTCCTCTGCAGCGCGTGCAACACCTTCGTCGACCGCGACGTGAACGGGGCGGTCAACATCGGCTCGGCGTTTGAGGCGGGGGACGCCGGCGAGGCGCGGCCGGCGCACCTGCAGCGGCCTCCGAGGAAGAAGCCTCCGCCTGCGGTGGCTGCTGCTGATCCCGCTACTGATCCCGCTGCTGCTGCTCCCGCCGCTGCTGCGCCTCCCCCAGACGCGGCTGCTGGCGAGCCTCCCCAGGCGGGCCGCCCGACCCGCTTGCCGCCGTTCGTCTTCGCCCTTCCGCGCGTGCCGGGCGCGGCGGCGCTGGAGCGGGGCGCCGTTCCCGTCCCAGGCGGGAAGGACGGGTTCATGACTCACGTGCGCCGCGCGATGAAGCAGTCGGAGGAGCAGGGGCCCGGGGACTGGGTCGTCGGCGCGTGGGGCGGCAGCGGAGGCAGTGAGCGGGTGCCGGCTGGGGGCTGGCTCGCGGCTGGGCTGGGGCCGCCTCGGGTGCTGCGCTGAGGCGCTGGGGCCACCCGTGTGGTGGATATCAAATTGGCGACCCGACGGCGCAACGGCCCCACGTGCTCTCACACCCTCTGGGGTGGTTTGCTCGTGCCTGGCCGCGTCGCTCGGGGGGGCGCCAGCGGTCCGCGTCCGCGTTGGCGGGGGGACCGTACTGGAGTGATAGCACGCAGGGGGGCGGGTCTCGTTTTGTGTGGCGGAGAAAAACGGGGCAGCGCCCACTGCTGCTGGGGGCAGGTGGCCATCGTGGGGGAAAACCCTCCCCTTGCAAAGTGGAGTATATCCTCCCGAGGCGGACTGCAACCCTCGGCCCCCCACCCCCCTCCAACCCACAGAGGTCCGAACGCCCTTCGGGCAGCGCCTGGGTTCGTTCGAACGGCTTCTGCGATTTTCGATTCACACATAGCACTGTGCAAACATGCTGACTTAACGATCCCCGCCCTCCGCGTTCCACCCGAAAGCCCCCCCACTCACACCGCCGGG
>JAIXOF010000114.1 GCA_027486935.1 Cyanobium sp. C1_MAG_00004 | reverse complement strand
TAGCTTGAAGTTTCGATCAGGTTGCCGGCGCAAAGATTTTATTTGCCTACAATGAACTCTCGCCGAAACAATGTACTCAACGAACTCAGACAGTGATTAGGCCGAGATTGCCACACGCCATTAACCAACCCGCTTCCAATACCCATCAGGCGCCACACTAATCAACAGTTTGTTGTCGATCTTCTTGTCGATCTCAAATTCAGGATGGCTCTTCAGCCATTCATGCACGGCGGTTTTGGGATTGTTGCCCACATCCCAGGGGCGATCGGGGAATGACCCAGCCGGCAGATCTTCAACCACAGTGTCGAACACGATGCAGTAGCTGCCCACGGAAACCAGATCGGCATAGGCATTCAGCTCAGCCAGCACATGCTCGTGGGTGTGATTGGAATCCAACGACACCAGCACGCGCTCAACGCCATCGGCATGGCTGCGCACTTGCTGGATGATGCCGGGATCGATCGAGGATCCCTCAATCAGCTCCATCTTGAAGCGGAGAGGATGCTCATCGAGGGCTTTGCGGTTGTGCGGGCGGATGTCGATGTCAACGCCAACGACTTTGCGGGGGGATTGGCGGGGATCGAGGCCTTCCATCACATCGAGAAGGCACAACAGCGAAGCCGAGAGAACCAGAGATCCACCGTGAGCGATGCCGGTTTCAAGAATGAGATCAGGCTTTACCTGCGAAACGAGTTCTTGGAACGCAACAATATCTTGTGGATATTGGATAATTGGCCGGGTCAGCCACGAAAAGTTGTATGAATAGCGATCTTTAATCGATTGCAGCAGAAAGTCTGATGCGGTCTTGAACTTGGGTTCGATACTCGTCATTAGTGAAGCACCAGGCAGGGTTGGTTATGAGGAAGAGACCCTCGAATCTCCTGCTCATAGTTAGGGTTCATAATCACTATAAGACTGGATGGATCAAGTCTTGATACACCCGCTTCTGGATCCACGACTTCAACGCCAGAGATGGGCATGAAATAGCCTTGCTTGCTGGGGTTGATGTCAATTGCATAGGAAATTTTACTTTTGATCGCTGGATGAGCTTTGGCTGCGAACACGACACCTTTGGCTGCCGCTCCCCATATCACAATCTCATGGCTATCGGTCAGCGAGGCATAAATCTGGTCTTCGTATTCTGAAAGCTGGTCAAAAGCTGCCTGGAGACCAGCTTCGCTTTCGCGTGTTAGCGAGGACTGACCACAAGTGCGCATGCATTCTAAGTTGATGACCACTGATAGGTATTGCCCACCAAAACTCTTAGATTGAAAGATAACGCCCTCGCCAAAGCGACGAGAGAAGTCATCCGTGCGGAAATAGTTGACATGTTCATGGAACAAGTCAAAGTAGGCCCGATGGTCAAGAATCCATTCAAGGTCAGGCACTTCCACATACAAAAGCCCCTGGTAGCCGTTGGCTACTGCGATGCCGTCAAGAAACTGCCAGGGAGAAGGGATGTGTTCAAGAACGTGCCTGAGGGTTAGCAGGTCGCCTTTTTCATGGGAATCAATGCTAAAGAAAGATTTTCTAATGTAGGGGCTACTTCCCTGGTAGGCATTGTCATATCCGACTGCATTGACTCCCTTGCCCCTCAGCAGCTCAACAAAGCCACCTTTGCCGCACCCGACATCAACAACCAGATTGTCTTTTCCGGTTAGATTTCTGCAACAAAGACCGGAGACCTCGTCTAAATGCTCTTGAAATTGCAAGGAATAGCCTTGATCATTTTGGTAGCTATCGTCATAAGCGACCAAAGCGGGATCAAAGCACCGGTTGAAAACCAAGCCTGTTTCATCCTGGGCTAATTCCAGGGAAGCAGCAGGAGCAGCTAACGCCTCAACCTTGCTCGGGTAGAGCTTGTTTTGCATTGCAGGAATCCCTGCAGCCCGATAGAGGGTTTGTGCGATATGCATCAGATTAGGCAATTGATCTTGCTTGTATCTGCCCAAAAGGCGAGGGGCTCATCTTGTCTATCAGGATAAACTCCAAGCTTGAGAACCGTTGAAGCAAGGGATTTGGCGATGCGTTCTTCGGCTAATTCCCTCAATGAAACCGGTTGGCCAGAGCCGCAATTGTAAATGCCTTGAGCCTGTGGATGCATAGCCAGCTGCAGCAAAAGCGTGGCAACATGATCGACAGGCACATAATCGCGCACTTGGCGTCCAGAGCTCATAGCGAATGCTGGATCTCCTTGATCAATGGCACGCTGCAAAGATGGCAGCAACGAATTGGGATTTTGGCCCTGGCCAAAGGGATAGAAAATCCGAGCCCAGCACCATTGCAAACCCTGTTGGGTATAGCGGCTGGCGATCACGCGACGCAAGCTGTCCTTGGCAATGGCATAGCAATTCGCCGGATCGGTGAACTGATCCTCTTTCAAGGGCCCATTCTGCAAGCCGTACTCGTAGCAGGTTCCTGCAACCACAAGGCGTTGGAGGCCTGCCGCTGCTAGCTGCTCGATTAACTCGACACAGGCCGGCAAATTGCGGGTGACGTGAAACGGCTCTTGATAATTGGGAAGCCCTGGCCAGCTCAGCAAAATGGCATGTGTTGGGTTCTGGTTGAGCAGAGACTGCCAACTGGATGGATCGAGCAGGTCGAAATGGTGCTCAGGGTCTGACTGGCGGTGACTCCAGCAATGCAGGGAAAGGTCGCCCGCCTCGCGCTGGAGAGCTCTGCCGATGAAACCTTCACTACCCAGCAGGTGAATCGTTGTCACAGCTCCAGCTCAGTCATGCCGCAGCTCCGGAATCGCCGTCACAAGCTCATACCCCGGCAGCTGCTGCCGCAGCTCGTCGATCAGGTTCCACGGCAGCACCAGCAGGGCATCGGGGTCCTGGGCGGCGAGTTCTTCGGGGCTGATCACCGGGATGTGGCTGCCCGGCAGCAGCTTGCCCTGCTTGCTGGGGGCGCGGTCGGCCACGGCGGGCAGCAGGTCGGCGCGGATGCCGGCGTAGTTGAGCAGGGTGTTGCCCTTGGCGGCGGCGCCATAGCCCAGCACCCGACGGCCATCGCGTTTGGCCTGCAGCAGAAACTCCAGCAGGCCGTGCTTGGCAGCTTCGGCCCGTTGCTGGAAGCCGGCGTAGGCCTCCAGGGTTTCCAGCCCCGCCGCTGCTTCGGCCGCCAACAGCGATTCCACCGCCGCGGTGGGCTCGGCTGCGCCCTGGTGGGCCAGCCAGATGCGCAGGCTGCCGCCATGGGTGGGCAGCGGCTCCACATCCACCACCACCAGGCCCGCCGCCGCCGCGATGCGCTGCACCACCTGCAGGCTCAGGTAGCTGTAATGCTCGTGGTAGATCGTGTCGAACTGGTTGCCGGCCAGCAGCCGCAGCAGGTGCGGGCACTCAATCGAGGCACGGCCCTGGTGCTTGAGCAGTCGGGCGATGCCGGCCACGAAATCGTTGATGTCGGGCACGTGGGCCAGCACGTTGTTGGCCACCACGAGATCGGCGGGCTCCAGCTCCGCCGCCAGCGCCACGCCAAAGAAGCGCTCGATCGTGGTGATGCCCTTGGCCCGGGCCGCCTCGGCTGTGGCCGCGGTAGGCTCGATGCCTAGGCAGGGGATGCCGCGCTGCTGCACGTACTGCAGCAGGTAGCCGTCGTTTGACGCCAGCTCCACCACCTGGCTCTGGGGCCCCAGAGCCAGCCGCTCCACCGCCGCCGCCACAAAGCGCTCGGCGTGGGCGCACCAGCTGCTCGAGGTGCTGGAAAAGTAGGCGTAATCCGCCGTGAACAGCTCCTCAGCTGCCGCATGGGCGGGCAGCTGCACCAGCCAGCAGCTGCTGCACACGAACACCTGCAGCGGGTAGGTGATTTCGGGCAGCGCCAGCTGCTCAGGCCGCAGGTAGGCGTTGCTGGGCGGCTGGTGGCCCAGATCGATCACCGTGTGCTGCAGCGTCGCGCCGCAGTGGCGGCAGGGGTGCTGGGTCATGACAGCAGGTTATGGGGTCAAACGCGTCATGGCCTGGCGACCAACCCAATGTGTAGACCTTGCTTAAGGTATACACATTCGTCGACCTGCGGCCATGCGCACCAACATCGTCATCGACGACGCCCTGATGCAGCAGGCGATGCAGGCCGCCGGTGCCCACAGCAAACGGGAGGCCGTGGAAATGGGCCTGCGCGCCCTGGTGCAGCTCGGCCAGCAAGCCGAGTTTCGCGCCTACCGCGGCAAGCTGCGCTGGGAAGGCAGCCTCGACAACCAACGGTTGGATGGCCCAACCACCCCGGGATCTGGACAGCCGACGTGATCGTTGTTGATTTCTCAGTCTGGATCGATTTTTTCAATGGTGTAGGAACCCCTGAAGTGGAACGGCTCGATCGTCTCCTGGGGGTGACGCCTCTGGTGGTGGGTGATCTGATTCTGGTGGAAGTGGTTCAGGGCTTTCGCCACGAGCGCGACGTGGCCACTGCCCGACGGTTGTTCGGCTCGTTGGCACTGCTGCCGATGTTGGGAGGTCACAATGCCTGGAAAGCTGCGGAGAACTACCGCAAGCTCCGCAGAAATGGGATCACGGTGCGCAAAACGACCATCGGAATCATTGCAACTGCCTGCCTGGAGGCCAAGCTGCCACTGCTGTTCAGCGATCGTGATTTCCTGCCCTACGTGAACCACCTGGGGCTGGAGGCGGCGTAACCAGCAAGCTGGGTGGCGATTCAAGCAGCGGCAGCGCCAGATCCCGCTCGCTCAGGCCCGTTGGCGGCAGGGGCCAGGCGATCGCCAGCTGGGGATCGTCGAAGCGGACCCCGGTTTCGGCTTCCGGCAACCAGGCACCGGAATGCAAGTAGAGCAGCTCGCTGCCCGGCTCCAGCACCTGGAAGCCGTGGGCACAGCCCTCGGGGATCAGCAGCGCGTTGGCAGCAGCGGGCGAGAGCTCCACGGCATGCCACAGGCCATAGGTGAACGAGCCTGTCCGCAGGTCCACCGCCACGTCCCACACCCGCCCCCGCAGGCAGCGCACCAGTTTGGCTTCGGTGTGGGGCGGCGCCTGCAGGTGCAGGCCACGCACCGTGCCCACGGCTTCGCTGCGGCTGATGTTCACCTGGGCGATGGTGCGATCACCCCAGGCCTCGGCAAAGGCCGGCTCCTGGATGCGAAACGCATTGAGGAAGGCACCGCGGTGATCGGCAAAGGGATGACCCACCAGCTCAAGCACGCCAGCAATCGGGGTGGAGAAGGCTTCAGTGGGCATGGGCTGCTTCAGCGTGATAGGCCTCCAGATCCGCCAGGCAGCACTCCAGCGGGTTGGTGCCCTCGTGCACGGCCCGGTACCAGTTCACCGTGCGGGCCACGGTGGTGGCGAAATCCCAGCGGGGCTGCCATGCCAGCTGGTGGTGGGCCTTGTCGATCTGCAGATGCAGCCGGCCGGCTTCGTGGGGGGCATGGGGATCGGAGAGATCCTGCCAATGGCCTGGCCAGTGCTGCAGAGCAGCCGCCACCAGCTCACGCACCGGGCGGTTGGCCTCCAGCACCGGCCCGAAGTTGAAGGCACTGGCGTAGGAGCCGCCATCTGAATAGAGCCTCTCCGCCAACAGCAGATAGCCGCCCAGGGGTTCGAGCACGTGCTGCCAGGGGCGGGTGGCGCGGGGGCTGCGCACAGAAATCGGCTCCCCTGAGGCCAGGGCGCGCATGGCATCGGGCACGATGCGGTCTGCGGCCCAGTCTCCGCCGCCGATCACGTTGCCGGCGCGGGCGGTGGCGATGCTCAGATGGGGGTTCTGGTGGGCCGCGCTGCCGCAAAAGCTGGCCCGCCAGCTGGCGATCGCCAACTCAGCGGCGGCCTTGCTGGCGCTGTAGGGGTCGTGGCCGCCGAGGCGGTCATCCTCCCGGTAGCCGAAATCCCATTCGCGGTTGGCGTACACCTTGTCAGTGGTCACCATCACCACCGCGCAGGGGTGCTGGAGTGGCCTGAGGGCCTCCAGCAGATGCAGAGAGCCCTGCACGTTGGTGGCCCAGGTTTCCAGAGGGTCGCGGTAGCTGCGCCGCACCAAAGGTTGCGCCGCCAGGTGCACCACCACTTCGGGCTGGGCTTCTGCCACCAGAGCCTGTAGGGCCTGCAGCTCACGCAGATCGCCAAGTCGGTGATGAAACCCGCCCCCAAGACAATCGGCTTGTCCTTGATCAATCCCAAGAGAGGTAAAAAGAGAAGGCTCTGTTTCGGGCTCAAGTGCGTAACCCCAGACCTGAGAGCCAAGGCTCAGCAACCACAACAAAAGCCAACTGCCTTTGAATCCTGTATGACCTGTGAGCAAGACACGCCGGCCACGCCAAAAACGTTGATCCAGCATCACCAAAACTTCCAAGGCGCCGAGCCAGTCGCCCAGAGCTCATCAAGTCGATTCCGATCTCTGAGGGTGTCCATCGCCTGCCAGAAGCCGGTGTGGCGGTATGCAGCCAACTGCCCAGCAGCTGCCAATTGGGGCAAAATGTCAATCTCCCAACTTGTCTGATCACCGCTGATGCGATCAAGCACTTCCGGCTCTAAGATGAAAAATCCACCATTGATCCAGGCATTGTCGCCATCAGTTTTTTCCTGAAACTGGAGAACAGCATCACCCTCCAGATGGATCGCGCCATAGCGGCCTGGGGGCTGGACCGCAGTCAGCGTGGCCTGAACACCTTGCTGCCTGTGATGAGCGATTAATGCTGCGATATTGACATCCGCGACACCATCTCCATAGGTAAAACAAAAGCTGCTTTCCTTGAGGTATGGAGCCACACGAGCCAGGCGCCCTCCTGTCTGAGTTGCTTCGCCGGTATCGACCAAGGTGACCTTCCAAGGCTCATTCTTGCGTTGATGGACTTCCATATAGTTGTCCCGATCCATATGGAACGTGACATCACAGCTATGAAGAAAATAATTGGCAAAATATTCTTTGATCAAATAACCCTTGTATCCACAACAGATGACAAATTCACGAATGCCGAAGTGACTGTATATTTTGAGAATATGCCACAAAATCGGCATCCCCCCCACTTCAACCATGGGCTTAGGACGCAAATGCGTCTCTTCCGCAAGGCGCGTTCCAAGACCACCAGCAAGAATAACTGCTTTCACGGTGTCAAAACAAACAGGGGAGCGGATTAAAGGGATGCAATAACAGACACGAAAAGGCAATGACTCACGCAAGAGCGTGTTGAACTTGCACCCTGCTCAGGCTTCCATAGTACTCGTTCAATGTGGAACGAGCAAGATGGCTTATTCCAGCGTTAGCACCCTTACTCAACGTCCAGGACTTCAAAGTCCGCGACAATCGGATCAACCCTCAATCCACCTCGCAACACTAAAGACAGCTGTAGCCAGCAGAAGCCAGGGCCCGCCCGGCCACCACCTGGATGCTTTCAACCAGCAGACGGGTGTGGTGTGCCGAGACCAACCGCCTCAACGGCGACCCTGCGCCGACGCGGCGAACGGCAGCGCCCAGCGGCGATCGAGCCAGAAACCAAGAAGCAGCACAGCGGTCGCTGCCGGCCCTACGGCTGGGCCACGAACGCAGGCCAGCAGGGCCGTAAGTCCGGCATAGAGCCCAGCAACGCGGCGATGGCTCCACCCCGCCTGCTGCAGCCGCTGGTAGAGGTGCAGGCGATGCGCCTTCCACAGCCGCTGCCCAGCCAGCAGACGCCGCAGCAGGCAGCTGAACGCATCCGCCATCAGCGGTAGCGCAGCCAGACACAAGACCAGCATGGGTTCGCTGGCGCCGCCAACCGTCGCGCTGTGCGCAGCGGTCAGTAGACCACCCGCCAGTACTGCCCCGAGATAGGTGCTGCCCACATCCCCCATGAACAGGCGAGCGGGGCTCCAGTTCCAAACCAGAAACCCAGCCACAGCTGCAGCCAGCACCCACAGCGCAGGATTCGGTAGCAGCAAGGCCGCCAGGCCGATCCAGATCACCAGGCAAGAGGCCACCAGACCATCCAGCCCATCCATGAAGTTGATTGCATTGATCAAGGCCGTGGCTGGCACGGCGGCCAGAAGAGCCCCCGGCAGGCTCCAACCCGCCTGCCAGGCCAGGGCAAAACCGGTGAGCAGCTGCACCGGCAGACGCACACGCACCGGCAAGCCGCTGCGATCATCCAGCAGCCCCACCAGGGCGAGTGGCAGCGGGATCAGCACAAGAGGGGTGGGCGCGAGCAACACCGTGGGCACCACAAAGGCCAGCCCACCTCCGCGAGGGGTGGGACGCACATGGGAGCTGCGGGCATTGGGCTGATCCAGCCACCCCCAGGCGCCCAGGCCATGGCTGAGCAACCCTGCCAGCGCCCAGGCGGCGATGAGACCAATGGCAAGCCGAAGCAGCAGCATCGGGATACTCATGCCAGCCGCTGCCGCAGCAGGGTCTGCTGCAACAGCTCCAGTTGCAACGCAATCACGCGGTCCTGGTCGTAGTGGGCAAGGGCCCGCGCCCGGCCGGCCTGGCCCAAGCGCTGCCGCAACGGGAGATCAGCAATTAGCTGCTCGAGGGCGCGGCCAAGGGCCCGGGCATCACGCACCGGCACCAGCAGACCGGTGGCTCCAGGCACCACCTCTTCGCGGCTGCCGCGGATGGCGGTGGCCACCACGGGCAAGCCGCTCATCATCGCTTCGATGATCGTGACCGGCAGGCCCTCGCGCCACGAGGGCAGGCAGAACACATCCATGGCGTTGTAGGCCACGTTGACGTCGTCAATCTCGCCGGCATCGACCACCTGGCCGGGACACGTCTCCATTAATGCTTGCAGAGGCTGCTCGATCGAGGTCGCGTGGTCACTGGCGAGCCTGCTGCCGCAGATCAATAGCTGCAACTGGGGGTGGCGGGGGGCCAGGGCAGCGAAAGCCTCGAACAATTCGAGGTAGCCCTTCTCGGCCACCTTGCGCGCCACAATGCCGACCACCAGGGCGTCGGCAGCCAGGCCAAAGCGCTGGCGGGCCTGGCGACGCTGCTCCTGGCTTGCCGGAGTGAAGCGCGCGGCCTTGACACCATTGCCAATCACCTGGATCCGGCTGGCCGACTTAAAGCGCAGACGCCGAGCCAGGGCGGCGTCCTCTGCAGAAACGGTGAGCAGCAGGGTGGTGAGATGCGCCAGCAGCCACTCGCTGGCGATGTGCAGCCACCGCAGGGGGGCAGACATACCCTCATGGAAATAAAAGCCATGGGCGGTGTAGATCACCACAGGCGTGCGGGTGAGCGCTGCGGCCAGCCGCGCCGCAATTCCCGCCACCGGTGTGTGCACATGCACAACCGTGATGCGCTCCCGGCCAAAGAGGCGAACCAGGCCGGTGACAGCCCTGAACAACGCTATAGGCGAGCTGCTGCGGGCAATCGGCACGTCGTGAAACTGCAAGCTGCCGGGGGCCACTGCAGGGCCGGCATCGGCTTCTTTGGCAC
This sequence comes from Cyanobium sp. C1_MAG_00004, assembly GCA_027486935.1. Taxonomy (GTDB): domain Bacteria; phylum Cyanobacteriota; class Cyanobacteriia; order PCC-6307; family Cyanobiaceae; genus RGUW01. The sequence continues at coordinate 40 of JAIXOF010000114.1, read as the reverse complement.
CGCCATAGGCCACATGCACCGTGTAGCCGTGCTGGGCCAG
>JAIXOF010000182.1 GCA_027486935.1 Cyanobium sp. C1_MAG_00004 | reverse complement strand
TGGACGCCTTGGTCCGCTTCTGGATCGGGAAGAGCGCCAGGGGCGGCATAGCCCGGTAAGAGTTCACGATGCAGGGCACGGGACCCGAGTCGCCTTGAGCGATGAACGAAGTCGTATTGACCTCGCTGTCAGGGTTTCGCCACAGGTGCTTGTCGATCACGATCTCTTCGTTGTTGACGAAGTAGGTCAGTGCCTCCGGCAGAAGATCATCGTCGGCTACCCGTCCCTCCAGGAAGACCCGCCGAAACGCGAGCCAGTCGCCGATGGTGGGCTGTGCGGCCAGCTCACCCACCGCGTCGGGTGTCGTGAGGATGGTATCGAAAAGGTAGTTAAAGAACCGCAGCGCGTGAGTCCTGAAGCAGGGTCCGTTCTTGGAGAGCACCACCGCCCCGTGCCCGCTCTCATAGCGCACGTACCACTCGCTCCGAGGAGCCAGGTTCAAGGTGACCAGCCCAATCGTGGCAGGGTTGGAAGGGTTGCTCTTGGTGATGGTGAGTCGGAGCTTCCCGTACGAGCGAGCAAGCGAGCCGTGCTGGGTTGGCGCGAGCTGCTCGTCCGCTCCGATCGAGCTCGAGGCGTCAGCCGTAGGCTCGGCGACACCGTCGTACGTGTCCGAGAGGAAGCTGGAGTCTCCGAGGTTCTGATACAGCGAGGTGTGCCACTTCATGGACAGCTCGGCCGGGATGTCCCAGTTGCCGCCTGTGAGCGCCGCCGCGACCAGCTCCACGACCTTGCCCGTGGCGTCCTCGACCTCGATCTTCACCGAAGCCACGTTGGACCAGTTGGAAGATGACAGCTCGACGTTACGCGCGAGCGTCGGCACCATGTACGGCCACTCGGAGTAAGAGGACAGATCGAACTCGGCTTCGACCGAGTCGGCAGAGAACTCGATGCGCGAGCTCGTCACCTGCCGCGTGCCGGATCCGTCGAACTCCCAGCGATCATTGGACCGATCGTCAAGAAGCACTTCCTCAAGCCAGGCGGTGTTATCGGGGATGAACCGCTCGATCCCCCACCAGTAGCCCGGGACTCCCGTGATCGACGACACGATATCGATCGTGCTCGACTGCGCGAGAGGCTCGGCTACCACGTCCACTCTTCGCTTCGTTCGGTCGGCCTCCGGCAGGGAAGGGTGATACCCCCACTGCTGGCGAACCTTGTACCAGTAATCGGCAAGGTCTGCCGGAGTGCCGTTGATCGGCCAGCGAACGCTACTCGATGCAGAGTCTGGAGGGAACCAAAGAACGAAGCACCCGTGAGGATGGAACCACGTGTTCCAAAGGGTGATCCACTTCTCAAGGTGGTTGTACGGGCTGAGATTCGACAGCCCAACGGTGTGCATTCCGTCGTAGCCCTTCTGATCCACGATGCGCTCGGTGTTGTCCCAGTAATCGTCGGTGACCGCGTAGGTCCACGGAGCGTAGCGCGTCGCTGTGATCGGCTCTTCGACCACGTGAGAGCTGTTCGTGACCCGCGCTAGGAACTCCGAAGCGCCCGCTCTGGTGTTGCCAACCACCGAGTTGTCCACGACCACGATGCCGGGATCCGGAGGCGGTGGCAAGAACCGCTGAGTCGTTGTGACCACATCGATGGCCCGGTGGGTCCACGCGCCGAGCGAGCCACGATAGATGTAGGCCTCATAGCCCTCGTTCATGCGAACGACCTCGCCCGGATTGTTCGGCCAGATCCAGCAGTCGCCACCCGCGGTGATGTTGTTCGCAAAGGTCGTGCCGTTGCTGTCCGCGGTGGTCGAGTATTCGATCGAAACGTTGTAGCAGTCGTCTCCCGTTGGAGAGCCAGGCGAACCCGACGAGCCTGGTGCGTTCAAAGCGATCGGCAAGGTCACCCAGTCGCTCGTCACCCAGTCGCGCCACCTAAAGCCGCCCACAACCTCGCAGGTCCCAGAGTAGGACCCTGAGCCGGACACACCGCCACCAGGCGTGAGAGGCACGAAGATCGGCACGATGGGACCACCGTTCAGATACGGACCCACTCCGATCCTCGGGATGGTCGAAGGGGCGCACACCAGCGGGCTGAGGGTATCAAACGAGCCGCCCGTCCATTCGACGGCTCCGTCCACCTTCCACTCCACCGAGTCGTACTTGAGGCGGTACTTGCCGCTTGGCTCCACCCAGACCGTGAGGTTGTAGAAGTGCAGGGTCGAAGACACGTCGGTCCCTGCCGCATAGGTCCGGTCCTGAGTGCTGATGCCCCTGAGAGTCGCTCCGCGCGAGTCGGTGCCAAACGGGTCCCAGTTGACCGTGACCGTGATCCGGAAGCCGAGAACGGCCAGCAGGTAATCGTTGTTGAAGAAGTTCGAGAGGACGCCCGCGACACCCGTCGCCGCTGCCGGAGACGCCGAGGTCGAACCAGAGACCGAGACGTTGTACTCGAACTCAGGGGTGTAGAAGTTCTCGCCGTTCAGCACGTCAGACCACCACCGCGCTCTGTCTTCGAACCGCCGCCAGTCCGATCGAGTTGCGACGCTGAACGACCGCTTCGCGTCTCTTTAATCGCTCGTTTTGCGCGATCTGGAAGGCGCTCAGCCCGCCCGTGCCTCCGATGTCAGAAGCGAGGGTGTACTTGCAGGGACGCCAGGCGAAGCCGTCTGCGTCGGAGATTGCCTCCAGCTCGAGCGATGCCACCACCCAAGGCTCTCCGTCGATGTTGACCCGGTCGCCTCGCCAGACGGGTACGCCTGCAACCTCTAAGAACTCGCACTCGATCCCGACGATCTCCCTTCGGTTGAAGAGCCTGGCCGCTGCGAGCGCCGCTGCGGAGTTGGCGGTGTCCTGGGTCGAGATACCAGCGTTGATGATGCCAACGATGGCAGGCTCGCCGAGCCAGTTGTTCGGTCTCGCGCTAGGGGCAAGCGTCGGATCCTGAGCAGGGTAATCACGCTTCACCGCGCCGAGGCTGAGCGACGTTCGTGGATCCCGACCGGTGATGACGATCTCGTTGGACTCCGGCTCGACGACCTGATAATCCATCTGGCGCACGACGTACTTCCACACGTCTGCCTCATCGATGGAAGCGGCCAGCGCGTCCTCGTTCGACCAGTAGAGATCGATCACGGGGGCGCTCGCCTCAATGGTCGCCGGAGACTTCACGACGAAGTTCAGACCGCTTGAGCTAGGCACGACGTCGTAGAACCACCCGCCCAGATAGTCCTCCATGAAGCGGGAGATCACCTCCCAGGCGCTCGCGCCCACGTCTGCGTACTCTGCCCACTCCCCGCACCGCTCTGGAGCGATATCGCCGATGCGCACCGTCGAGTCCTCCAGCTCCATCGCGCTGTCGGGGACTCCGCACTGGCGAAGCACCCAGCGCACCAAGCTGTCCTCGTCGGACGAGCGGCAGACATACATGCCATCGAACGGCTTGCGCTCTCTGAACCTGTAGCGTTTGAGCGCCTTGATGGTGCTCTCCACTTCGAAGGCAATCTTCTCGGCCTCCGGATTCAAACGCCTCGAGTACTGAGGAGGGCTCGCCCGTCCGTTCAGAAGGGTGACCGTGCCGAGCTTGATCTCTAGCGGTCTGTTGCACTGAGTGCGAAGCCCTGCCACGCCTGCCTCGACGTCAGGGTGTGCGTTCACCGTGACTCTGGCCGTAGGACCGCCGCCCTCCGGCACCGAGAGCGAGAACGAGGTCACGTAATCGGTGAGGTCGAACTCTTCCGAGTCGTCGGTGATCGCCTCGAGACCGAGGTATCCGAGCTCCGCGCCATAGATCGACGGGGTGCTGTTGCCATCGCCCGAAAGGTCCACACGGATCCGCACGTTCTTGTCTGTGCCGTTTGGGGTGAAGGTCGCACCGCTCCAGTCGGTGAGGAAGGCATCAGCCGCGTCGGTGTTGCCCGTTCGGAACGACTGGTCACCATAGATGCGGTAAGGCTGAGCGGTCCCGCCTGCCCACGTCGCGTTGTCGTACGTTTCGAGCACGTCGGGGTCCGGTGGTGGAGTGCCGCCCACAGGTGCCTCAGCCAGCACGTAAGGTTCACTAAGCGCATACCCGCTCGTGGCGAACTTCAAGGGAGCGACTAGGATGTTCGTCGAGATATCAGGCTGGCGCACCCAGAACTTTGCTTCGGGCACGATCGCTGGATCAGCCGTGTCCTCGTTGAGGTCGGGCATGATCGCCCGGAACCCGTCCCCTGCGCTGGACCAGATGAGCAGCTCGCGCCGCTTGCAGGGGAGGAAGATGATCTGAACTGTCTGGTTCTGGGGGTTGGAGGTCGAGCCGCCGCCGCTGA
>JAIXOF010000088.1 GCA_027486935.1 Cyanobium sp. C1_MAG_00004 | reverse complement strand
CCTTGCCCTGGCTGCGCCAGTGCTGGCTCTGCAGCCAGATCACGCCCTGGCAGAAGGCATCCACCAGGTCGTCATGGGCCCCGTTGGGAAAACCCAGCAACTCGCTGATCAGGGCCTCGTTGCCGCTGCGAAACGCCAGCTGGCCGGCCTCCAGCAACGGGGCCACGGCATGGGCGCGGCTCACCTTGCTGCCGTTGGGCCGCACAGCAATCAGGCCAGGGATCTGGCGCTGCAGCAACTGGCAGACGGCTGGGCCATTGGCGGCGTCCTCGATCAGCACGGCATCAGGGCTCAGGCCCTTGCCCAGAGACGCCAAGGTCTGAGCGAGGAAGTTGATCACCCCCGGCAGGTCGAGCCGGTGGTGCTGGCTGCAGATCACCTCGATCCGGTGTTTGTCGTCTCTCTGCGGTTCGGCCGGTGAGCTCGCGCGGGCAGCACTGGGGTGGAGCTGTTCACCCCGTGCCAGGGCCTGGGCCAACGGGTGGCGGGCCTCCTGATCCGGCAGTAGGCCGAGGAGGCAGAAGCCGCAGTAGTCGTTCTCCGCTCCCCCCTTGAAACTCAGATCGCAACTGAGCACCACCGCCGCAAAGGGGCGTTGCGCCGCCCGGCCGTCTGGAGAAACGGTGCCCGCAATGGTGCGGATCCAGTCGCGTTGAAACAGCAGACCCTCCGCCGGTGAGGGGCGCTGCTGGTACAGCGCGTTCCACCAGTAACTGCCGGCGCGGATGCGGATCTGCTCCAGCTCCAGCAGGGGAAACCGCTCGGGGCAGAGCGGCTCACCGGGCTTGCGCCAGTCCGGCTCGATGGTGCAGCTGGCCGGGAACTTGATCTGCTGCTGGGGCGGTTCCGCAATCGCCGGCAGGTTAAGCACCTGCCACTGCTGCGGAGCGTCGCCGCTCTCCTGCTCCAGCAGCCAGCCGATCAAATCGTCCTGGTGCCAGCGGGTCAGCACCACCACCTGGGCCGCGCCTGAAAAGCCCCATCGCGAGCGCCCATGTGGTGCCGGTTCAGCGCGGGTGAGCCAGACGGACTGGAACCACTCGATCAGCTTCTGGCGTTGGCCGGCGGAGTTGGCATCTTCTGGACCCTTGTAGGGGTCATCGATGATCCCCAGCGCGTAGCCCTTGCCGGTGAACGGCCCGCGCACGCCGGCGGCGATGCAGCCACCGCGCTCGGGGGTGAGCCAGTTGCCAACGGCGGTGGAGTCCTTGGAGAGGGGATGGCCGACAGCGCGGTAGTAATGCCGTGCCTCACGGCTATGGGCGTAGGCCAGCTCGGCCGAATAGGAGGCGATGGCGCAGAACCGCGTGGGGTAGCGGCTCACCCAGTAGGCCGGGAACAGCTTGGAGACGAGCAGTGATTTGCCCAGCCGCGGGGGGCAGCAAACGATCAAGCGGTTGAGCTCGCCATCAGCCACGCGCTGCAGCAGGGCAATCAGGCGTTCGGCCCAGGTGTGGAAGGCGTAGCCGGGATAAGCGGCCACGATGAAATCACGGAAGGCCTGCGGGGCCTGGGGTCCGTTCTGCTGGCGGCCTGGATCGGGAGCACCAAGCAGGCCGGCATCTCCCCAAAGGTCGAAGGCTGGATCCAGCAGCAAACCCGCCATCAGCTTTTCGCCTCGGGGGGCTTGATCGGTGCCCGCAGCAGACCGCCGATCTCAGCAATCACCCGGAAGGCGCCGACGGCGGCGTTGAACTGCTCGGCGTCCATCGCCCGGCGGGCACAGTCGTTCAGCGCAAAGATCTGCTCAGCCTGGTGGCGGCGCCGGTCGGAGATCAGCTCCTCCACCATCCGCTGCCGCGCCAGGGCCAGGTAGCGGCTGATCGTTTTGATGTTGGTGATTCCCCAGTTCTGGGCTGCTTTTTCCCTGATCTGTGCCAATGGCAGCCGCTGGGCGATCCACAGCTGCGCCTCAGCAATACGCGTCTCTACCTCCATATGGGTGGCGCGGGGTTTGTGTGTCTGGCTGCGGCGCCCCCGCGGCGGGTTGCCCTTGCCCACCGGCCGGCTGGGATCCGCCGCCGGCCAGGCGGGCTGCCCATCGGCATCCTGCTTGGGTGGCGCCTGGCGCAGCTCCTCCAGCAACGCCTGATCCACATCCGGGGTCTGGGGTTCGCCGCTGCCGGCTGGCTTGGCTGAGGCACGGCGGCTCACAGCAGGCCCTCCCGCAGGATCAGCCGCACATAGGCGGCCCACTGCTCAGGGGTGAGCACCACCCGCCAGGTGCCGCCGCGAAAGCGCACCAACGTCGCCGCGAACGGCACGGCGGCATGCTCGGCCTGCAGGGCGGCCTCCTCTGGCTTGAGACGGGCCGCGGCGGCGGTGTTGGCCCAGCTGGCCACCTGGATCACGTGGGCGGGCACCCCATCGAGGTCGCCGGTGTCACCGCCGGCTGTGGTGGTGCGGCCGGCGCCGAGCTTGCGCCGCACCACGAGGCCCAACAGATCGCTCAGCAGCTGGCCCGCTTCCCGCTCGGCCGCATCCCCTTTGCGCTTCTGGGGATTGGCCATCATTCAGCTCCGGCCCGGCTTGATCGTCCAGAACGCCTTGCCGTGCTTCTCCGTGGCGACGCCGGCGGCAACCGCCAGCCGCTGGGCCTCCTTGAGGGCCTGTTCCTGCTGTTGCAGCGGCTCGGGGTAGGCGTAGCTGGTGCGTCCGGCCGACCAAGAAAAGCTGTAGCCGTTGTGGGAGAAGGTGGCATCCAGCTCGCCGGCCTCCAGGGCAACGCTGAGCTGCTCCAGCAGCGGGGAGAGTTCGACCTCTGTCGACTTCTGCTGCAGCTTGAGGACCGTGATGCGATCGAGCAGCGCGTCGAGGGCGGCGCCAGCCTGAGGAGCAGAGCTGGCGGTGGTGGCAGTCATCAACTGAGCCAGCGAAGGAGCAACGAGGCGCAGGCAAGCGACCTGCGACTAAGCATAGTGGCTCGATAGTCCGAACACATTGGATCGGACAGTGGGTCACCACGGCCGGTGCTTACTCACGTAGTTCGCCCAGGCCGCTGCCCAGGCCGCCAGGCATTCCTCGCGGGAATACAGCGGCGAGAAGCGGGTCTCCCCCGGCCGGGCCCAGACCGTCTGGCCGGCGTCGTACTCAACGCCCCAGGTGGCTTCCAGTGCCATGTAGCCACCCAGCTGGGCGCGGGTGCAGTAGCTGCCCGAGCCGGGGCGCGAGAGGGTCTTGAGGTCAGCAAGCACCCGCAGGCCGCTGGCGTGCTGGATGTAGCCGGTGTCGTATGTGCCGGCCAGGTTGCGGATCAGGCAGCAGGTGGGCCGCTCGGAGGCGATCACCGTCACCTGTCGCCAGTGAGGGTGGGCCAGCAGCGGCTCGATCCAGTCCCGGTAGTCGCCAGAGCGCAGGTTCTCCAGCTGCCGGCTGGCCAGCTGGCGTTGCTGGGGCAGGGGATGGAAGCGGCTGTGCAGCAGGGCCTCCAGCGCCAGGTGCACGGTGTGGCCCCTCGGCTCCCAGACGTGGCGGGTGGCCTCGATGCGGGCCATCGCCCAGTCGCTCTTGGCTGAGCCGACCACGCCGGTGACGGACACAGCGAACAGGTGACCCCCCAGCCAGTAGCGGTGCTCCGGGTCCCTGCGCCGCAGGCCTGGGATCGGCTTGAGCCAGGGGCCGGCCGAGATGGTGAGCGGGCTGATGGTCGTGCGCTGCACCATCACCAGAGCCTCACGTGAAGCACTAAAAACTTGTGATTCTTTAGAACCCGTTGCAGCGCAGCGGGTCTGAGAGGATCCAGGACGAGTGAAACTTTGTGATTCTTGTGGAACCCCTGCGGCGCAACGGATTCACAAGTTTCCAGATCGTTTCCACCTGCTACGAGGCGTGAGAACATCTGCGCTGGAGTGGGTTTCGAAGTTTCCGAAGTTTCCAGCCCTCTTTTGCGCTGGAGAAACAGGGCAACAGCGCCACTGCGGGGCAGGCAGGGCCTCAAAGAATCACAGGTTTCCAGGTTGTTTCCAGCTGCCATGAAGCGCCGGAACGACTGCCCTGGAAGGGCTCCACAAGAATCCGAAGTTTCCATCCCTAGAGTTCGAACTCACGCGCCAGCCATTCCGCACCGGATCCGCTGAGCCCGTAACGCAGGTAGTAGCTCTGGCTGCCGGTTGAGACGCGGGTGGTTGTCACCAAGCCGTCGAGCTTCCCGAGAAACCGACCGAGGGTTTTGTAGGCGCTCAGGGCCTCAGCCTCGAGATCTCTCATCAGCCGTGCTTCCGCCGGCGCCAGGTCAATGGCCTGCAGCAGCTCAAGCAGGCCCACCCCGGCCAGACCGTTGGTGTGCAGGGCCTGGAGATAACGCAGGGCCTCCTTCTGCTTCTCGCTGGCCTTGCGCACCCGCTGGCCGGCGCGATCCAGATCGCTCTCCTGTTCCTGCTGCTCCTGCAGATCGTCGTAGGTGCCCAGCCGGGCAAAGGCGCCGCTGTTGCCATCGATCGCCACCACCAGATCGGCGGGTGGGCCGGAGCGAGCCTCGCGCACCAGGCGGCGCTGGGGTGAATCCTTGATCAGCCGATTGCCCTTGGCCAGGTAGTGGAGGGTGAGGATCGTGTTGGCGGCACCGGCGATGGCGTTGTGGCCTGAGAGGGCCTCGGTGCCGGTGGTGTCGTTGGCCTTGTTGCAGTGGTGGATCAGCAGCAAGGTGCCGCCGGCATCGGTGATCTGGTGCTTGAGGTCGTAGATCAGCGACCCCATCTCCGGGTCGTTCTCCCCAAAGCAGCAGCTGCGGGTGATCGAGCGAAGCGAATCGAGGATCACCACCGCTCCAGGGTGCTCGGCCAGGCAGGCCAGCAGGGCATCGAGGTTGGCCTCCGTGGCCCGGAACCGGCGTGACCAGAGCAGCAACGGGTGATCCCAGATCCCCAGCTGCTGCAGCATCTGGGCGGTGTCGCCATCGCCCTGGTCAT
>JAIXOF010000079.1 GCA_027486935.1 Cyanobium sp. C1_MAG_00004 | reverse complement strand
GTGGGGTGGTGGGGTGGTCGGTAGCAGATGCGGTGCGTCGGCCCAGTGGCTTGGCGGGTCCGAGCTCACTCCCCCCAGATCCGCGACGCCCCTTCCCCTCAAGGTCGCCCTCTGCTGCGTAGGCGGCGCGGGGACGGGCCAGGTGCCACGTGGGGCTGGGGCGCAGAGGCGGCTAGGGGGGGTGCCGGGTCTGCAGCGCCTGTGGTCGGCGTGGCTGTCACCGCAGGGGGGCGGTTAGTAGCAGGGAGCACATCTGCGATGGCGGCCGATGCAGGTGCTGTGCCAGCCGCGGGCGTGGCTGGGGTTAGGGCCGGGGCGTGGGCAGGGGCATGGGCGGGGGCAGGGGATATGGTGGCCCTGGCCCGGGCTGAGGTTCCGGCCCACTTCTTACCCTTGCGCAGGACCGAGCCTGGGTCAGCATGGTCCGACACTGCCTTAACTACAGCCCGTAGCAGGCCGCTTGTGACGCGGAGGAGCTCAGGCCAGGCCGCCCTGGTGCTGAACCGACGGCTGCTACCTGGGCTGTCAGAACTCTTGTCAGGCACCCCCCGTGGCTGGGGCGGAGATCCTGACCCTGGCCCTGACCCTGCAGTTCCCGTCTGCGTTCCGCCCGCGCCCCCAGCAGCCGTTGCCGTGGTCACTGCCCCGCCACCGTCCGCTACCGTCCCTTGATCTGGTGCAGCCGGGAGCCACTCTGCAACCCAGGCTTGCGCCAGCATGGAGAGGGCCTCCGAGGGGGGTACTGGGTCGGCGGCACTCCCCATGAAGTACTTGGCGTCCACCTCTCTGCCCATGGTTAGCCTGTACCACTGCTCCCTATCCCGCGGGTGTCGCGAAGTGACCGCACCATCTTCGACAGCTCTCCCATTGCTACCCCTCACATTGAGCACCTGCGCTGCCTGCCCCCAATAGAATGCTCGGATGTCGTTGAACCGCTCACAGTCCTGTACAAGGTGTGGTACAGTAAGGGGCCCAGGACACCACGGGCACTTGGGGGGTGGGGTGCAGCTCTTGCCTCCACCAGCTGGATCCGTGGGTGGCAAGGGCGATGGGTGCGCGAGTGGGCTGGTTGCGGATGGTGGGGTTGCGGGGGTCGAGGCAATGGTGGGGGCAATGGTGGGGGTGCCTGTTGAGGCTGTGGCTGGGCTCGTAGTGGTTGGGGCCGAGGGGCTGGCCTGGGGAGGGCCAAGGGCACAGGCAGGAGTGGCGGTGCTGGTACCACTAGCACTGAGCCCGTCGTACCGGGTGCTCCGCAGGACATCATACACGCGGTAGTCTAGTAGGCACCACATACCCCCGTGAGCCATCACCCGAAGCCGTGTGCCACCTGTCCCATCCTTCCAGGGCTGCGAGGTGAAGGGGGGAGGCTTCACCTCCACAAGCAGGGGGGCGACCCCCACAAGTGATGCCTTGGTCCACACCTCACACACGCGGTTCTTGTGACGTAGGACTTGCATGGCAGCATACCGCGACTGGTGCATGGAGCCCACTAGCGCCGTTTCCTCGTCGGCAGACAGTGCGTGCTCCCAATAGAGGAGCACTCGCGTGACACAATCGACCCAGTCCGTTGGTGGGGGTGGCGGGGTCGGGGGTCCGGGAGGCCCAGGGGGTGCTACGCTTGTTGTTGGCGCCCCTTGAGTACCACGAGTGGGGCGAGGAAGGGGTGTAGGTAAGGCCGCTACCCCTCCGCCCGCTCCGTCCGCATCTCCGTCCCCAGCCACGTTCACAGGGCCATACTCGTATGCCTTGACGCTGCTAGGGCGCTTGCACGGCTTTGACCCGTGTGGCCAGTCCACCTCCCCCGCCACAGGTTTGTTCCACTCGATGGCGTCGTTCAGCTTGCCCAGCAGCTTCATGGCGCTGTGTATCCACAGCTGCTTGCGTTGCTTTGCCGGCATAGCGCCCTTGCCCCGTCCTCGCCACGCCAGCAGCTGTTCGGTGACTGCTCCACGGAGGGCGCTGCCTCTTGGAGCCCGACATGCAGCAACCAGGCGTTGCAGGGTGAGGGTATCATACCCGTGCTGCAGCGGTGCAATGCCAGACACTGCATATCCAGCGACGTCCGCGAGCCGGGAGGTATGGAGCGCCATGTGCATGACAGCCTTCTGGTCCTTGAGCAGTTGGGTGGGGACCACCCCTTCTGCCCAGGCCCCAGCTCCATAGCTGACCGTAGGTTGCCCTAGCCCGTTGTGCACCGCAGTGGTGGCCGCGATACTGACTTCGCATATCCCACTCGTAGCAACCGCTCGCGTGTGGCGCTTGGACGCAGCAGTCACCTTCTCCTCATGCTGGGCATAGCAGGTGTGGCCGTCCTCCGCGATGCCCTCAACCACCCCGAGGTACTTGTACATTGGGGTGGTGGGGAGGGCCTTGCGGTCGGGCCCACCTGAAGCAGCGGCACCCGCAATGGCGGTGCTGGGCAGCCACAGCGTGACACCACTGCCATCCTGGGTGGTTCTCGGGACCGTGGTGGGCGTGAGGACAGCCGTCTTCGTGACACCAAGGTTGAACTGCAGCCGGAGGTGGGAGAGCTCCTCTGCGATGGCTGAGAGCAGGGCCTGTAGCCCTTCGGCACTTGTAGCCCACACCTTGACATCGTCTGCGTATGCTTGGCAGCGGACCGAGACCAGCGTTGTAGCTCCATCATCCCCATACGTGGTGACAGGCACACCAGCGCCAGGGTGGGTGACGCGATCAGCAGCCCGCAGGACGGAGTCGAAGTACAAGAGGAACAGGATAGGTGAGCATGGGGCACCCTCCGGGACACCTCGCTGGGCAGGGATCCACTCGCTATGTTCACCGTTCACTGTCACACTCATACGCTGAGACTGAAGCCATTGCTTGATGAACAGGAACATCCTGCCTTCAATGCCCGCCGCCCACAGCTTCTCCAACAGGATGGTGTGGTTCACATTGCCGTAGGCCCTGGACAGGTCCATGTACAGCGCAAGCGGGGGTGGCCGGCCCTTGTTGGCTTCCCCCGCCATGATCATGGAGGAGAGTAGCACTTGCTCGACTGTATCACGTCCCTTCTGGAAGCCACTCTGCATTGGGTGGATCTTGCCGGTATCCACTAAGGCTCGAGTTAGCCTCCTATCCACCATTGTCAGCAGCACCTTAGCCACACAGTCCCCCACAGCGATTGTCCGGAAGTTGGACGGAGTTGTGGGGTCCCCGCCTTTGTGCACCGGGGTGACGGAGGCTGCTGCTGTGAATTGGCTGAGGTCCCCTGTCGTCCACTCACAGTTGATGCGTTGCAGGAGTGCAGCTCTGTTCACCACAGCCTCGCTGGAGGTGCCTTCACACGCAAGCTGAAGGGCGTGGAAGGCTTGGCCCAGGGTTGTTGCAGTGGGTCTCATTGCGTCCAGTGCCCCGGTGAGCTCCGCGAGGGTGAACTCCTTCCCTGTTGGGGTCTCATCCACCCCACCAGTGGCCACGAGGTCGGAGGTGGCTTGCTGGTAGGCCGTGGCTACAGCAGCTTCACTGTGTCCGAGGGCAACAGCATCGAAGCGGGTGTCGCCCTGTCCTAACTCTTGGACCACAGTGGAGATGTACTTGGCGTGTACGCCAGCAGCCGTTCGGGCAGCATCCTTGCTACGTAGCCCATGGTCAGTGCCCAGAATGTCCACAGCGGAGCGACCTTGGGGTGCGTTGGTCCCGCAAAGTAGCAGGTCCACAGCACTTGATCGAGGCCCCTGACGTCCCCCTGGGATCACGCTCTTGAGAATCCCCCACACACCCTTGTAGTCCTGCCGCTGCATGGCCTCTTCCAGCAGTCTGACTGCCACCTCAGCCCGCTCCCTGACGCAGGCCTTGTTCCGCTCCACAACTAACAGGCGTGCGGCCCGTATGGAGTGCCGCAGTGTCGCAAGCTTGGCGCGCTCCGCGTCGGGGATTGGGCCTGCAGCTCGCAGGCGCGTCGTCTCCTTGCGCAGCAGGCCCTCTAGATCCCGCTGCGCTTGCATCAGGGCTGTGCGTCGGTTAAACTGCGGGGTCGGGTGCTCCTCATTGGCGTTGAGGTACAGTTGAGCCTCATCGAGGAAGGCTGCTGTCGTGGCGTACATGCCTGACGTCCACTGCGTGACGTTGGCCGCCTGGGTACCATTCCCAATGCAGTAGTCATGCATGGCCAGCCGCAGCCCCCTAGCAACAATGTCTCGTCTCAACCGCACTCCTGCAGCAGATGAGCAGCTCTCGTTCAGCCACGCAAAGGAGGCCTGCTTAGAGCAAGACTTCTGGGCGTCAGTGTTTGGTGGTGGCACTGCTGGGTGGGGTCCCCTTGGGCCGAGGGTGCCACTGCCTACACTGCCAG
>JAIXOF010000199.1 GCA_027486935.1 Cyanobium sp. C1_MAG_00004 | reverse complement strand
TTGTGAAACGCTGCAGCGGCGACGATATTTGGGGGGTAGCCCCCTGAGAAAATAGCTCGATGCCAGGTAAAACATTCATCCAGACGAAAAGCCACCCCCCGGGGTGGCTTTTTTGTTGCCTGGATTTTGGGCTGTCGGGTGACAGCCAGAGAACGCCCTTCAGCTGCGGTGAACGTGGACCTGCTGCCAGTGACCGTTGTGGCGCTGCCAGATCCGTGTTTCGCAGCAGCTGCTGGTGCTGAACGCTCCATTGACCTGCCGTTGAACCAGGCGTGTGTAGCTGAGGACGACAACATCGTCACTCAGCCAGCGCAGATGGGGACGGGCCATCGTCACCTGTGCTGATGCGGGCTCACCGGGTTCATCGTTACCGGGGCCTTCGCCAAAGTAAAAACGATGGAAGGGCAGTCCCTCGACCAGGACACCGTTCGTTTCGGCTTCAAAGCAGCTGACGTCCTTGCTGCAACTGGCTTCGTAGGCCTGCCAATCGCCGCGCAGCACGCTTTCGAGCATGGCCTGGTTGATGGCCAGGATGTCGCGATCACGGTCGGACCTGGGGGCTGATTGGGTGTGCGCGTCGCTCATGAAAGCAGCTGCAGGGTGCTGAAGTCGTTGATCCTCTCAAACCCCTCATCGGCCACCTGAGGGTTGCCGAGACGTTCGCTGAACAGCACTTGCAGGCCGGCCCCACGGGCGGCGATCAGCTCGGCGTTGGCATCACTGATGAACAGGATGCGCTCGGGCGCGCAAACCAGTTGCTCGCTGATCGCGCTGTAGCTGTTGCTCTCGCTTTTGGCGCCGATGCGGGTGTCGTACCAACCCCTGAACAGCGTGCGCAGATCACCGGCGTTGCTGTGTCCATACAGCAACTGCTGGGCCGCCACCGAACCCGATGAATAGACGCTGAGCCCAACACCCTGACGAAACCATCGGTTCAGAGCGGGAGCCACATCAGCAAACAAGGGTCCGCGCAAGGCCCCGCTGGCATAGCCATCGGCCCAGATCAACCCCTGCAGATCCTTAAGGGCGGTGAGCTTGCGGTCGACGCTGATCAACCACTGCAGGTAGGGCACAACCGAACCCGTCGTTGTGCACGGCAGTCCGGCCGCAACGGCCGCAGCATCGTCAGCCCAGGCGCACCGCGCCTCGTTGAGTAGCTGTTGGACGCGCGGTTCATCCCCGTGATCCTGCAGGTACGACTCCACGTGGGCCGACGCGTACGGAAACAACACCGTGCTCACGAAGCTGACCGGGCAGGTGGTGCCTTCGATGTCGAGCACAACCTGGTCGATTCCGCCGATCTGGCGCGGTTGCAGTCCCGTTGGTTCAAGCAGCAACTGCCGCCAGCGCTGTTCCAGCAGAAATTCCAGAATTTCCAAATGACGCCGGGCCGTTGTCAGGTCAGCTCCCCAGGCATAGAGACCGTGGCCAGCGATCAAAAGCCCGTGGGGTGCACTGGCCAGCAGCGGGCTGGCGGCATCACTCAGCCGCTGCAGATCTTGGTCATTGGGCAGCACCGGCACCGCCACGGCGGCATCGTGGCTGGTCATGCCCTGCAGGCCCTTGAGCATTTCCAGGCCTTCGAGCAGCAGTTCGGCTGGTTGGTGACGTGCCAGGCGCTGTGACAGCAGGGTGGCTGCCTGCGAGTGGGTGTGCAGCACCGCGCCCGCGCCGGTTTCGCGCACGATCGCCAGATGCAGCAGGGTCTCGGCGCTGGCCCGGCCTTGGCCACCATCGACCGTGCCGTCGGCATTGACCACAATCAGTTGCTCGGGGTTGACCTCGCCCTTGTGCACACCGCTGGGTGCCATCAGCAGCTGCAGCGGTTCAGCGCTGAGCACGGCACTGAAGTTGCCTCCGGTGCCGTCGCACCAACCCCGCCGGTACAGGCCGGCCATGATCTGGCTCAGGTCATAACGCAATTGGGCTTCACTGGCCATCGGTGCTGCTGGTGTCCAGCCATTCACGCTTGCTCAATGCTGGCAGCTGGGGCACCAGTGGCTGCTGCGCCCCCCCAGGGTTGCGCGCTCGATGGTGTTGCCGCAGCGCCGGCAGGGTTGGCCGCCGCGGCGATACACCCAGGCCATGCCCCCGTAGTTGCCGTTGGTGCCGCTCAGATCGCGAAAGTCGCTGAAGGTGGTTCCTCCTGCGCCGATGCTCTGCTCGAGCACCTGCACCAAGGCCTGCTGCAGGCGCTCCAGCTGGGCTGCCTTGAGGTGGCTGCACGGGGTCTGGGGGCGGATGCCCGCTGCGAACAGTGATTCGTCGGCATAGATGTTGCCGACACCGGCCACCAGCCCCTGATCGAGCAGGGCGGTCTTGATCGGGCGCTGTGAGCGCCTCAGCCGCTCCTGCAGGTAGGTGGCGTTGAACGCTGGGGCAAACGGTTCGGGGCCCAGCTTCTGCAGGCCGCTGATCACCTGTTCCACGCTGTGTTGGGGCGGCACCCACCACATCTGGGCAAAGCTGCGGGTGTCGATGAAGCGCAGTTCCCTGTCCGCCGGATCCCAGAGCTGCACACGGGTGTGACGGCAGGGGGGATGCTGGCGGCTGCGCTCTGCCTCAAGCCACAGGAATTGGCCGGTCATGCGCAGGTGCACTCCCCAGTGGCCCTGATCGAGCCCGGCGATCAAATATTTGCCCCGCCGCTGCCACTGCAGCACCCGCCGGCCCGTCAGCCCCTGGCTGAACCCATCGGGGTCGAATGGGGGTGCGGCGATCGCCCGGGCCCGGTGCACACAGACCCGGGCGATCTCAAACCCTGTGGTCTGCTGCTCGAGACCACGCCGGACGGTTTCAACTTCAGGAAGCTCGGGCATGGGGGCAAGTCTGACGGCTGGGCGCCAACACCAAGCCGCATCACACGAGAGAGCCGCATCACAAAACAGGCCGCATCCCAAAACAAAGCCGCCGCAACACCAGAGTGGCGCTGCGGCGGCAGACAAAGTTCAGGATTGGCGACGAGCGCTCAGGCCTTCTCGAGCTCGCTCTCGGCGAAGTTGTTGGTGTTGATGCCGCCGTCAGAGCCGCTGTAGCCGTTGTAGTTGACCTTTTCGAAGCGCACCACGACGGGGTAGCGGATGCCGCTGGTATCGACCGTCGCGACGGTGCCGACTTCGTTGAACCAGTAAGACTCTGGGCGCTTGATGCGCACCTTATCGCCGCGGGAAATGGCCATCGCTGGGCTGGGAATCGGTGTGGCTGCCAAAGCGAAGATACCTGCGTCGGCTGAGGTCTGAGTCAGCCGCGTCACAGATCGTCGCCTGCCGGCTGCGCCAACGCCTGACCGTGCCGTGGCACCATCGCGCCATGGATGCGACCACCTTTGCCCTCGATCTGCCCGATCCCGAGAACGAGAGCCTCAGCAACCTTGAGTTTTTGGCCCGGCTCGAGGAGGCCTGGGCCGTCTGCGATCGCTTTGACCTGCAGACCGAGATCTGGCGGGGGCGCATTCTGCGGGCCGTGCGCGACCGCGAGAAACGCGGTGGCGAAGGCCGCGGCACCGGCTTTCTGCAATGGCTCAGGGAGCGTGAGATCAGCAAGACCCGCGCTTACACCCTGATCCAATTGGCTGAATCGGCCGATCAGATGCTGGGCGAGGGGGTGCTGGAGGAGGCCAGCGTCAACAACTTCTCAAAACGGGCCTTTCTCGAGACCGCCCAGGCCGATCCCGAGGTGCAGCTGATGATCGGCGAGGCCGCTAACGACGGCCAGCAGATCAGCCGCAAGCAGGTGCGACTGCTGCACGACGAGTACCTGGCGGCCACCAGCCCCTTGCTGCCGGACGAGATTCGCCAGCGCACCGCCGAGAATCTGCTGCCGCCGCGGGCCGTGGCACCCCTGGTGAGGGAGCTGGCCAAGCTGCCCGAGGACCAGCAGGACGACCTGCGCCGCGTGCTGCGCGATGAACCCGAACTTGAGCGGGTCAAAGATGTGACCTCCACCGCCCGCTGGTTGAGCAAGGCGGCTGAAGCGTCGTTGGCGGTGCGGGCGTTTCAGCAGGGGGAGCTCGACTTCGACAAAGCTCTGCAGGAGGCCCAACGGCTCGATGCCTTGGGGTTGCTGGCCGATGCGGTCGGCCAGGCCCAGGCGCTCGAAGCGGCCGTGCTCAAGCTGCACACCAGCTGGCGGCGCCTGGGGGGGCTGCAGGAGCGCCTCTGGGTTGAGAGCGGCAGCAGCACCCCCCACCTGCGCGAGTTGCTGACGGCGCTGCAGTCCCTCAGTGGTTCCACCCTGCGGGTCTCGCTGGGGGAGCTGGCCGGTGGCAAGCGGGTGCGGCTGCAGCTGGTCGAAGAGGCGGCCGAGCAGCTCGAGCCGCCACCTTTGCCACCACCGTTGCCGCTGACGCTCTGATCCAGATCTGGTGTCTGGCTGCGGCAGCTAAGCTGCGCCGGCACCAGCGGTAGGGGCATGGCCGGCGAGCCGCTTGAGCAGGCGCTGCAGAAGCACTTCGGCTGGACGGCGTTTCGCCCCGGTCAGCGCGAGGTGATCGAAGCCCTGTTGGCGGGCCGTGATGCGTTGGCGGTGCTGCCCACCGGCGCCGGCAAATCGCTCTGTTACCAGCTGCCGGCTGTGGTGCGCCAGGGGTTGGTGGTGGTCGCGTCGCCCCTGGTGGCCCTGATGCAGGACCAGGTGGCGCAGCTGCAACGCCGGGGCATCGCCGCTGCCTGCTTGCACCGCGACCTGCCGGCCGCTGAGCGGCTGGATCTGATGCAGCGGCTGCGCCAGGGGCGCTTGCGGCTGCTGTATCTGGCGCCCGAACGGCTGCAACTCGAGTCCACCCGCCAGCTCCTCGAGCAGCAGCACGGTGACGGCCGGCTCGTGGCCGTGGCGGTGGACGAGGCCCATTGCATCAGTGCCTGGGGCCATGACTTCAGGCCTGATTACCGGCGCCTGGGCAGCCTGCGCCAGCTGTGTCAAGGGGTGCCGCTGGTGGCGCTGAGCGCCACGGCCGCGCCCCAGGTGCGGGCCGAGATCATTCGCCTGCTGCAGCTGCGCCGGCCCCTGGTGCAGGTCCATTCGGCCCGCCGCGGCAACCTGGCCTATGGGATGGCGCTGCGGCCCACCGACCCGTTGCCCCTGGTGCTGGAGGCCCTGCAGCAGGCCCGGGGCGCCCGTCTGATCTATGCCCGTACGCGCCGTGCCGTCGAGAGCTGGGCCGAACGGCTGCAGCAGGCGGGCCTTGAAGCGATTGCCTATCACGCCGGGCTGGAGCCCGCGGCGCGCCAGGCCGCGCTCGAGCACTTTTTGCAGCAGCCCCAGCCGGTGCTGGTGGCCACGGTGGCCTTTGGCATGGGGGTGGACCGCGCCGATGTGGGCCTGGTGCTTCACCTGGATCTGCCCGCCAGCGCCGAGGGTTACCTGCAGGAGTCGGGGCGGGCCGGTCGTGATGGCCTGCCGGCCCGCTGCCTGGTGCTCTATTCGCCCGCCGACCGCATCAGCCTGGGGTGGGCCCTGGCCAACGGGGACGGCCGCAGCGAACGGGCCGAGCTGGCCCAGCGCCAGTTGCGCCGCATGGAGGCGATCGCCGAAGGCGACGGCTGCCGCGAGCAGGCACTGTTGCGGGTCGTGGGCGAGGTGGTCGGCCCTTGCGGTCGCTGTGACACCTGTCTGCAGGCCGGGACGCGCGAGCAGCGGGACTGGTCGGATGCGGCTTCGGTGCTGTTGGCCGCCTTGCATCAGAGCGACGGCACTGATCTGCGCAGCCTGACCCGTGAGCTCAGGCAGCAGGAACCGGCCCACGACGAGCGCTGGGGCTGGCTGGCCCGGCGTCTGGTGCAGGAGGAGATGATCGGCGAGAGCAACGACGGTGCCCAGCGCCTCTATCTGCGCAACACCGGCCGCCACTACCTGCGGCGGCCCTGGCCCCTGTTCTGGGCGGCCTGATCAGGCGCCCTTGCTGGTGCAGATGTCGCTCACCAGCTGCTGCTCAAAGTCGTTCTGGGGGCTGTCCCAGGTCTTCCACTGGCCGCTCTGGCTGGTGGCATTGAGCTTGCGGGCGCCGCAGTTGACCGCCAGGTAGTGGGGCTTGCCGTCGCTGCCCAGGCTGGGCGCGACAAAGCTGCCGCCCATCGCCCGCCAGTTGGCCCAATCGACCTGCATCGGCCCATAGGTGCGCCAGTCGGGACCGACCGGCTTGGCCCGGGCTGCGGCCGCTGCGGTGCGGGTGGGTTGGGACCTGACGACCGGTTCGGCTTTGACGACGGGCTCAGCTTTGGCAACAGGTTCAGCTTTGGCAACAGGCTCAGCTTTGGCAGCGGGTTGGGTCCTGACCACCGGCTCAGCTTTGACCACGGGCTCGGTTTTGATCATGGGCTCGGCCTTGGCGACCTGGTCCGTCTTGGCAACGGGTTCAGCCTTGGCCGTGGGTTGGGCCTTGGC
>JAIXOF010000164.1 GCA_027486935.1 Cyanobium sp. C1_MAG_00004 | reverse complement strand
ATGGCGGCTGAGGTTGTCGTCCAGCACCCGGGGCCACCGGCCCCCCACACCGCCCGGCGCCATTACCCACGGGTGCTGGGTCAGCTGTTGGTGCGCATGCGCTTTGACCTGCTTGTTCTGGTGGGCGTCTGCCTGGTCTCGCTCTGGATCAAACCGTTTGGTCTGGTGGGCATGACCGAGGGGTCCGCCTTTCCGGTTCTGGGGATCGCCGTGTCCATTTTTCTGGGCTTTCGCAACACCCAGGCGATCAACCGCTGGTGGGAGGCCCGTGGTCTGTGGGGTTCGCTGGTCAACCAGAGCCGTCAATGGCGCGAGGCCCTGCTGGCGGTGCTGGGTCCAGATGAACACCCGGATGGCGAGCATCGCCGCCTGCTGCAGGTGCAGGTGCTGCTGGTGTGGCTGGCCAATCTGGAGCTGCGCAACTTCGGCCTGCGCAGTCACCGCCAGCGTGTGCTGGCCCTGGCTGCCCAGCTGGGATTGGGCGAGGACGTGACCCTGCTGCAGGTGGTCTGGGTACGGGCCGCAGCCTTGCATCACCTGCATGCCCAGGGCCTGATCAGCGACCTGGGGCGCGATGCCCTGCTGCGCAGCGCCGAGGCGTTCACCACTGCCCTGGGCGGACTGCAGAAAATCCGCAACACGCCGATCCCGCCGGCCTACGACGTGTTCGTGCGGCTGATCGCCTGGGTGTTCGGCTATGACCTGTTCATGGTCTTTCTTGGCAACGGCAGGCCCTGGTTGGGGGCCCTGTTGTTCCTGGGTTTTCTGGTGGCAGAGCGGATCGGCGCCTACGTGGAAGGTCCGTTCGACCGCGATGGCAGCAGCTTTTCGCTGCCGCTCAACCAGATCTGTCTGGGCATCAGCGCAGACCTGTTGGGGGCTGACTCTCCGTTTGCCGACCTGCCCGAGTGCCGGGATCCCTCGATGTGGACCTGAGCAGACCGGACCTGAAGCTCCGTTCTCGGTTCAGGCGGCCACCAGGTTGGGTCGGCCGCTGAGCAGCTCCTGGTAGAGCCGCTCAAGGGCGTCGATGTTCCCCCTCAGGGTGTAACGCTCGAGCGCCCGGGCCCTGGCCCGGCGTCCCAGCTCGGCGGTCAGCACCGGCTGGTCGCGCAGCACTGGCAACAGGGTGCGCAGTTGGGTGGTGACCCCCTGGGTGCTGATCACGATGCCGGCGCCACCGTCGAGCGCCTCGCCATCGGCTCCGGCATCGGTGGCCACACAGGCACTGCCGGCCGCCATGGCCTCGAGCAGGGCCAGGGACAACCCCTCGACCAGTGAGGGCAACAGAAACACCTCGGCCAGCTGTTGAAAGGCCACCCGCCGCTCCAGACTGGGTTCGTAACCCCACCAGATCACCCCGGCGTCGTCGATGGTGTTCTGCTGCAGGGCTGAGCGTGCCGGCCCATCGCCGACGATCACCAGCAGGCAGCCCGCCGGCCGCACCAGACGCCAGGCCTTGAGCAGGGCTTCGACGTTCTTTTCGGTGGCCACCCGGCCCATGTAGAGAAACACCCGTTGCCCGGCGAAGCGGCGCCTGAGCTCGGCCAATTCAGGGCTGTCGCTGCTCGGGTGGCCGGGTCGCCACAGGGTCGTGTCGACACCATTGGGAATCACGGCCAGGCGATCGCTGGGCACGCCGAGGCGCTGCAGCACCTCGGCCTGGATGTCGGAAAACACGATCACCCGGTCAAACCGGGCCAGCGAGGGTGCATACAGCTGATAGGTCAGCTGCTGGGTGCCGGCGGTCAGGTTGCGCAGGCTGGCATCAAACGGCGGGTGAAACGTGGCCACCAGAGGAAGCCCCAGCTGCTGGCACAGATCCGGCAGCAGAAAATCCAGCGGCGACAGGGTCAGGCTGGCGTGCACCAGATCGGGCCGCAGCCGTGCCAGCGATTCGCGCAGTTCCCGCTGGGCCCCCAGCGACGGAATCGTGTACACCTGCCCTTTGACCAAATAGGGCAGGGCCACTTCGGGGTTGTCGCCGCTGCTGTCGTCCCGCTCGCTGTCGCTGATCCGTTCGGCCGCGGCCTGTCTGCCCAGGCTGGTGGCGGGGGTGTCGAAATGAATGAAACTGATCCCGTGGCCGCGGCTGCGCAGCGCGTGGGTGGTGGTCAGCCCGTAGGTGACATTGCCGCAGAACGGCGACTTCTTGCCCAGCCAGGCAATGTGCGCCACTGAACCGTCTGCAGGCTCAACGAAGTTAACAGCGCTCGTTGCGGGACCCTCCCTGCCAGGGCCGCTCCATCAGCGCTGCGGCCAGGCTCAGGCCCGCCAGAATCCACAGCACCGGCAGCAGCCCGTAGCGGCTGACCACCGTTCCCGCCAGCACCAGCGGCAGGCTCAGGGCGACGTTGATCAGGTTGTTCTGCAGGCCGAACACCTTGCCGCGCATGGCTTCGGGAGTGTCTTCCTGGATGGTGGTCTGGGCCGGAATCGCCAGCAGGGCGGCGCCGACCCCCAGCAGGGCGCACAACAGCAGGGTGAAGACCAGGTTGCCCCGCACCTGGCCCAGCAGCACCAGGGTCCAGGCCATGATCCCAAGCCCGCCGGCAGCCAGGCGGCGCCTGTTGAGGCCCGCGCCGAGCTGGGCGACCAGCACCGCTCCCAGGGCCAGGCCGACACCGCTCATGGCCAGCAGGGTGCCGAACTGGGTCGGGCCCAACCCCGGAATCAGCGAGGCCATGCTGATCGCCAGGACGTACAGGGCCGCCAGCAGGCTGTACAGCAGCACAAGGTGGGCCATGGCGCTGCGCACGCTCGGACGGTTGCGCAACACGGCCACGCCCTCGCCAATCTCCTGCCAGACGCTGGCCTGACGGGGAGGCCTGGGGGCTTCCTGCAGATCGATGCGACTGATCGCCAGAGCTGCAAGGCCGTAGCAGAACGGCAGCAACACGAATTCGCCGCCGGGGATGCCGATGCGGGCCAGCAGCGCCTCGAGCAGTCGCAGGATCGGATCCCCCAGCGCAAAGCCGACGATCGTCGCGCCCATGCTGGTGGCCTGATACAGCGAGTTGGCGGCCAGCAGCAGCTGGGGCGGCACCAGCAGCGGGATCGCCGCCTGCTCGGCCGGGGCAAAGAACTGGGTTAGAACCGACTCCAGCAGGGTCATCAGGACCAGACCCCAGTACCCCCAGCTCAACCCCAGCCAGCTGGGCCCAGGCAGCAGGCACAGAGGTGCTAGCAGCACCAACAGGGCCCGCAGGCCATTGGAGGCCACCATCATCGTGCGTTTGGGCCAGCGGTCGGCCCAGACCCCGGCCACCGTGCCCAGCAACACCGCCGGGATCGTGTTGGCCACGTAGATGCCGGTGGCCAGCAGGGTGATCACCTGGGCCCGACTCTCGAGATTGAGTCGCATCGCCGCCGCGGCCTCGGCCAGGGCCGGGTTGCTGCCCGGGGTGTCGCTCACCCACACCTGGGCAATCAGGAACACCATCAACACGATGTAGAACTTGTCAGCCAGTTGCGAACAGATCTGGCCGATCCAAAGCTCCCTGAAGCCCCGTTGCTTCAGTACGGCCAGCAGTCCGTTGGTGTTGGCAGCGCTGCTCAAGCCGGATCTGGTGGCTGGTTTGCCATGTTGCCGTAGCAGCTGCGCAGTAGGCGCAGGGCCCGGATCGGTCGGTTCAGGTGCTCGCGGCACCAGCACTCCAGCAGCTGCAGCAGGTTCAACCACACCGGTTCGGGACCCATTAGCTCCCCGTCGCGCCTGCGGGGCAGGTGGGGCCGGGTCAGCCGCTGCAGCAGGGCGAGCTCCGATGGATTGAGTTGCACCGGGGACCCGGCCACCGCTCCGATCACCAGACCTTCGGCACTGAGCAGGCTGCAGCGCCAGCTCCATTCGCCGATCGGCGGCTCGAGCGGGGCGCCGCTGTGGGCGCAGGTCTGCAGCGGTAATGCGTACCCACCCAGCGCCAGCTGCTGCAGCCCTCCCTGCACCAGCAGGGCCAGCGCCTCGAGGGCCGGGCCCCGCTCAGCGACCAGCTCCTCTAGCCGTTGCAATTGGAGCAGCAGGTGGGCCAGCTGCGCCTCGGCTGGATCGTCGGCTCCGACCATGGCCAGGGCCAGTTCACACAGGGCCTGGCCAGCGGCCAGGGTCTCGAGCCGTGCCCCCAGGGCTCCGTAGTGATGCAGCACCTGCAGCTGGCGGATGCGCCGCAGGCCGCGCCCGCCCCCAATCTGCAGCCGCAGGTGGGCCAGGGGCACGGCCGCGGCAAGGCTGCTGCGCGGCCGCCGGGCACCAGGGGCAGCCAGCCGCAGCAGCCCCTGGTCGGCCGTCAGGGTCACCAGCAGCCGGTCCTGCTCCCCCAGGGCCTGGCTGCTGAGCACCAGGCCTTCGACGGTCAGTTCAGCCACGGCACGGTTCAGCCACCGGTTCTGAGCGCCTCCATCAGGGCGACACCGCGGCTGGTGCCCAGGCGGGTGGCGCCGGCTGTCACCAGCTCCAGGGCTGCCTCGAGACCGGCAATTCCCCCTGAGGCCTTGATGGCGGCCCGGCCGCGGGCCAGCTGCCGCAGGGTCTGCACCTGGGCGATGGTGGCGGCGGGGCCAAAGCCCGAACCGGTCTTGAGAAAGGTGGCACCGGCATCGATGCTCACCTCCACCAGCAGCTCCAGGGCCTCGGGAGGCAGTTTGCCCGCTTCGAGGATCACCTTGAACGGCAGACCCACCTCAGCAACGGCGGCCAGATCGGCGTGGAGGCGGGTGCTGTCCCGGTCGGCCAGAGCCCCGAAGTCGGGTACCACATCCAGCTCGTCGGCACCTTGCTCGGCCGCCAGTTCGGCTTCGGCCCGTTTGATCGACGGGTCCACCGCGCCAAACGGAAACCCGATCACCGACACCAGCAGGGGCTGGGGGCCCCCGTTGTTGCGGGGTAGCCGCTCCCTGGCATGGGCCACCCAGCGGGAAGCCACGCACACCCCGGCGAAACCGAAGTGGCGGGCTTCGTCACAGCAGCGCTCGATTGCCTCGCGCCCTGCCAGGGGATCCAGCTGGGCGTGGTCGATCAAGGGAGCCAGATCGGGACGCTCAGCGTTCAAGGGGACCCTCCTGGAGGTGCGGTGATTCAGTCCTTAGCCTGAATCACCCCGTAGCCGCCGTGGTTGCGTCGGTAGGCGACCTGGATCTGGCCGGTGTCGCTGTCGCGGAACACGAAGAAATCGTGGTCGATCACATCGAGCTGCTGCAGGGCGTCGTCCACGCTCATCGGCGGCATGGCGAAGTACTTGCGTCGCACGCCGCGGCTGGGGGTGCTGGCCTCCAGACCGTCGGTGAGGGTGGAACCCGGAGGTGGCAGGGCGGCTGCGCCAGCCTCTTCGTCCCGGGCCGAGCGATGCACCGGTCCGTGATTGCGCTCATGCAGGCGCTCTCTGAAGCGGTTGAGCTGGCGGGTCAGCTTGCTGGCCACCAGATCGATGCTGGCGTAGAGGTTGTCCGAGCGCTCCTGGGCTCGGATCACGGTGCCGTTGGCGAACATCGTGACCTCGGCGGTCTGCTGGGGCACCCGCGGATTGCGGGCCACCGACAGGTGCACATCAGCCTCTTTGACCAGTCCATCAAAGTGGTTGATGGCACGGGTCAACTTGGTTTCGGTGTACTCCCGGATCGCCGGGGTTACCTCGAGATTGCGACCGTGGATGAGCAGTTTCATGGATCCTCGTGCCCTCCTGAGCTCGGGATTGACCAACGCTAGGAAGGGCTGATGGGCAGGACCAGCAGCGACGCAATCCTTCTTGAACCGCCGGGGTTGGTGCCGTTTGCCCAGGCCTGGCAGCAGCAGCGGCAACTGCAGCAGCGTCTGCTCGAGGATCCCGAAGGCCCCGCCGCTGTGCTGCTGCTTGAGCATCAGCCCTGTTACACCCTGGGCCGCGGGGCCGATCCGGAGTTTCTGCGCTTTGACCCCGCCAACCCACCGCACCCGCTGTTTCGCATCGACCGCGGCGGTGAGGTCACCCACCATTGCCCCGGCCAGCTTGTGCTGTACCCGGTGCTCAACCTGCAGCGTCACGGTGCCGATCTGCACCTCTATCTGCGTGCCCTTGAGCAGGTGGTGATCGATGTGTTGAGCAGCCTTGAGCTGGCTGGTGAGCGCAGCTCAGGGCAAACCGGCGTCTGGCTTGAGGGGCGCAAGCTGGCGGCCATCGGCGTGGGGGCGCGGCGCTGGATCAGCCAGCACGGGTTGGCGCTCAATGTCAGTTGCGACCTGGCCGGTTTTGCTGCGATCGTGCCCTGCGGCATCAGCGATCGGCCGGTGGGGCGGTTGGTCGACTGGATCCCGGGTTTGACCACCGCCCAGGTGCGGCCCCTGCTGCTGGAGGCGTTTGCCCAGCGGTTTGGGCTGCGGTTGCGGCCCGGCTGAGGGGCTGCCGTTTGCCAGAACCGCAGCAGACAAGCGCCAGAATTGCTTTGCTTTTGCCAGGGCTGCCGCGATGCTTCGCCTCACCACCACAGCCGAGGTGCATTGGCGTGGCAGCCGCCAGGACCAGCAGGCCCTGGCCCAGCGCAGCGACTGGAGCCATCTGACGCGCCTCGATCAGCTCTGGGATGGCTTGGCCCAGCGCCATGGTGATGCCCCTGCCCTCGAGGCACCCCACGCCAACCCCCCCCAGAACCTCAGCTACCGCGAGCTGCAGGCGGGCATCGCCGCTGCCGCCGCCGGTTTTGCGGCCCTGGGTCTGGAGGCCGGCGACGTGGTGGCCCTGTTCGCTGAAAATGGCCCCCGCTGGTTGCAGGCCGACCAGGGGATCATGCGATGCGGTGCGGCCGATGCGGTGCGGGGCTCGGCGGCTCCGGCCGAAGAGCTGCGTTACATCGTCGATGACGCAGGCGCCGTGGGCCTGGTGGTCGAAACGGCGGCCCTGCTCCAGCGGCTGGAGCTTCCGGCTGAGCAGCTGCAGCGGCTGCGGTTTGTGGTGGTTCTGCAGGATGAACCGGGCGCACCGACCCCGCCGGCGGCGGGGCGCCAACCGGTGCCGATCAGCTGGGGTGAGCTGCTGGCTCGCGGCGAACAGGCCCGCGCCGCCGGCCAGCTGCAGCCACCGGTGGAGGCTGAGGCCGACCTGGCCACGATCCTCTACACCTCGGGCACCACGGGCCAGCCCAAGGGTGTGCCCCTGAGCCACGCCAACCTGCTGCACCAGCTGCGCACCCTGGGGGTGGCGGTCAACCCGCGCCCCGGCGACAGGGTGCTGAGCGTGCTGCCGATCTGGCATGCCTACGAGCGCAGCGCCGAATACTTTTTGTTGTCCTGTGGCTGCCGTCAGACCTACACCACCCTCAAGCAGTTGCGCAGCGATCTGCAGGCGGTGCGGCCCCACTACCTGATCAGCGTGCCGCGCCTGTGGGAGGCGCTGCTGTCGGGCTTCGAGGATGCCCTTGCGGCGATGCCGGCGGCCCGCCAACGGCTGATCGGCGCCGCCCTGGCCAACAGCCGCGCCTGGTGTCTGGCCCGCCGGCGGGCGCTCGACTTGACCCTGGCGCCCGAACCGTCTGTGACCCGGCTGGCGGCCGCAGCATTGGCGTTGCTGCGCTGGCCGGCCCATGCCCTGGCCTGTCGTCTGATCTGGCCCAAGGTGCGGGGCCAACTGGTGGGTGGTCGACTGCGCACCGCGATCAGCGGTGGCGGGGCGCTGGCGATGCATGTCGATGGGTTCTTTGAGGCCATCGGGATTGAGCTTCTAGTGGGGTACGGCCTGACCGAGACCAGCCCGGTGCTGAGCTGCCGCCGCCGCTGGTGCAACCGCCGCGGCAGTTCCGGCCAGCCATTGCCCGGTACCGCCATCCGCATCGTCGATCCCGAGCGGCGCACCACCCTGGCGGTGGGCCAGCGGGGCCTGGTGCTGGCCCAGGGGCCCCAGGTGATGGGGGGCTATCTGGGCAAGCCCGAGGCCACCGCCAAGGTGCTCGACGCTGAGGGCTGGTTTGACACCGGTGACCTGGGCTGCCTGCTGGCCGATGGTTCGCTGGTGCTGAGCGGCCGTGCCAAGGACACGATTGTGCTCAGCAGCGGCGAGAACATCGAGCCTGGCCCGCTCGAAGAGTGCCTGGTGGCCTGTGTGCTGGTCGAGCAGGTGATGCTGGTCGGTCAGGACCGCAAGGCCCTGGGTGCCCTGGTGGTGCCCAAGGCCGAAGCCCTGGCGGCCTTTGCTGCCGAGCAGGGCCTGCCCTTGGACGCCCCCGCGCTGCTCAAGGCCCTCGCCAGCCGCTTCAACCGGCGCCTGCAGGACCGACCCGGCGCCCGCGCCGACGAACGACTTGCCGGGGTGGCTCTGGTGGAGCCCTTCTCGATCGAGAACGGACTGCTCACCCAGACCCTCAAGCAGCGGCGCGACCGAATCGCTGCACGGGACCGTGCAGCCATTGACGCGATCTACGCCCGCTGACACGCTGAGCGCTGTTTTGACGTTGTCATGAGTTCTGGCGAAGGCCTCCAGGTCAAGCGTTCGATCACGGTGCGGGCTGTGGTCACCCCCCGTTGGAAGGAGGACGCCGAGCGCGAACTCAGCACCGCCTTGGCCACCAGTGACAACCAGCTCTCCCAGCTGGAGCTCGAGGGCCAGCAGGTGATCGATGAGATCCGCCGTCAGAGCGCCAATCCCCTCGACCCGCGTGTCCAGGACCAGGTCGCCTCGATCCAGCAGCAGGTGGCGGCCAAGCGGGCCGAGCTCGAAGAGCAGAAGCGCCAGATGCTCGAGCAGCAGCGTCAGGTGCGTGAGCTCGAGATGGAGCAGATCGTTGAACAGGGCCAGTTGGAAAGCTTCTGTCAGGTGCAGGTCGGCGACAACCTGGTCGAGAAGCTGCAGATGGCCATCGTCGTGCGCGACGGGGTGATCGAGGCCATCGAGGGAGCCCTCTGAGCCTGGTTCTCAGAAGTGCCTGCGTAAAATCCGCCCCATCAGTGCGGCAGTCCTCCGTTGGCCACTCACGACATCTTCATGCCAGCCCTCTCGTCGACGATGACGGAGGGCAAGGTCGTCGAGTGGCTCAAGAAACCGGGCGACCGAGTCGCCCGGGGCGAGTCGGTGCTGGTGGTCGAGTCCGACAAGGCCGACATGGATGTCGAGTCCTTTCAAGAGGGTTTCCTGGCAGCGGTGATCGTCGGCGCCGGCGGCACCGCACCGGTGGGTGAAACGATCGGCCTGATCGTCGAGACCGAAGCCGAAATCGCCGAGGCCCAGGCCAAGGCACCCCAGGCTCCGGCCGCGGCCGCTGCCCCGACCCCTGCAGCCCCCGCTCCTGCTGCGGCACCTGCGGCCGCTGCCCAGGCACCCGCTCCTGCCCCGGCTGTGGCCGCACCTGCGGTTGCCGCCCCTGCCCCAGTCTCCGTGGCGGTCTCGGCTCCGGCCTCGAGTGCCAGCGGACGCGTGGTGGCCAGCCCCCGGGCCAAGAAACTGGCCGGCCAGCTGGGTGTCGACCTGGGTGCGCTGCGTGGCAGCGGTCCCCATGGCCGTATCCAGGCCGACGACGTGCTGGCTGCCAAGGGCCAGCCCAACACCGTGCCCTGGGTGGCTGAGGGCCCTGGCCCTGCGGTTGCGGTGGCAGCTGGCGGCAACGGTGCGGCGGCAGCTGGCAACGGCGCCGCCCCAGCCCCGGCTGGCAGTGCCTTTGGCCGCCCGGGCGAGACCGTCCCCTTCAACACCCTGCAGAACGCGGTCAACCGCAACATGGTGGCCAGCCTGGCGGTGCCCACCTTCCGGGTGGGCTACACGATCACCACCACCAAGCTCGACGCGTTCTACAGGCAGGTCAAGAGCAAGGGCGTGACCATGACCGCTCTGCTGGCCAAGGCGGTTGCGGTCACCCTGGCGCGGCACCCCCAGGTCAATGCGGCCACCAGCGCCGACGGCAGCGCCATGGTCTATCCCGCAGCCATCAACGTGGCGGTGGCGGTGGCCATGGAAGATGGCGGCCTGATCACCCCGGTGCTGGCGTCCGCCGACAAGACCGACATCTATGCGATGGCCCGCAACTGGGCCGACCTGGTGGCCCGGGCCCGCAGCAAGCAGCTGCAGCCTGACGAATACAGCACCGGTACGTTCACCCTCTCCAACCTGGGGATGTTCGGCGTTGATCGCTTCGATGCGATCCTTCCCCCTGGCACCGGAGCCATCCTGGCGGTGGCAGGTTCGCGGCCCACGGTGGTGGCCGGCAAGGACGGTTCGATGCGCGTCGCCAACCAGATGCAGGTCAACCTCACCTGTGACCACCGGGTCATCTACGGCGCCGATGCGGCGGCCTTCCTCAAGGATCTGGCCCAGCTGATCGAGAGCAACCCCGAGAGCCTTGCCCTCTGATCCAGCCGATCGGCGGCTGTCGAGCTACGACTTTGCGCTGCCGCCCGAGCGCATCGCCCAGCGGCCGGTGGAGCCACGCCACAGCGCGCGCCTGCTGGCCGTTGATCCTGCTGGCGTGGGCCCAGCGCCCCATGCCCGCCACCTGAGCGTCTGGGACCTGCAACACGCGTTGCAGCCCGGCGATCTGCTGGTCGTCAACGACACCCGGGTGCTGCGGGCCAGGCTCGAGGCGAGCCGCGCCACCGGCGGCGCCGTCGAGCTGCTGGTGCTGGAGCCCTGGCAGGACGCCTTGGCGCCTGGCCAGTGGCTGTGCCTGGCCAAGCCGGCCAAACGGCTCAAGCCGGGGGACATCATCACGGTTCATGCCGATGGCCAGTCGCCGTTGCCGCTCACGGTGCTGGGCAGTGACCCCGAAACCGGCGGCCGCATTGTGCAGTTCCCCCCCGAGTGCGCCGATGCGGCGTCCTTGGAGCCGCTGCTGCTGCGTTATGGCGCCATCCCCCTGCCGCCTTACATCCACACGCACGACCCCTCGGACAACGAGCGTTACCAGACCCGCTATGCCGCCCAGCCGGGTTCGGTGGCGGCACCCACGGCAGGGTTGCACCTGAGCGATGAGCTGCTGGCGGCGATCAGGGCGCGGGGGGTGGAGCTCGCCAGCACCACGCTTCATGTGGGCTTGGGCACCTTCAGGCCGGTTGACACTGAAGACCTGAGCCAGCTGCAGCTCCACAGCGAATGGGTTGAGGTGAGCCCCCAGTTGGTGCAGGCCGTGGCTGCCTGCCGCGAGCGGGGCGGCCGGGTCATCGCCGTGGGCACCACCAGCGTGCGCAGCCTCGAGGCGGTGGC
Source organism: Cyanobium sp. C1_MAG_00004 (assembly GCA_027486935.1). Taxonomy (GTDB): domain Bacteria; phylum Cyanobacteriota; class Cyanobacteriia; order PCC-6307; family Cyanobiaceae; genus RGUW01. Next base: position 39,505 of record JAIXOF010000164.1, on the reverse strand, counting down.
GCAGTTGCACAACGGCGAGCTGGCGCCCCACACCGGGCCGGTGAACCTGGTGATTCAGCCCGGTTACCGCTTTGCGGTGGTGCAGGGCCTGCTCACCAACTTTCATTTGCCCAAAAGCTCGTTGTTGCTGCTGGTCAGTGCCCTGATCGGCCGGCAGCGGCTGCTGGATCTCTACACCGAGGCGATCGCACGCGAGTACCGCTTCTTTTCCTATGGCGATGCGATGTGGATCGCTCCGGAAGCGGTGGTCCCTTCGATCCACTTGCCTTAGCATTGAGCGCATTCTTCCTGCAACGTCGATGAACGCGGTGCGCGTCTGGGCTGCACAGGCGATCAGGGTGATCCTTGCTGCTGTTGTGGTCCTTGTTGTGGTGCTTCAATGCCGTGACTTTCGAGATGCAAATGAAGTTTTCCCAACAGCTGGTTTTGTTATATTTTTGACTTTCGCTTCGTTTGCCATCAGTTGGGCGCGTGTCAATCCGCCTATTTCGACATTTGCGGAATTGAAGCGTGTGAAGCGGGCGGGCCTAGACCTGTTGATCGCCACTGGCTTGACCTTCGCATCGGCTGCCCTTCTGCGGTTGGCTCAGGATTCGCTCATAAAAGCCACCGCTTTAGCCCCTCTTGCGTTGATTCTTCATGTGTTGACCCTATCCATTGGTCTGGTTGTTGGCTGGATTGCTCTGTCAACCCTGCTTGGCCAGGCTGTCCATCCTGCTCAGGATCCCCCTTCTGAAGGCCCCTTTTGATCGGCCTTAATCGATGCCAGCGCCGTCCATGGTGATCTTTGGGGCTAGGGCGCTGGCAACTTGAGCCATGCGGTGCGTTGTTGATGATTTCAATCAGTTCACAGCTTTGATGTGAGTAGTCATGCTTGTTGATGTGTTCAGGTCGACGCAAGCCTGCGTGCGTGGAGAACAGGTCACTGAGTTCAACAGGCTCCAGGAAAAGGGCAGGCTCATCGAGCTGTTGCCACTGCGGCGCCGCCGGATGAGCGCTTCACCCTTTGCCTTTTTTCGGGGATCGGCGGGCCTGATGGCGCACGATTTGAGCCGTCAGGTCGATTCAGGAATCCAGGTGCAATTGTGTGGCGATGCGCACCTGATGAATTTCGGTTTCTATGCCTCGCCTGAACGCACACTTTTATTTGATATCAATGATTTCGATGAGACCACCCCTGGTCCGTTTGAATGGGATCTGAAAAGGCTGGGTGTCAGCGCTGTATTGGCTGCAAGAGAGTTGGGATTTGATGGCGACGCGCAGCGTCTCTGCGTGAAGTCGTTGGCGAAGCGGTATCGAAAAAGCATGTCTCAATATGCTGCGATGAATCGACTTGATGTCTGGTATTCACGCATTCAAGCCTCTGAGTTTATCCGAGAGCTTGATGGTGCTCACTTTGCTGATTATTTGAGCAAGGTTGCGGCAAAGGCGTTGAACAACGATGTCAGCCAGATTGTGCGACGACTGTGTGTTGACGGTGAGGGCGGGCTTCGCTTCAGCTCTGCTGTCTCAAATCTACAAGTCTGTGCAGACGATCGATGGATGCCTTCCATCGCCGATGGCTATCTTGAGACGCTTCGGCCAGAGATGAAGCATCTTCTTGCTTCATTCGCAGAGCGACACCGTGTCCTCAAGGTGGTCGGCGTTGGCTCTGTTGGTCGCCGTTGTTGCCTTGCTTTGCTGCAAGGTGAACGGCCACGCGATGTGATGATCCTTCAGGTCAAAGAGGCTGTCACTTCGGTGTTGGTCTTGCCGGACTCGACCCCTGGTCAAGTGCCTGTGCATCACGGCAGGCGAGTGGTCGAAGGTCAGCGGCTCATGCAATCTGCCAGTGATCCTTTTTTGGGCTGGGGTTTCCTGCGGGACGGAGGCCATTGTTACTGGCGTCAGTTTCGGGACTGGAAGGGATCGGTTGCGCTTGAGAAAATGGATTTCTGCTGCCTGCAAACCTACGTTGAGCTGTGTGCCCATGCATTGGCGAAATCACATGCGCGTACCGGAGATTGTGTGGCCATCAGTCAGGCCCTGCAGTCAACGTCGCATTTCCCGGGGCTATTGGCTTGCTTCGCTTTCGATGGGGCTGATCAGGTCAACCTGGACTTTGATGCGTTTCTCGCCTCTTGCTTATAGGAGGTGACAGCTCTCAACCGCTCTGCTCAACCCGAGCAGCTGCGCTTGTTCGGGTTGGCGCAAGCATAAAAAATGCCCCCGGTAACACCGAGGGCAATCGCGATCTTCACAAGAGACCAAAGTGGATGTTGATCCCTTTGGCCTGATTCGGCTGATCCTTAATTCAGGCAGCAGCCAGATTGGCGGCCACGAAGTCCCAGTTCACCAGCTTTTCGAGGTAGGTGGTGATGTAATCGGGACGACGGTTCTGGTAGTCCAGGTAGTAGGCGTGCTCCCACACATCCATGGTCAGCAGGGCCTTCTGGCCGTGGGCCAGGGGCAGGTCGGCGTTGCCGGTCTTGGTGACTTTGAGGGTGCCGTTCTCCAGCACCAGCCACGCCCAGCCGCTGCCGAACTGGGTGGCACCGGCTGCCTTGAACTGCTCAACGAAGGCTTCGTAGCTGCCGAAGTCGGCGTTGATCTTGTCGGCCAGGGCGCCGGTGGGCTGACCGCCGCCACCGGGCTTCATGCACTGCCAGTAGAAGCTGTGGTTCCAGACCTGGGCGGCGTTGTTGAACACGCCGGCCTTGCCGGCGTCACCGGCCACGGCGGTGATGGTGTCTTCGAGGCTCTTGTTCTCGAGCTCGCTGCCGGTCACCAGGTTGTTGAGGTTGGTGACGTAGGCGTTGTGGTGCTTGCCGTGGTGGAACTCGAGCGTCTGGCGCGAGATGTGGGGCTCGAGCGCGTCGAGGTCGTAAGGCAGCGCGGGCAGCGTGTGAGCCATGGAACAGGTGCGGGTGCTTGAGGGTGCCGGCCGGGGTTCCAGACGGCCGGCGCATCCTAACGATCGCTACAGGTTTCGATTTCTGGGGCCAGGTGGTGGTACCCGGCCCTTGCGTTTGCGCCTCAGCCCTTCACCTCGAGCAGTTCCACTTCAAAGACCAGGGTCGCGTTCGGGGGGATCACACCGCCGGCACCCCGCTCGCCATAGGCCAGGTCAGGGGGGATCACCAACTTGCGCTTGCCGCCGACCTTCATGCCTGCCACGCCTTCGTCCCAGCCCTTGATCACCCGGCCGCCGCCCAGGGGAAAGCTGAAGGGACCGCGGCCGTAGCTGCTGTCGAATTCCTTGCCGTTCTCCAGGGTGCCGCGGTAGTTGACCGCCACGGTCTTGCCGGCGACGGCTTCTGTGCCGGTGCCGATCACCAGGTCGGTGATGCGCAGGCCGCTCGGGGTCTGGCGCTCCTTGGGGGCGTCGAGTGCGCCGCCCAGCGCGCCGGCCTGGGCCATGGTGTTCGCATCGTCAGCAGCGGGGGTCTGGGGGGCCATGGCAAACAGGGTGGGGTTGGGGTCTTCGGGGTCCAACTCGAAGCGGCTTTCGGTGCGTGCCGTTGTGGCCGCTGGGGGGGCGCTCACAACGGCGACGGCCGGGGCGGCAGCTGCCACTGTGGTGGGAGCCACCAGCTGGCTCACCAGGGCCACCATCAGGCAGATCACACAGACAGCAGAGCTGATCAGGATGTCGCGCATGGCCTCAGGCCGCTCGGGATGGTTGTCGGCTGTGATTCTGTCAGCCGGGACGGGTCTGCTTGCCGCGCTGGCTCTGCCGCCGCTGGGCTGGCCTCCGTTGCTGTGGTTGGCGCTGGCTGGTCTGTGGTCCCTGGCCTCCCGCCCCTGGAGCGGCCTGGTCTGGGGTTGTACGGCCGTGGCCATCAGCCATGGCTGGCTCCTGGGCCTGCACCCGCTCGACTGGATCGGCGTGCCGCTGCCGTTGAGCCTGCCGCTGTGTCTGCTGCTGCTGGCCTTGATCAGTGGGCTGGGAGGTGTGCTGGTGGCTGGTTGGTTGGCGGCGGCCCGGCGTCTTGATCCGTCCCGGTGGACCACCGCCCTGCTGTTGGCGCTGCTCTGGGGGGTGGGCGAAACCCTGCTGGCCCGTGGGCCCCTGTTCTGGCTGGGTCTGGGGGCCTCAGCCCTGCCGGCCGATCGCCCCCTGGCGGCGCTGGTGGCCCTGGGGGGCAGTGGGCTGCTGGCGTCAGTCCAACTGGTCCTGGGCTGGTTGCTGTGGCGTCTGCTGTTGCAGCCCACCCACCGACGCCATTGGGCGGCGGTGGGGCTGGCGGCGGTGGCGCTGAGCCATGGGCTGGGCGCACTCATGCTGTTGCGCCAGCCTCTTTGGCCGGCTGCGGCGCCGGTCTCCGAGCCCGTTGCCGAGCAGGTGCTGGTGTTGCAGCCGGCGATCCCCACCCGCGACAAATTCGACCCGCCCCAGCGCCTGTCATTGCAACGGCAGCTGGCCAACGCCCTAGAGCAGGGGCGCCGCCAGGGTGCGGACCTGTTGGTGCTTCCCGAGGGGGCGATGGGCCTCGAACCACGTTTGCCGGACGGGGCTCCGATCGAGTTGATCAGCGGTGGTTTCCGCTGGCACGAGGGCCCAGAGCTGCTTGAGCAGCGCAGTGCCCTGCTGCGGTTTGCCCCCGGCCAAGCGGTCCCCACCAGCTGGCTCGACAAGCATCGCCTCGTGCCCCTGGGCGAGTGGGTGCCCCTGGCAGGCTTGGCGCGCTGGAGCGGGCTGTCGGCCGTGGGTGGGGTCGAGCCGGGGGCGGCTTCGCGCCTGCTGAGCCGTCCTACGGTGCCCCTGGCCGCTGCCATCTGCTACGAACTCTCTGACGGAGGCGCCCTGGCTGCGGCGGTGCGGGACGGTGCCCGCTGGCTCCTGGCCAGCGCCAATCTTGATCCGTACCCGGCCCTGTTGCAGCGTCAGTTTGCGGCCCTGGCCCAGCTGCGTGCCCTCGAGACCGGTCGCTGGCTGGTCAGCGCCGCCAACACCGGTCCCAGCCTGCTGATCAACCCCCGCGCTCAGGTGACTGCCGCGCTCCCAACCGGGGCTGCGGGTACGGGGCTGTTCACCGTGCCGTTGCTGCACCAATGGACCCCCTATGTGCGCTTTGGTGATGGACCGCTGCTGCTGCTGACCCTGGGCGCTGCGGTGCTGCGCTGGCGTTGGCGGGGCTGAGCGGGTATAAACGGCAGGTCGCCAACACCGCCATGCGTCTGATCGAGGCCTACACGGCTGGCTGGAGCCGATCCTTCGACTACGAAGGACGCTCCAACCGTGGGGATTACTGGTGGTTTGTGCTGGCCAACCTGATCGTGGCCTTCATTACCGCGATCATCTGGGACAAGCTCAACGCGCTTTACACCGTGGCCAGCATCGTGCCCGGCATCCCCTTGGTGGTGCGGCGTCTGCGGGACGTGGGCAAGTCCTGGCCCTGGATCTTCCTGGGGCTGATCCCAATCATCGGCGCCATCTGGCTGATTGTGCTGTTCTGTCAGCCCTCGCTGCAGGCCTGAACCAGGTTCAGCAGGCCTTCAACGGAGGCCTTAGACGTCAGTTCTACGGCGTCAGTCCTCAGGCGTCAGGCTCTGGTTGCGGCGTTGACCCTTGCGGTTGCTGCGCTGTCGTTTGGCTCTGAGACGGCGCTCCACCGACCCGCGCGTGGGACGGGTTGCCCGCCGCGGGGGAGCCGGCGCTCGCATGGCCTCCAGCAGCAGGCCCACCAGACGCCGTTGGGCCGCCGTTCTGTTCTGCCACTGGCTGCGGTGCTCTCGGGCTGTGATCACCAGACACCCGTCGACCAATTGGTCCGTCAGCCGTGCCAGCGCCCGCGCCTGCAGCCGTTGTGGCAGGGCGTTGGTGCCTGCCAGGTCAAACATCAGGTCCACCCGCGAGTCGGTGCTGTTGACGTTCTGCCCTCCTGGCCCTGAGGAGCGGCTGAACCGCCACCGCAGTTCGCCAGCCGGGATCAGGATCTCGGCCGTCACCCGCAGGTCGCCACCGGGAATCGCTTCGGCCATGGGGCGAGCCTGACATGCCCACACCGTTCAGCAATTGAAACGCCCCCTGATGGACTCGAACCATCGACCGGCTGCTTAGAAGGCAGCTGCTCTATCCAGCTGAGCTAAGGGAGCCCTTGGCCATTCTGTCAGCAGCTGACCCTGGGCCTCGTGGTCTGGTCAACAGCCCTTACAGTGGTGAGCTGCGCAGATTTCGCCCATGGCGGCCAGCCGGCTCACCGACAGCCAGAAGAGCGAGCTGGTCGAGCGCTACCGCCAGGGGCAGAGCAGTGCCGAGTTGGCAGCGGCTTACGGCTGCAGTCCCAACACCGTGAGCCGCACGGTCAAGGCCGCCCTTGACCCTGCTGAATACGAGCAGCTCAAGCAGCAGCGCAACCGGGGTGCGCTGGCTGAAGCCCCAGTCGAGCCAGCTTCAGTCAGCCAACCCGTTCAGGACATCCAACCCGTTCAGGACATCCAGCCGGAGCCCGAACCCGACCTGCGATCCGAGCCGGACCAGCAGGTCGCTGCCAGTTCCGAAGACACCGGTTCTGGCGATAGCAGTCGTGACGACGCCAGCGAGGACGGCTCCATCCTGGCGATCGATGACGCCGACGACTTTGCCGGTGATGACGCCGACAGCGACGACGAAGGCGAGGGTGACGACGACATCTTTACCCCGATTGCGGTGCTGCCGCTGGCCATCAATCACGAGCCTGTCGCGGTGCAGCCCCTAGAGGCGGCTGAATTTCCCGAAAGTCTCTACATGCTGGTCGACAAGACCGTTGAACTGCAGGCCAGGCCGCTGCGCGAGTTCACCGAGCTGGGTCAGCTTCCCCCCGATGAAGAAGAGCTGCAGGCCCTGCAGCTGTTTGCCAACCCCAGGCAGGCCAAGCGTCATTGCGGCCGTACCCAGCGGGTGATCAAGATGCCCGATCCTGACGTGTTCGTGCGCCGTGCCTCTTACCTGCAGGTCAAGGGCATCACCCGATTGGTGGTTGAAGGCAACCTCTACGCCCTGCCGGGCTGCTAATCCTCTTGTTGGGGTGCCAGCAGAGCGGCAGTGATCCCGCCGCTGATCACCCCGATCACCATCGCGATCCCGACGACGAAGCCAACCGGCAACGGAGCACTGCGCCCGACCCCGAGATTGAGCTGCGGCCGGTTGTCCAGGTTCTGGGCCCCCAGACACAGCAGCAGCAGCAACAGCCCACCGCCGATCAGGCTGGTCATGGTCAGGCGCAGGCGCAGCAGCATTCCATCGAAGGAAGGTCTGATCAGGAGTCTGCCGCCTCCTGATGCAGCAATCCATACAGCTCCCGTTTGCTGTGGCCGCTGCGCTCTGCCAGGGTGCGCGCTGCTTCCCGCCGGCTTAGCCCCTGGGCCAACAGCGCCGCCAGTTCGCTGCGCAGCTCCGTCTCGTTCCAGACCGCGGCGGCAGCCGGCGGCGCCCCCCCCAGCACCAGGGTGCATTCGCCCTGGGGTGCGACCCGCCGAAAGTGCTCCAGGGCAGCACTCACCGACGGACCGACCTGTTCTTCATGGCGTTTGGTCAGCTCGCGGGCGACCCGCAGCGGCCGGTCCCCCAGGCTGGCGAGCAGGTCTTCGAGCAGCTCCAGCAACCGGTGCGGCGCCTCGAACAGCACCACCGTGCGCGGCTCATCGGCCAGTTCAGCCAGTCGCGCCCGCCGCTGGGAGGCCTTGGCCGGCAAAAATCCCTCAAAGCAGAACCGTTCGGTCGGCAGGCCGCTGCTGACCAGGGCGGTGGTCACGGCACTGGGACCGGGCACGCAGATCACCCCATGCCCATGGTGGCGGGCGGCAGCCACCAGGGCCTCGCCGGGATCCGAGATGCCAGGCAGGCCTGCATCACTGACCACAGCCACCGCGTGACCGGCGGCCAGGGCTGCCAGCAGTTCAGGGATGCGGCTGTTCTGGTTGTGCTGATGAAAGCTCACCAACCGTGCGACCTTCTCGCCCTGACGCAGCCCCAGCTGGTGCAACAGCAGCCCGCTGCGGCGGGTGTCCTCGCAGGCGATCAGGCTCACGCCGGCCAGCACCTGCCGGGCCCGGGGCGTCAGATCGCCCAGATTGCCGATCGGTGTCCCCACCAGATACAGCACACCGGCGGCGGGTTCGGCCTCCTGCACAATGCACCTCGTTGGGGCGCCGCCCCCTGTTCTGGTTCCATGATGCCCCCATCTGCCCTTGTGCCCGAAGGCATCAGCAGCGTGGCGCTCTTGTCTGAGTTGCGGCGCCTGGCCTGGGGGGCGGCCGACATCCTGTTGGCCTATGCCCGCGGTGAGCAGCCCCCCTATGGCTTTTCTCGCGCTTTGAGCGTCGATGACGGTGGTGAGGGTCCGGTCAGCGCCGCCGATCTGGCGGTTAACCGTTGGCTGCTCGATGGCCTGCAGCAGGCGTTCCCTCTGGCTCCCTGGACTCTGCTCAGCGAGGAGACGGCCAAGGAGCAGCTGGTGCCGGGTGAGCCTCTTGCGGCCGAGTGGTTGTGGATCCTTGATCCCCTCGATGGCACCAAGGACTTTCTGCAGGGCACGGGCGAGTACGCCGTGCATCTGGCTCTAGTGCGCAACAACAGGCCTGTCCTGGGTGTGGTGCTGTTGCCCGCGCTCGAAGAGCTCTGGTTCGGCCTGCTCGATGACACCGCCGGCAAGGCCTGGTGCGAGAACCGCGCCGGCCAACAGACCCCGGTGCGCTTGAGCGACCGGCGCACACCTGCCGAGCTGGTGCTGGTGGCCAGCCGCAATCACCGCGACCAGCGCCTCGAGCAGTTGCTGGTCGCCCTGGAGGTCGGCCAGACCCGCTCGATCGGCAGCGTCGGCGGCAAGGTGGCCACCATCCTGCGCGGCGAGACGGACCTCTACATCTCGTTGTCTGGCACCAGCGCTCCCAAGGATTGGGATATGGCCGCCCCCGAGGCCGTGCTGTTGGCGGCGGGTGGGGCCTTCAGTCATGCCGATGGCCGCCCCCTCGTCTACAACAGCGGTGACGTGCGCCAGGCAGGTTGCCTGATTGCGAGCCATGGTCTGCTTCACGGCGACTTGTGTGAGCGGGCCCAGCGGGCCATGGCAACCATCGAGCCCGGCTTCGCACTCTGATCTGCGCCCTGGGGTGTTGTGATCGATCAGCGGCAACGCCGCAACCCCCTGCGCTGGGCGCTGTTGCTGCTGCTTGTCGGCATCGTTGTCTCCCTGGCCGAGCCGATTCCCCAGCTCAAGTTTCAGGCCCAGCGCCTGGTCGAGTTGCTGGTTGCTGTTGGTCTTCTGGCCTGGAGCTATCGCCCTCAACCGGTAGGTGCCCTGGGTCACAAGCCCTTAAGCGGCTGGTATGGGCTGGGGTTGCTGGGCTTGACAGCCATGGCGTTGCTGTCGGGGGCAGCAGGTCCGCTCCCCTGGATCTCTCTGGGGTTTCTGGGTCTGCTCCTGCTGCAGTTTTCCCTGCTGCCGCTGTTGCGCGATGCCTGGCAGCACCACACAGGCGACACCATCCGGCTGCTGGCGTTGTTCAGCCTGGCCTTGCTGGGCATCGATGTGGGGCTTTGGCTGCTGGATCACCTGCATCGGGTCGCTCCCTACATGTGGGTTCAGAGGCTCGGTCCCGATGGCCAGATCGCCTCAGCCCCCTACCTGTTTCTCAATCCCCGCTGGGCCAACCAGCTCACCGTGCTGTTGATCTGGACGTTCATCCCTCTGCTGCAGCAACTGCAGCGTGGTGTGATTCGACACCGCCGATGGTTCTGGTGGCTGGTGGCCATCGGGGTGCCCTGGCTGGGCATGGCCCAGGTCGTGCTCAGCCAGGGTGACGGTGCGTTTGTCGCCATCAGCCTCGGCACCGCAACGCTGGCAGTGCTGGGTCTGCAGAGCGGCCCGGCCCAACGGAGGCTGTGCTGGTGGTCCGTCGCCGCCTTGCTCAGTGGGGCCCTGCTGGGGGCCCTGCTGAGCGGGGGTGTCGACGGCGGTCAGTTCTTCGGTTTGCTGGTCGACCGCAATGCCGCTGAGCTCACACCGGCCGCACCCGAAACCGACAAACGCCTTGTGCTCTGGTCGGCCTATGCACGCTCCGTGTTGGCCCATCCCTGGCTGGGGCAGGGGATCGCGGCGATCCCGCCGGGCTCCCCGGCCTGCACTCCTCACAATTTGTGGTTGGCGCTGCTGCAGGGGACCGGTCTGATCGGCTCGGTGGCAGCGGCTTTATTGGCCACCGCGTTCGTCCCGCGTCGTGTTCAGCACCTTCGGCAGATGGCGCCATTCGCCCTGCCGTTGCTGGCTGCCCTGTTCGTCTACCAACTGGTCGACGATCTTTGGCTCAGGCCCTTGAGCCTGGCCGTGTTGTTGCTCGTCCTGCCGGGCCTCTCGGCTGCCAAGGCTGCTGAACCCCTTGGTCGTGATCCAGCCTGGCTCAGTCGATGGGCCCTGTCCCTGAAGAGCTGGCGTTTGTTGGCCCTGGTTGGGCTGCTGTTGATCACGATTTCAGCCGTGCATCCCTCCGGTGTCGGCTTCGGTCCTTCCCCACTGGTGCAGGCGTCGGCGCGGGGTGCCTGTCTGTTGCTGTTCTGAGTCAGCCTCAACGGATGGCGACGACGTGGGAAAGCGTGAAGACAACGGCAAAGCCGATCGCCCCCAGCACGCTGATCAGATCGTCCGTTCCATCAAAGGCTTCCGGGATGACGGTCTGTAGGGTCATCGCCAGGATGCCACCGCCGGCAGTCGCGATCAGCGCTGCCTGCACAAACGGGCCGCTCTCGCGAAGCAACACAAAGGCCAGCCAGGACGACAGCGTGCAGGCCAGCGTCACCAGGCCCCAGATCAATGCGATTCGTCTGTGCGACAAGCCGGTGCGGCTCAGGCCCGCCCCGCTGGCGAGCCCTTCGGGAATGTTGGCGATGAATACACCGGCAATCACCGCCACGCTGATGAACCGCGTTTCGAGCAGGCCGATGCCGATGCTGGCCGCCTCAGGGATGCCATCGATCAACGCGCCCAGGACCAGGGCCATGGCACCAGTGCTGGCGGTGGCGTTCCCGCCGTGTTCACAGGAACGGCGATCACGGTTGCCCAGCCTGGCCAGCCAGCGGTTGGCACTGACGTAGGCCAACAGACCGATGCCCATGCCCAAAAACGATGGTGCCAGACCACCCACTGCAAAGGCCTCGCCGATCAGGTCGTACGACAGGAGGGCGATCAGCACTCCTGCAGTGAAAGCCAGCAGGCCCGCCACGGTCTTGGTTCCCGGCTTCAGACGGCTTCCCACCACGGCTGAAACCAGCAGTGAGACCGAGGCCACAAAACCCCAGAGCAGGGCATCCCATTGGCTGCCCCCCTGGGTCATCGGCGGCATTTCGAACGGCACGGGCAGAACGCTGGCGAGCATCACACCTCAGAGCGGGTGAACCGAGTAGGCCCCGCTAATCACATCGGCAAAAAAACGATGGGGGCCGCTATGGATCGGCGTGAAGTTAAGGGCTGGTGGATTGCCATGGGTCGTGAGCTGGCCATGGCGGCGCAATTGCCGTTGGCTCGGGTCTCCAGCGGCTGGATTGTCACCATTAAAGTCCGTGCCGTAGCTGTCGAGCTCGTAGTCGGCGAAGACCAGTTGCCAATCACTGCGATTGCCGACGTATTTGTAGCTATAGGTCGTTCCTGCCTTGAGTAATACACAGCGCTGGTAGCGACCCCCACCAAGGTGTTCCATCAGGTTGGCGGCCGAGCGGGGGTTCCAGGCCTCCAGAGGAGAGTCGAAGCTGCCCACTAGTGAGAGGCTGCTCAGGCCAGTTGTGGGCTCCAGTCGTCCCGGACCGTCCACGACCGCGATGGCGAACTCGTCACGCTCCAGTTGATAACTGAACCGCAGACGGCTCGCCTGGCTGAGTTTGAAAAAGATGTTCCACTCCTGCGGTTTGCCGTGCCAGGCAATGCCGCGCAGGGCCATTCCTTCGGTTTGATCGGTCTCCTCAAGCCAGCAGCCGAAGCCCATGGTGTCGAGGAACAACTCGCCGCCAATGGCAAAGTTGATCACGTGCTCTCCGGCTGCGGCCTCGAGCTCGAGGCTCAGCAGATTGCCATCGGAGCCAGCAGGCTCAAGGTTGCGACCGGGCAGCGTCGGGTCAAAGGGTGATTCCTTGTGCACCGAGCCCAGCAGCTGAATCGAGTCGCGGCGGTTCAGTAGCGGCACGGGTGAGCCATCCGGGGCCTGCACCTCGATGCGCGGATGGATGTGGGGATCCACCAGTCGAAAGCGGTGGGGACCATCCGCCTCCACCTTGATGGTGCAGCCCGAGTGCATGGCGGTGCCATGGCTGCTGCCAAAGCCCGTTCCCCGCACCAGGGTTCCGCGACCGTCATTGAGCGCGGCAAAGCCGTAGTCCTCATCCTGCTGCGCAGAGATCAGAAACTGGTAAACCCCATCAGCGCGAAAGTCGATGCCCCCATTGCGCTTGAGGGGGACCTCAAGCGACCAGGCGCCATCGGGATCCTGTTTGAACGCACGCCCTGGCCTGCGGGTCTGGAACTTGTTGAACATGTCGAGCTCGTCCCAGACAAAACCATTGAGCTCGTAGCTCTCGATTGTCTCGATCGGCTCGATCCATGAGACGTCCCCTGCGGCAGAGGCGCATGGAATCAGGCTCACGATCTGTCGGCTGCTGTCGTAGCGAAGTAGGGCCTCGCCATCGTGGTTGGCCTTGAAGCGCAGATTGTCGTATCGCTCGCCCAACGGGTCCTCAGCCAGATGCCAGCAGCAGAGGCCATCGCTGTGGCCGCTGCTGCTGGCTTTGAGCTGCCGTCTGGGGTTGTGGTTGACCACAAGCCGCAGGGCGTACAGGCCGCTGTGTTCAGGACCACGCGCAGCTTGCAGCCTCAGGGGCCGCTCCCACAGGTGATCGTCGACCCGCACAAGCTCCAGGTCTGAATCAAAAGGATTCCAGCGCCAGCGCCGGGCATTAACGTTACCCAGCACAGAAACGCTGTGAATTTGATCGCCGAAAAGATGGTGGCGACTGTGGCAGGGGAAGGGTTGAACCATGGGATGCCGGGTCGCCGTTGGTGTCCTTCCGTGCTAGCCACGAAAATCAACGGCTGCAGTGTTTGAAATCAATGGTAGGAAGCGACTGTTGAGGATTTGAAAACTTGTATCAGTGTTTCTGGCCCTGCCGTTCAGACACTGCTAGAGAGTCATAGCCGGGCTCCATGCCCTTCAATCGCCAAGCCATGAGCAAGCGCATCCTTGTCGTTCTGTCCGAGTGGGGGTACTGGGGGGAGGAGCTGATCGGCCCCCTGGATGTGCTCACCGGAGCGGGCTACCAGCTCGATTTCATGACTCCCTTTGGTCGCAAGCCACCGGCACTGCCCCCTAGCTACGACCCCACCTACATCGATCCTCCGCTGGACAAGGGTGTCACGAGCGAGCACTTTGCTCGCCGCACCAAGGAGGTTGAGAATTCAGATTTGCTCAACAATCCGATCAATCTGGCAGAGCAGCTGCCGTTGATGCCTTACTTCAACAGCCCAAATTTTGGTCACGATCTCGAGGCTTTCAATAACAAACGTGACGAGTTCTGGGCCAAGTTTGTTGATGGCTATGACGCCCTCCTGTTGCCTGGTGGCAGCGGTCCCATGGTCGATATGGTCAACAATGAGCGTTTGCATAACCTGATTCTGGGTTATGTGAATCGCGACAAGCTCATCGCCGCTGAGTGCTATTGCGTCACCTGCCTGGCCTTCGCTCGCGATTGGACAGAGCGCAAGAGCATCATCTGGGGCAAGCATGTCACCGGTCATGCCCGTGAATATGACTACAAGGAAGGCACTGGTTTTGCGCAGATGTACGGCTATGACGGCCAGCCCATGAACACCTCCGCCAACTTTGGGCCTCCGTTCTATCCGTTGGAGTACATCCTGCGTGACGCAACTGGACCCCATGGCAAGTACCACGGAGGCGTCGGCAAGACCCTGTCCACCATTCTGGATTACCCATTCCTGACCGGCCGCTCAACCCAGGATTCGCAACTTGTCGGTGAGCTGATGGTCAAGGTTCTTGAACAGGGCCTGCGCCGTTACGGCTGGTGATGGGCCAGTTGGTTGGCTAGTACAAATCACATTCGTCCAAAGCTAAACACCTGAGTGCATGATGAGGGGACACGAAGCGATTCTGCGTCAATTCCTGGCTAACGGTATTGACCACATGTTCGGCAACCCTGGCACTGTCGAGCAGGGATTTCTTGATGCTATTGAGGACTTGCCGCAGATGCGGTATGTGCTGACACTTCAAGAGTCAATCGCTGTCCTCTGTGCAGATGGCTACGCCAGGGCCCGCTTCAAGCCGGCCCTGGTTCAGATTCACAGTTCGCCAGGACTTGGTAATGCCATTGGCAATCTTTACCAGGCCTACAAAGGGCAATCTCCTTTGGTCGTCATCGGGGGGGATTCCGGAATCAAATATCAGGCAATGGATGCTCAGATGGCGGCTGATCTTGTCGCCATGGCTAAACCAGTGACCAAATGGTCAGCCATGGTTCAGCATCCTTCAAGTTTGCTGCGCATGGTCAGACGAGCCATCAAGATTGCCTGCACTCCACCATGCGGGCCGGTTTATCTATGTCTACCGGAAGACATCCTCGATCAGGAAGTAACTGAGGAGATTTTTCCTGCGCATATTCCAAGCTTTGACACTGTTCCGCATGAACAAAGCCTGGATCGTTTGATTGGCTTGATTCAGAACGCCAAAAATCCGATCATTTTGGCTGGCGACGGTGTCGCCTGGACTTCCAAGGCAGGACTGGGATGTACCGCTGACCGTGGTCTTGCTCCAATCGTCGAATTGGCAGAGCGGATGGGCGCCAAGGTTTATGAGGCAGATGGTGGCGAGGTGAACTTTCCCCGTAACCATCCCTTGTATTTCGGCAGCACAGGCCATATGTTCGGCTTTGCCAGTCTGCCCTTGATCCAGGAGGCCGATTTTGTTCTGGCGCTGGGTTGCTATCTGCTGCCCGAGGTCTTCCCTCATCTAGGCGATATCTTTTCGCCAGGTACGACAGTGGTTCACGCTGACACGAATATAAATAACATTGCCAAGAATCATCGGGTTGACTATTCCTATGTGTGTAGACCCCTCGCTTTTGTTGATGCCCTGTTGAGTCGGCTTAGAGCCGAATCATCATTGGAATTTGAGCAGGCTGCCGCATCACGTTTGCGCCAGCACTCAGACGCTTCGCCACGCGCTAACAGCAAGATTCCCGAAATCTACGAAGCCACACCAAAACTGGCGAGTGAGGCATACGATGATCAAACAACGTACATGAAATCCGGCTTTTTCATGAAGACGTTGGCAGAGCTTTTGCCAGAGAATTCAATTATATTCGACGAGGCGCTGACAAATTCCCCTCCTCTTGAGTACTTTATTCCCGGCATAAAGCCAGGCGATAAGATGTTGACTAGGGGTGGCTCACTGGGAACAGGTTTCCCAGGTGCAATCGGAGCCAAGCTTGCGCATCCAGACCAAACGGTTGTTGGCTTTTCTGGCGATGGCGGCAGCATGTATACCATTCAATGCCTCTGGACGGCAGCTCGCCACGGTGTGAATGCCAAGTTTGTTGTTTGCCAAAACCGTTCCTATCGGCTGTTGCAGGCGAACATTACTCAATACTGGAAAGAAAGAGGTATTGAGGGTAGGTCTTTCCCGACGTCCTTTGATCTGTCCAATCCGGAAATCTCATTTGACGTTATTGCGCAGAGCTTTGGAGTGGCTGGCGAAAGGGTTTGGAATCCGGATCAAGTTCAGCCTGCGATCGAGCGTATGTTGGCTTATCAGGGTCCCTACCTGATCAATTTAGTTCTGGAAGGCGATGTCCGCCCAGATCTGGTTGGCGTGAAGTGCGGACAATGAAAGGGGCTAATGAACGGCTCAGTAACTGTCTAGGACCATGACGATTTCAATGGTGTGAAGATACGACCAATTTTTTCCTGACAGTCCTTTCTCCTTCCTCTTACTGAGCTTCCCTCCATGACTCTTGCAAGCTCCCCTTCCCAGATCCTTAAAGGACGCCCGCTGAGCTCAGCAGGGGAAGAATTTCGAATTTACTCTGGTTCACCCCATCCTTTCGGCGCAACAGTTGACGACGAAGGGGTGAATTTTTCTGTTTATAGTGCTAATGCTACATCGGTTCAGTTGCTTTTGTTCAGGCATCCCAGTGACCCTGATCCCTTTAAAGTCATTGATCTGAATCCAGTTTCAAACAAAAGTTTTTACCTTTGGCACGTCTATATTCAGGGTTTAAAACCAGGCATCGGCTATGCCTACAGAGTGAACGGCCCGAATGAGCCCTGGAACGGCCATCGCTTTGATCCACAGAAGGTTCTTGTTGATCCTTATTCAAAGGGTAATTATCTCGGTCTTTGGAATCGAGGTGCTGCTTGCCAACCAGGTGACAACCTTCACCAGAGCATCCGCAGTGTAGTTATTGATCCCAGGGGGTATGACTGGGAAGGCGATCAACCACTGCGTCGCCCGATGGCTGAAACCGTTATCTATGAGATGCACATTGGAGGTTTCACCAAGAGCCCAACCAGTGGGGTGAAGAATCCAGGAACATTTTTAGGGGCAATTGAAAAAATACCCTATCTGAAGTCACTGGGGGTGACTGCTGTCGAACTGTTGCCTGTTTTCAGCTTTGATTGCACAGACGTATTCAAGGAATTCGAAGGTCAGAAGCTCGTCAACTACTGGGGCTACAGCACCATGGGGTATTTCGCCCCTCATCAAGCGTATTGCACAAGCCCTGAGTCGGGCTGTCACGTTGATGAATTCCGAGATATGGTCAAGGCCTTTCACAAGGCAGGGATTGAAGTTATCCTCGATGTTGTCTTTAACCACACTGATGAGGGCAACCATCAGGGGCCAACGTTCTCTTTTAAAGGCTTTGACAATAGTACTTATTACTACCTAACTGGCCAAAACGGTTCGAAGGAGTTTTACTACGACTACACAGGCTGTGGTAATACCTTCAATTGTAATCACCCCATTGGTGAGAAATTAATTCTGGATTGTCTGCGCTATTGGGTGCAGGAGATGCATGTCGACGGCTTCCGTTTTGACGAGGGGTCGGTCCTTACCCGAGGTGAAGATGGA
This sequence comes from Cyanobium sp. C1_MAG_00004, assembly GCA_027486935.1. GTDB lineage: Bacteria > Cyanobacteriota > Cyanobacteriia > PCC-6307 > Cyanobiaceae > RGUW01. The sequence goes on along the minus strand of JAIXOF010000164.1, from coordinate 22,423 downwards.
TCCCCCTTGCCGCATCCTCCGGTGATCTGGTCCATTGAGCTCGACGATGTGCTCGGCTCCAGCAAGGTGATTGCTGAAGCCTGGGATGCGGCTGGTCTCTATCAAATTGGCTACTTCCCCGGAGCTCGCTGGGCTGAGTGGAATGGCAAATATCGAGATGCTATTCGCCGATTCGTCAAAGGTGATCCTGGTGTAATTGGTGAAGTAGCTTCGCGCATCACAGGTAGTGCAGATCTTTACCAATGGCAGCATGAGGATCCCGTCAACAGTGTGAATTTCATTACTGCCCATGACGGTTTTACTTTGTATGATCTGTGCGCCTACAATGAGAAGCGTAATTGGGCCAACGGTGAGGGAAATAATGATGGAATTTCTGATAATTTAAGCTGGAATTGTGGAGCCGAGGGAGAAACGAGTGACCAGTTTGTCAACGATCTTCGCAAGCGCCAAGTTAAGAACTTTGCTTGTATGTTGATGCTATCTATGGGTGTACCCATGATCGTCGGTGGCGACGAATTCATGCGTAGTCAGAAGGGCAACAACAACACCTACTGTCAAGATAATGAGCTGAACTGGTATGACTGGGAAAAAATTGGATCTGCGGATTCTCAGGAGATGATTCGCTTTTGGCACTTATTGATGCAAAAGCGCGAGGATTATATACTTCACTTTAAGGGTAAGTTCTTTACTGCAGACAAGCAGAACCGATATGGCGTTTCTGAGATCAGCTGGCATGGTCCCCAGCTTAATCAGCCCAATTGGCAGGATCCCAATGCATGCTGCTTGGCAGTCACCCTTGGCGATGTCGCTGAAGATACTGATGGTCTAGCCAATGTTCATGTGATGATGAACATGCATTGGGAAGCAGTTGAATTTGAGGTGCCTAACTTCGCGGGTTTGACATGGAGACGCACCATCGATACTGCCCAGCCTTCGCCAATGGATATTCTCCCACTTGAAGATGCGCCCATCTTCACGAATGATTCATACCTTGTTACTGCCCGCAGCATTGTTGCACTCACAACAAGGGTCCCAGCGCCAGGGGGTGGGGCATGAACAATTGAAATCTTAAAAGCGACTCGTCATTTTTTATTTAATCAATCATTTTTCATCCTCAAGACTTTCCCATGACCGGACAGCTCAATTTTTCTTTCTCTGATCTGATCGCTGGCTACATTCGTAAAGTTGATTTCCCTGGCGTTTTTGATAGTCAGGGTTTTGTTGAGGTTGAGACCTCTGACGGCCGCATTTTTACCGTCAAAGTCACTGCTGCCTGCTATGCAGAGCTCGTTCGGAATCTTGGTGAGCCCTTTCAGGTCGCTCCCAGTATGGCCGATCTTCTCGTCGTGGGGAGGTTCATGCATGCTTATGGCGTTTTCTATCCTGAAGCAAGTGGCCTGAAGTTTGAAGCCAAGCACATACTTGTGTTTGGTCGTTCAGCTGATCACCTTCGCTTTGAAGAGCAGAACTGGTGGATTCATCAAATTCAACAGCTTCTTAATTTTTACCTCGAATCACAGTTCCAGGTCAATGAAGGCGAAACGATTGACTTCAAGAACTTCCGCACTGACCTAAGTGCTGAAGGCAAGAAGCTCGATGGTGTCCAGAATCTAGATACTGTTTCACGTCTGGTCTATGGCTTTGCCACGGCCTACATGATGACTGGTGATGAACGTGCCCTTGAGGCAGCAACGAAGGGTACTGCATATATGCAGCAACACTTCAGGCATAAAGATACTACTGAGGGCATTACTTATTGGTATAGCCAGATTGATATTCAATCTGACGGCTCAGTCCGAAAGTACATGGGGTCGACCGCCGGCGGGGATGAAGGCGGTAATGCCATTCCCTGCTATGAGCAGATCTATGCACTGGCAGGCCCAACTCAGACCTATCGCCTGACGGGCGACAAGGAGATTCTCGTTGATATTGAGGATACTATTTCCTTCCTTAATCGATATTACAAGGACCATGGTCCTTATGGTGGCTACTATTCCCACGTTGATCCTGTTACTTTTGACGCCAAGGCGGATTCGCTCGGAATCAATAAGGCTAAGAAGAATTGGAACTCTGTAGGCGATCATGCACCAGCCTATTTGATTAACCTTTATCTTGCGACTGAAAATACAGAATATGCCGACTTCCTGGAGTCTACCTTTGATACCATTTGTGATCACTTCCCGGATTATGGTTACAGTCCATTCATGAACGAAAAGTTCTTTGACGACTGGAGTCACGACCTTAAATGGGGTATCCACCAGGCACGTTGTGTTGTTGGACATAACCTCAAAGTTGCCTGGAATCTGACGCGAATGCAGAGTCTGCGTCAGAAGGAGAGCTATAAGACTTTCGCCCATCAAATTGCTGATGCGATTCCAGCAGCTGGCTGTGATAATCAGCGCGGTGGCTGGTACGACATGATGGAACGTACCAAGAAAGACGGTGAGGATTTCCATCGTCTTGTTTGGCATGACCGCAAGGCTTGGTGGCAGCAGGAGCAGGGCATCCTCGCTTACTACATCATGGCCGGTGTTTATAACGATAAGCCTGAGTATTTGCGTTATGCCCGTGAGGGTTCTGCCTTCTACAACGGTTGGTTCCTTGATTATGAAGAGGGCGGAATTTATTTCAACGTCCTTGCCAATGGCCAGCCCTATGCACTAGGTACCGAGCGCGGTAAGGGCAGCCACTCAATGGCTGGTTACCACTCATTTGAACTCTGCTTCTTGGCGGCGATTTACACGAATCTTCTTGTCAATCGTCAGCCAATGGACTTCTACTTCAGTCCGAATCCTGGTGCTTGGCCCGACAATATTCTCAGGGTTGCTCCTGATTTGCTCCCCAAGGGTAGTATCGAGCTCACAGAGGTTTGGATTGACGATAAGATTTACGAGAATTTTGATCGCCAGAAGTTGTGTGTCAATCTGCCAGATTCCACAGAGCCGTTGAAAGTTCGTTGCCGCATTACACCTGCTGGCATGGGTTTTGATGCCAATCTCCTTACCTATGAGAATGGCATAGCCACTTTCTCCCTGAATGGCGAATTGAACACGTCTTCGTTGCGTTATCTCAAGCAGCAGGTTGAAAAGCTGCAAGGGCTCAAAGGTCTTGTTCTTGATTTGACCCACCTGAAATTCATCAGCAATACAGGCTGGAATTATCTTCTTTTCACCAAGCAGCGAGCTGGTTCCCAATTCCAGCTCTCACTTCGGAACCCCTCTGCTGAGGTTCGTCAGTCTTTGGAGGATGCTGAGCTTGCTGAGGAATTCCCGGTGCTCTAGCGACCAATTGATCGACTTCCTCAAAGCATGCTTTGACGTTGACTATTCCCCGGGGCGAAAGCTCCGGGGGTTTTTTCTGTATGGTGACAGAGTCAAGGTTCTTTGAGCTTGTCGATGCACTCCAACCGTCAGAACCAAGTCCAAGCGTTGAACGGACAGGCGGTTGCCATGGCACGTAGTGGTCAACCTCATTTGGCTGAGCAGCTTTGGACGAAGGCTCTTGAGCTTGACCCTGGGGCAATGCCCATCCGTACCAACCTGGCCCGCTTGTATTTCCAGCTTGGCCGCTTTGAGGAGGTTCTCAAGCTCAGTCAAGACCTTCAACCGGATGATTCGTTCCCTGCGGCCTTCGCTGCCCTGATTGGTCAGTCTGCACTCCGCGCGAGTGAATCTGCTTTGGCCCTGCGCTGGTTGACTGTTGCAGATCGGCTGCGCCCCAACGAAGCTGCTTTGCAATTGTCTTTGTCAGAAGCACTGATGGCATGTGGACATATCCAGCGAGCTGCGTTGATTCTCGAGGCTCTTGTGCAATCTCATCCTGATGCGGTGGAGCCGCAGCTCAATCTTGCTCTTGCCCTGACTGAATCCGGTTCTGTTCTTAAGGCTACTTCCTGTTATTCCAATCTTCTTGCACGCTGGCCTCAACATCCTGCGGTCCTGATGAATGCAGCCCGTTTTCATCTTGACTATGGTGATCGACAGCTAGCGCGCAGGATTGTTGATGAACTGCTTGTCTTGGACCCCCATTCTCGCTATGCACGTTTGCTGCAGGCCGAGTTATGCCGCCACAATGGTGAGCTAGAAGAGGCACGAATGCATTGGCAGAGGCTCCTTGACGAGCAGCCATCTGACCTACAAGTGCAGTTGCCATTGATCTTCACCGCGATGGATCGTGGTGACTGGCCCGAAGCTGCTGGCCGTGTTCTCAGTGCTTTCACCGCTACTCACGGAGCATTTCCTGCTCAGTTGCTTGCCGCTTGGGCAGATCTTCCACCCAGTCAGCGTGCACTTACATTCCCTCAATGGCCCTTGGAGTATTCATCATTGGTGCAGCAGCAACAGCTGTTCCATTCCCATGACCCTCTGCTTTCTCAATGGATCACTTGGCTGAAATCTGACCCCAGCCTGATTGATAATCGACCGGGCAAGCCAACAGTTGGTGGTTTGCAGTCACATGAACTGCTGAACCGTTCGGATGATCAATTCAGTCAAAGCTTGCTGTCCTATCTGTCACCTGCTGTTGAGGCCTATCGCCATCAACACCAAGACCAGTTTCCGTTCAAGCTCCATGAAAATCGATCTTCTCTAGACCGTTACAGCGGTTGGGCAGTTGTTTTGCGTCCTGGGGGACAGCAGCTACGCCATACCCATCCAGAAGCACAAATCAGTGGCGTACTTTACCTCAGCACACCACCAAAGCTTGCCGCCAATGCCAGTAACGAGGGGAGCCTCTGGTTTAGTCCCAATCCTCTTTGGCAAGAACCTGCATGCGGCTTCACTGTGACTCCGAGACCAGGTCTTCTTGTTCTCTTCCCGTCTTTCTTGCCACATGAAACGATCCCCTTCGTTGCCGAAGGGGATCGAATATGTGTTGCATTTAATGTGAGCTAGGCCTTGCCTTCTTCGCTTTCCATACTGCGAAAAGGCTAGTTTGATCAGGTTTCGTCCGTAAACCCCTGCGAGATTTCGACAATTCGCCCGTCTGGATCTCTGATCCACACAGTTCGCCATCCAGGGATGAAGTCATCGAAGTCGAGGGGGCCGAGTGTAATATCTACGCTGTTCATTGATGCCAGTTTTTTATCCACATCATCGACCTTGAATGCAAGGTGTCTGAATCCGGGATAAGTTGGACCATCGTTGATCGCGTCTGGAAGGCCTGACTCACTATCTGACCAGAAGAGTTCAAGGTAGAAACTTGAGTCTGCCATCTTAATGAAGATGATCTCATGGCCATCTGGTAGTTTTGCTACCCGTGCTCGCTTAAAGCCAAAGTTGTTGCAATACCAGGACTCAGTAGTCGCCTGATCTTTGCATGTGAGGGCTAGTTGGGAAATGATTTGAAGCATGATGTTCTATGGCTCAGAAAGTCACTCGGTTTCTAATTGTTTAGTTGCCAGTTCAGGCTACTGAACCATCTGGGTACTGGGTCATGCCTGCAAAATGAATTTGGATTTCGCCCTTTTCATTCAGTACCCAGCTATCGGCAAAACGCATTTTTGCTTCACCTCCAGGGGTCTGCATTGTGATTGCTTCAACAATCATCAGTGTTGTCGGATTTTCTGTCTCGGCCCAGAAGGCAATTTCCGTTTCCAGACCATCAATGCCGAGGATTCCTTGAAAATGCTCGCGTAACTCATCTCTCCCTCGGAAATACTTAGGAGTCTTTTCAAAGCTGGAGATCAGTAGAGCGTCGGGTGCATATTGCCGCAGGCAGGCCTCGATGTCCTTTTTAAGGATTAGATTGATGTGTTCTCTGTACAGATTCCCAAGCTTTGTGTCGGGTACGTTTTTCATGATGTTGTTAATAGGTGAGAAGTGAAAACAATCCGGTTGAGGTATCTTGGTTTTGGGTCAGAGTTTGCAGGAACCCGGTTCGTAGGTCATATTGTTGACAACATACTTGGCAACCCTCAAGCCTTCGTCTGTGCGCCTAACGGTCCAGGTCTGATCTGCATCCATCATCAAGCGAGTGCTGAGTGGTGCTGGTGGGGTCCAGATGCTTGCATGCCAATTGACAACAACATGTGCGGTACATTCTTGGCCAGAATCGTTTTGAATGTCAGCAATTTTTAGTGTATGCTGCTCATCAAAAAAGATGCCGACAACCGTGTCATACCAGCCTTGGTAGCCAGAGAAGCCTTTGACCGTTACCTCAGGAAAGACAAATTCTGCATCTTCTGTAATGAGGCTCCGAAAGCTTTCTAGCGGCGCATGCACATCAAGGTAGCGATACCACGTGCTAGCGAAGGCCCAGAGTTCGGGGTGGGTGAATGACATTGTTTTTTTGTGTTGTGATTGTTATTAGTGGGATTCAAGCTTCGTGATTGGGCTCCGCCTGTCATGCACGGAACTCACAGGCTCTTTCTCGAGCCTATTTATTTCTAGCCGTGGTGGAAGCCAGTCGCGGCATTGACATCTTTTTTAATCATGAACCGGATTCCATTTGTCCAAGTAGGACGATCAGGTTTTCATTGCTGAACATCATTTCAACCTCGCCACGTGTATTTGTGATGCATACTGTTACTCCTTGGTGGTGAACGCGCTTGCCACTTGCCGGAATTCCAAAGAATCGTCTAACGTGATTTGCTTCAAAAACCCATCGATAGGCATTGACTCCTGCACCAGACTTGCTGTGTGTAATTTGGAGATCGACGTTGTCAAACGCATTCCAATAACAACTGAAAAACGAGTTGACCTGACCGCGTCCACGTGCGTGCTGAGTCAATAACGGGTGATTGAGCAGGACCTCTTTTGCAAGTACTTCGTTGTTGGCAGCAGGTTGGGCCTGGGTTGAGTGTCCAAATTGCGCCTGCTGTACCAATGCCGATGCTGCTGCCACGTACAAGGCTGAACAGTCCTTGACACCTAGATCGTGCACAATTCGTAAGGTGTCTTCGTTAGCCAGATTTTCACGCAATTGTTGTCCATCGGCCTTGATCCAGCTCACACCTTCAATTTTAAAGGAATTGCCTGTGGCAGGAAGCGGACCCGCTGGTGTGCTGAGTGGCTTGCTGCCAATGTGTGTACCTGTTCCGGTCCACAGGCCCAGGATGAGATCATCAAAAATCCATCTGTGGTGCACGTCGAGATGGACATCGGGGAATGCTCCATGCAGACCACTCACCTCCTCTTCAAATCCCTTGATACCACGGAATACTTCAGGGTGTGTGGGGATTGTGAAGGTAAAGTCTTCACCCAGAATCGAGGGTATGGCACTGACGACGCCCCCATTCATCACTTTGCTGTAATAAATGTCGGCGAGTTTCTTGTTGCCAACCGGAGCCTTGGAAAGCGACACGGGTCTCTGAATCCGCGTACGACAATCCAATTATGGCCGCGAAGTCTTGTACTTCACGCAACTCAGTATGGTTTTCAGCTTCTTTTCACATTTGCTCCCCTTCATTTTGGCTAGTTTGTCTTCATAGAGGCTTCTTCTTTCAGTCTCATTTCACGCCATGGCCAGCTACGACCACATCATTGTTGGAGCCGGCGCAGCCGGATGTGTTCTTGCCAGGCGTCTCATTGACGCTGGTCGTCGGGTCTTGCTTGTCGAAGCTGGACCTCTGAGGCGCCATTTTTCCAATGTTGATTCCGTTGGAGGTTTCACCAATCTTTGGGGTTCTTCCCACGACTGGGCATTGAAGACCTCCCCTCAGCCTGGGCTTGCAGGGCGCGAGATCACGATCAATCAAGGCCGATTGGTTGGCGGTAGCTCTGCAATCAATGCGATGATGTACGTTCGTTGCCACCAGGGTGACTATCAGCTTCTTGCTGAGAAGGGTGGTGATCTTTGGAGTCGTCCCAGGATTGAAACGGCCTTATCTCGCCTCGAAAATTATGTAGACGGTCCCGCACCTGGTCGCTACTCAAGCGGCGTGATGACAGTACGCAGCTGCCCTGATCCGCGTTCTTATTCCCAACCCTTTCAAGCAGCGGCCAAGGAGCTGGGGTATCAGGCAAATGATTGGGATTACAACGGTCCAGTGCAAGCTGGTGGCGCCGGACCGCTGCAATTCAATATTGGCTTGGACGGCAATCGCCATAGTGCATTCAATGCCTATCTTGAGCCAGTTCTTGCCTCACCATTGTTAACCATATCTCCCAACAGTCCTGTTCAAAGACTTGCCTATTCTTCGCATGGCAGGGTCACTGGTGTCGTGGTTCGCGACAGTGAAGGTCATGAGCACACCATGCATTGCGATGGCGACGTCATTTTGACCGCAGGTGCTTTGCTGACCCCACAGATCCTGCTGCGCTCTGGTATTGGACCTGCAGCTGACCTTCAGGCTGCAGGTCTCAAGGTTCACCAGGATCTTAATGCTGTGGGTCAACAGCTCATGGACCACTTGCAATTGCCTATTATTTATAGACTCAAGAAACCCCTGCCCGAACCTGAGATCTTAACAGGCAACGTCCTATTCCTTGATCTCAATGGAAATAGTCCCTATGGTGCCCCCGATCTGCAGTTGAACTACACACCGGCGTCCCCTCAGCCTTTGCAGCAATTTTTGCCGCCCTTGGGCGGGCCGGTCATGATCTTTTTACCGATTCTTGTTCAACCCCGCAGCTCCGGCAGTATTCGCCTTCAGGCAGATGGACAGATTGTCATCGATCCCCAATACCTCTCTGACAAGGCTGATGTGACTGTCTTCCAGAAGTCAATTGACGTGATCAGGCAACTAGCCACGACCAAAGCGATGTCTGATTTTGCAGCAGACGAACTTGCACCGGGTGACATCGATGCAGAAGCTTATATTCGTGCCGGTGCCAGCACCCTTTGGCATCCAGTGGCAACCTGTTCCATGGGAGCTGATCCAGATTGCAGTGTCGTTGATGGTCATTTGCGCGTTCATGGTGTCAAGGGTGTCCGCATTGCAGATTCGTCTGTGACTCCACACGCCACTGCGGGAAACAATCACGTCCCCACGATGGTTCTCGCTGAAAATGCTGCTAGCCTTTTATTGGAAGGTCATTAATTCTGTTGGTACCTGCGGTGCTTCCCCTCTTTTACTGACTAACTTGGCTCATGGCTCTTGTTTTCAGAAGAAGAGTGGGCTTCCCGAGCTATCAGTTGTTTAGTGACTCCCTATCCCTTCCCTGAATTCATCATGGCATCGTCTACTGTCGAGGCTGCGCTTCAGTTTTATACCGTTTATAACGAGAAACGCGTTGATTTGCTTGACCAGATTTTGACCGATTCTTATGTCGGCCATGTTAATGCCCATGACATTGTTGGAGCTGAAGCTGCCAAGGGATTTATTGGTGGTTTTCTCGACGGGATTCCTGACGCTTTCTACGATGTCAAGGACATTTATGAGCAGGGTGACCGGGTCATTTGCCGTTGGCAATGCACCGGTACCCAAACTGGTAACTTTTACGGCATGCCTCCGACCGACAAAAAGATTGACGTTAATGGCATCACAATTTTTAGAATAGAAGCCGACAAAATTGCCGAGCTTTGGAATGTTTGGGATCAGTATACGCTCGTTGAGCAACTCAAGGCCTGATTGATTTTGCTCCAATTCTTCATGAAAAAGGGTGCCGTTTGGCACCCTTTTTTTATACCTAGGCTGCTTTCGTTTAGGCGCCTAGTTTTGCAGCCAGCTTGGCCACCCTTGTTCCAAGCATTTCACCTGTCTTCAGATCACCGTTGCTTGGCTTGAACTCAGCACCGAAGTTGACCTGACTCATCACGCCTGTTGAGCTGCTGAGCCTGTTGGTCGCTTCTTCCATCGATTCACCGCTGAACAGGCTATTCGGGGCATCACTGCTGACCCAGATCATGCCGTGTTGACAGGCAACAGTGACCAAGTAGCTCAGGGTTGACTGCTTGTCACCGCTGAGCCCAAGGCTTGTCGTGAAACCTGCAGCAAGCTTCGAATTCCAGGTTCCTCCCATCCAACGGCTGCTGGTTGCGTCGAGGAACGCCTTCATCTGACCGCTGACCATACCCATATAGGTTGGACTACCAAAAATGATCGCGTCAGCTTGGTCGAGTTTGTTCAGGAATTCGTCATCCTTAAACCGTCCCTCCTGAATTTGTGACCCGACAATTTCCATGAGCTCGGCATCACCATGTGCCTGTGCCCCTTTGTGCACAGCTTCTGCAAGGGCTTTGGTGTTCCCGCTCCCTGAGTGGAACACAACCTTGATGATTGGCACGGAACTGGTCCTCAGTTTCCTACCAATCTACCCCTCTTTCCCTTTGACAGCCAACCGTCCGCCTTGATTTCACAACAAAGTCGTACCCTCTCGTCTCCTTGTTGTGCTGGCAAGGCCACAATGGGTGAAGTCATTCCTCACTGCATGAGCCCTAGTCCATCGTTAGATGCACCTTTCTTAAATAGTGATGCTTCTGAGACACCTTTGCATCGCTACGTTCGTGCGTTTAATGAGCGCAATGTCGATGCAATGACAAGTATCTTTGCTACGGATCTGCTTACCGTTCATCCTGGGGAGCCTGAGGTTGATGTCAACCTTGCTCACCCTTTTCTAGAGCGTATGCAAGCCCTTTGGCCTCGGAATATTCATTACAAGCTGCTACGCACATCCGTCAAAGCTGACCCTAATCTCAATGGGGAAGTCTGGGGCGAGCTCCTTGCTCTTGATGACCAGGATCACCCCCTCGCTTGCGAGATTGTGATCTACAAAATTAATGATGGTTTGGTCTCAGAAATATGCGTGTACAAGTTACTGAGACCAACCCATCCTGCTTATCAGTCTTAGAGCCTGCCCTTGACCCAGTTCACCAGGGCTCGGTATCGAGTCCTGGCTACATCTTGAACCTCTAGGCTCAGTGTATCTAACCAGGCTTTGAGTGGCCCGGGTTGCCACTCGGTTCCGACCAGCATGTCGAAACCATTGGTATCAGCCTCCTGATCTCGGACTTCACAGATCATTGTTTGAGCTATTTCACCATGATCTCCCAAACCAAGTAAACCGTACTGGTACTGGAAGCCACTCACGCCACGGCGTCTGATGTCAGTAATGAATTCATACCCCACAAAGTTAGGCGATTGTGTCCAGTTGAGATCACCGACGTAGATCAGATCGTCTCGATTCCAGAAACCAGCTTCGTTTGGCTTATCGCCACTCGCTTGTTGCCGTGCCTGCCTTGCCTCCGCTGGTTCTTCCAGGGGTGTCCATGTAGGTTGTGTCATGATGCCTTCTTTTAATGTCGTCAGTGCTTGTGTCCGGTACCTTGATTGCCTTCTGGCAGGGCCTTGTAGGCATAGAGGGATACACGATATGCATTCAGTTGAGGCTCATAGGATATCCTCAGCTTTGAGGGTACATTCTTCGTCCCAGCTGATTGTTCTGGCAGATCGAGATTGCGATTGTAGATTCCTTTGCTGTTTAGCAATTGCGTGCTTGCATAGACTTCGTAGCCAATTGCCCGGCCGTTGTACGCAATGTATAGGAAATTAGCCAGGAAAGGCCCGCCTGCAAATTCTGGTGATTGCTTCGGGTCGGCAGCATGGGAGTGGCCTTGAAGGGCCTCGGTGTCCCAGTGGAAGCCGCTGCCGGGTAGCACCATGTAGCCAGAAGGAAGCTGACTTGTGGGCACTTGCGGTGCATAAAACTTATTACTGTCTTGACCGCCAGTTGGATTGCGGAATGGAAAATGAACATCAAACTGTGGTTTGTCCCATACTTTCTCAGGGGCATGTCCAAACGGAAGCCAGCTGATGTCTAGCTTGTCAATATTTGCCAGGTCGACTACATTTTTTGGCATGGCAAGAGTCGTGACCATCGTGTCATTCATTTGCCCCTTTGGATTCTTATCAGTCGCTTGACAGATCAGCCATTTAGCACCAGCTGTTGGCTTTTCGCTACCGCAATTCTGGGGAAGACCTTCAAGAACCTTTGCATCCATCAGGACGCCAATTTCCTTGATTTGCTTCCCGCTCTGTACAAAAGCATAAGCTTTCATCGTGCCATTGCCCATTTGTGCGGTACTGCCGAAGTTCAGCGTGCAGCTACCTGCTTGGCATCCTTCAATTGGTTGGAGTGAAGTTGTCTTTGCGGCTGGCTGCGCTGCGACTGGGGCGCCGATCATGCCCCCTAGTACCGAGCCCGCTGAGGCCACTGTGAGTGCTAGAGCCCCCAGCGCCAGAAATGGTCTTGTACCAGGAAGTCTGGAGATTTTCATTGGTGTAAGTCGATTCCATTCCATCTTAGTTGCCCATCCTTGCATCAGCAGCTTTTTGCATTTCTTCCAGGTTTTTTCCTTTTAACTGCTTGTACCAGTCCTTTTTAGGTCACACCTGTTTTCAACTTCAACTTTTCTTCGGCCAGCTCTTTGCTGCGGTTTAGAAAGCGAAACCCACTGATATTGTAAACGTTGTGATGTTACCCAGATCCATTCTGCCTGCTGGTTGGGCAAGGTATTGTATGGATGGTTGAACGAACATCCAAGGTGTAATCTTTGCAGAGTAACCGGCTTCGAAGATGTACTGAACACCGGAGCTGATGCATCCTCCCCCGGTTTTCTGTGCGCATGATGTACTCAGGCTTTCGTATTGTTTAGCCCCCTGTGTCATGTTGATGATGCCAAAGCCCGCCATGAGGATGTCGTTGTTCCTGCCGGGCAGCAGACCTTCATAGCCCAGACCCATGACATAAGTGTTTTTGATCTGGTTGACGTATTCTTGAAAGTATTGCGTCGTTTTTATGAAGCCGGTTAGTCCCTGGTTGTAACTCCCTTTTTCCCTGAATAGCATTGATTCGAGTGTGGCATAGAAACCTGTATTGAAGTTGTACTGCTTGTAAGGTAGCCCCGTGACTTGTGCAGCATTCCCATTGACATCCAAATAATTGCTGTAGACCCGCCCTGTGTGGAACTGCCAGCCAAGATGCAATAGCCATGGTAGGCCAAAGTCCTTGTTGTTTGCACTGTAGGTTCCCCCTTTAAACGTTAGTTGGGTTACGCCCTCGATCCCGTTGTTGTTATCAAGAAACCAAGTAAGTCCTCTCCTGTTTTGGATCCCACCAGATGGGTCGTAATATCCTGCTCCAACTTGTGCCAGGAATTCCATGTTGTTGTTAATCACCTGGTACCACTGGACGCCTAGTGGAGCCGTTGGATAGATCGGTCCTCTGCCTGCGCTAGGGATTGTTCCAAAACTGCCAGGTTCGTCAAAGGTCCAAAAGTTGAACATCGCCGCCAGGATAGTCCGGTTAAAACTAATCCAAGGATAAATATTTCCGGCTCTTACGTAGTTTATTTGCTTTTTGCCGTATCTTTGCTGAACCCAGATCTCGAAGACCCTAAAGCCTTGGTATGAGGCTGCTGAATTGCCTGAGCCCCCGTTGGTCCTTCCACCGCCAGTATCGTAGTAAAAATTTCCATGGATTGATTGGGACGCTGCATACAGGTTATTGCCGAACATCCAGATCGGTCTTGTTTCTGGCCATGCAAATGAGAAGTGAAGTTGGCCACCCTTCCACTTGTTGTTGACCAAATGTGAGTAAAAGTCGAGCCCGTACAGTTGTACGTAATTTTGCTGGTCTTGGTAATTTGGAGCTGGTGTCTTTACATTTGGATCAGTTGATACATTGCCTTGCAGAACATTGAGCTGGTCCATACCCCAGCAGCCGTAGAAATCGACACCTGCTTTGTATAAATTCGTTCTTGTGCCCCCCCAGTTACTGGTTAGAAAATCCCGCTTCAGGAAGTCGGATTCCTTGGCCTTCGGTAGAAGAACCTCGGGCCTGAAGAACGAGTCCAGTCTTCTGTAGGTCGAGGGTGTCTTCAGGTGTCTGATCGCATCACAGCGGATTGCTTGGGACGGCTTGAAGCCCGGTCCTTGCTCTGGGATGCCAAATAGCGAGTTAAATGTCGGTATACCCTCCTCTTTTTCGCTTTCTAGTTTGTCCTCTTTTTTTTCTATTTCACTTTGACTCGGTTTCGGGCGTGGAGCACGGATTGATTCGGCGGCAATGATCCCCAGATCAATTCCGGTCTGCTGATTCTCGCCTTTAGCTTCAATTGACTGGTTATTTCCGGCTTCAGCTGATGGGTATGCCCGACCTTCCTCTGCTGTTGCTGCAACAGGAACGCTGCTGAGAGCTGCCAGTGCCAACACGGCGGGCATGTTACGTCGCATTTAAGCAATTCTTTGACCCACATCGATCTTATGTTGACTTTCTCTTTTCCCTCTTGCCGCAGGTCAAATGTCACAGAATACTGACTGACTTGTTCCAACAAAAAGCCAGCTCTGATAAGAGCTGGCCTGCATCATTTGCTTAAACATCGCCGATTGCGACTCGACTCTTAACTGGATTCAGCTTGCCGTTTCTGTTGTTTCCTGCTGCGGCACACCGCGAAGTGTGAGGTTGATGCGGCCGCGATTGTCAATCTCCCGGACGCGTACGGTGACTTGATCGCCCACATTGACGACATCCTCAACCTTTTCAACCCTGGCTTCTGACAACTGGGAGATGTGAATCATCCCTTCTTTGCCTGGAAGGATTTCGACGAAGGCTCCGATGGGTATCACTCGGGTCACCGAACCGCTGAAGACCTCACCCTCGGACACACGCCGGGTCAAGCCCTCGATGATGCGTTGGGCTTCTTCAGCAGCTGCACCGTCGTGGCTGGCAATCGTGACGATGCCTCCATCTTCGATGTCGATTTTGGTGTTGGTTCGCTCCGTGATGCCTTTGATCGTGCGGCCGCCCGGACCGATCACGGTGCCGATCAGCTCAGGATCAATCCTGAAGCTGAGCAGCCTGGGGGCATGGGGGCTGAGGGTGTCCCTCGGCTTCTCAATGGCCTCAAGCATTTTGGAGAGGATGTGCAGCCTTGCGGGGCGTGCCTGGTTGATGGCTTCGGCAACGGTTCCGAGCTCAAGCCCTGTGATCTTCATGTCCATCTGCAGGGCGGTGATCCCTTTGTCGGTACCCGCCACCTTGAAGTCCATGTCACCGAGGAAATCCTCGATCCCCTGAATGTCGGTCAGGATGCGAACTTCCGATCCTTCTTTGATTAAGCCCATGGCAGCACCGCTGACCGGCGCCTTGAGGGGCACACCCGCATCCATCAGTGCCAGTGTGCTGCCGCAGACAGATCCCATCGAGGTGGAGCCATTGGAACTAAGGCATTCCGAGACCACCCGCAGCACGTAGGGAAAGGATTCCTTGGGGGGAAGCACGGGCACGATCGCCCGCTCAGCCAGGGCTCCGTGGCCGATTTCGCGGCGACCAGGGCTGCGCATGGGCTTGGTCTCTCCCGTTGAGTAGGGCGGGAAGTTGTAGTGGTGGAGGTACGTTTTTTCGGTGGACGGGTTGAGATCGTCCATCTCCTGGGCATCGCTGGGTGTGCCCAAGGTTGCGCAGGAGAGGACCTGGGTCAGCCCCCGCTGGAAGAGTGCAGAACCGTGGACCCGCTTGGGCAGGACCCCTGCTGCTGCCTGGATCGGGCGGACTTCATCCAGCTTGCGCCCATCGACCCGGACGTGTTCGTTGACGATCTGCGCCCGCATCAGCTTCTTGGTCAGGGCCTTGTAGGCATTGCCCAGGGCTTTGCTGTTGCTGCTGCTGGCCAGCTTGATGCTGTCGTCGTCCTTGAGGCTTCCGATCTTGCCGGCAACCTCGGCCTTGATTGCATCCAGCTTCTCGTCCCGCTCCCCTTTGCTGAGGGTGAACTGCTTCAGCACATCGCCGATGCCTTTGCTGCATTCCTGTTCAAGGAATTCGGGAAGGGTTTTGTCTTCAGTGATGCTTTCAGGGATCACCTGCTCGATCCCCAGGCTCTTGATCAGATCGAGCTGGGCCTTGATCAGTTCACTGACAGCCTCGTAACCGAAGTCAATCGCTTCGATCACGTCTTGTTCGGGCAGCTGGTTGGCGCCTGCCTCGACCATGATGACGCCGGCTGGTGTTCCAGCGACGACCAGATCCAGTTCGCTGCGCTCAATTTCGCGATAGCTGGGATTGAGAACGAAGTCATCACCCAGCAGGCCGACCCGTACGGCTGCCATGGGCCCATGGAAGGGAATCTTGGCCAGCAGGGTGGCCATTGACGCACCGGTCACCGCCAGAACATCGGGCGGGACCCGTTCATCCAGCGACAGGCAGGTGGCCACGATCTGAAGGTCGTCGCGCATCCAACCTGGAAACAGGGGACGCATCGGCCTGTCGATCAGGCGCGCAATGAGTGTGGCCCGCTCGGGGGGGCGGCTTTCGCGGCGCATGAAACTGCCGGGAATGCGACCTGCGGCATACAGCCTTTCTTCGTAGTCGCAGATCAGCGGCAGGAAATCGATTCCTTCACGTCCACCAGAACGGGTGGCGGTGACCAGAACGGAGGTGTCACCGCATTCGACCATGACCGCACCCCCAGCCTGGGGAGCAAAGCGGCCTGTGGTCAGTCGGATCTCCCGACCATCGAAGGAGATCGACTGAGTCTGTCCTTGCACTGGGCTTTATGTCCATTTGACTTCATTCACCATTCTCGCACTTGGCGCCGGTGGTCTGCTGGACTTTGGTGTTTTTTCAGCCTTGCTCCATCAAGGCTGGCGTTACTCCCGTTGCAGGGAGGCTGTTGTCGAGGCTCTGGTCACAAAAAAAGCGCTCGTGGGAGCGCTTTGTCTGATCGATCGATTTGGGCTGCCCCAGGGCGTTCACCAGCTGGACTTGACCACACCAGGCAGTTCGCCTTTGTGGGCGCGCTCGCGCAGTTGGTTGCGGCAGAGACCGAAGTCCCTGTAAAAACCACGGGGCTTGCCAGTGGCCCAGCAGCGGTTGCGGATCCTGCTGGGTGCGCTGTTGCGCGGGAGGGCCTGGATTTTGCGGTGGATCTCCAGACGCTCCATCGGATCGGCGGCTGCTTCAAAGGCGGCCTTCAGGGCTGCACGCTTGGCAGCAAACCGATCGACCATCTTCTTGCGCTTGACGTCGCGCGCGATCATCGACTTCTTCGCCATCCGGCTTGCTTGGTCTGGAGAGTTAGCTCGTCACTTTACCTGGTGGCCGGCCGGGATCTGTCGTATCACCGCCCCAGCAGTTGCTGGACCACCGACAGCTGAGTGGTGTCCTTGACGATCAACACCAGGCTCAGGCCCACCAGAAAGACGAAGCCCGACTGGGCAAAGGCCATCTCCAGTCGTTCGGGCAATGGCCGACCGCGCAGACCTTCCAGTAGCAGCAGCACCATCTGCCCGCCATCCAGCAGCGGCAGCGGCAGGGCGTTCAGCACGGCCAGGTTGATGGAGATCAGGGCGGTGAACAGGAACAGGCTGCCCCCGCCCTGTTCAGCCAGGGATGCACCCATTTCGACGATCTTGACCGGCCCCGAGATTTGGCCGGCGGTCTCGCCGAAATGGCTGAACAGCGTGACAAACCCGTCCACGGTGCGCTTGAGCAGCAGGCTCCAGTCGTGGTTGGCCTGACGCAGAACGTCCAGCGGCCCGCGGGCCGGTCGGTAGGTTTCGCTGCCATTGGGCTGGAGCTGGGCGCCGATGCGGCCCACCCCGCCCATATCTGCCGGTGTCAGTTGCAGGGTCAGGTTGTGACCGTCCCGTTGCACGGTCAGGGGCAGTTGTTGCTGCGGGGCCTGTTGAATCAGGGCCACCAGGTCGCTGACGGCATCCTGGCCACCACCCAGGCTGTGATCGCCAAGGGCGGTGATGCGGTCACCGGCCTGTAGGCCGGCCATGGCGGCAGCTTGCTCGGGCTGGACACCGCTGACCACCACTCCGGGTATGGCACTGAAACCACTCGGAATGCCGATCACCATGCCCTGGCCGACCAGCACCAGCCAGGCCAGCAGCAGGTTGGCCAGGACGCCGGCTGCGATCACCAGGGCACGCTGCGGCAGGGGACGGTTGCGAAGCCGATCGGGATCGTCGGCCGCCAGCGCACTGTCGTCGTCCTCGTCATCCGGGAAGCCCACGAAGCCGCCCAGGGGAATCGCGCGCAGGGCGAATTGCACACCCCGGACCTGCCGTTCGAGGAGTACCGGTCCAAACCCGATCGAAAAGCTGCTGACCCGGATTCCCTGCAGGGTTGCAGCCAGAAAGTGCCCTGTTTCATGGACGACGATCAGCCCGGCCAGGATTGCCAGCGCGCTCAGAACACCCATGCCGCACCCCTACAAGCCAGAGGTCATTGTGGTGCCTGAATCCGATCACTGCCGAAATAGGGGGCTAAAGCCGCCGGCAGCATCACCGACCCATCAGCCTGCTGGCCGTTCTCCAGCAGGGCGGCCATCGTCCGGCCCACCGCCAGACCGCTGCCGTTGAGGGTGTGCAGCAGTTGGGTCGCCTTGCCGTCCTTGCAGCGAATGCCGCTGCGTCGCGCCTGAAAGTCAGCGCAGACACTGCAGCTCGAAATCTCGCGGTAGGCCCCTGCCCCCGGCAACCACACCTCGAGGTCGTAGGTGCGCGCCGCCGAGAAACCCAGGTCGCCGCTGCAGAGTTCGATCTTGCGGTAGGGCAGCTGCAGGGCCTGCAGCACGGCCTCGGCGTCGGCGGTGATCTGCTGGTGCGCTTCGGCCGAATGGTCGGGATGGCAGAACCAGTAGAGCTCCACCTTGTTGAACTGGTGCAGCCGGATCAGGCCGCGGGTATCCCGGCCATAGCTGCCGGCTTCGCGGCGAAAACAGGGCGTGTAGGCCACGTACTTGAGGGGCAGCTGCTCGGCCGGGATCACCTCACCACGGTGCAATGAGGTGACCGGCACCTCGGCGGTGGGTGTCAGCCAAAGGTCGTCGTCGGCGCAGCGAAAGCTCTCCTCGGCAAACTTGGGCAATTGGCCCGACCCGGTCAGGCTGGCACTGTTCACCAGGATCGGCGGCAGCACCTCCTGATAACCCTTGCGGCCGTGCAGATCGAGCATGAAGCTGATCAAGGCGCGCTCCAGTCGGGCGCCGGCCCCCAGCAGGGTGACAAAACGGCTCTGGGCGATCCGCACCGAGCGTTCGCTTTCAAACAACCCCAGCCGCTCAGCGATCTGCCAGTGCTCAGCCAGGGTTTCGCCTGCTTCAGGTAGTCGGGGCTCGCCCCAGGTCAGCACCTCGACGTTGTCCCGTTCGTCGCGGCCGTCCGGTGCCTCAGGCGAAGGCAGGTTGGGCAGGGTAAGCAGCTGTTCGCGCAGACGGCTTTCGAGGACCTTTTCCTCCTCTTCGAGGACCGCGACCTGCTGTTTGATGCGATTGCCGGCGTCCCTGAGCTCCTGGACTTCGCTGCTGTTGGGGGCTGCACCTGCCTGGATGAGCTGGCCCACCTGCTTTCCGATGCGGTTGCCCTCGGCCTGCAGTTCGCTGCGTTGCTGCTCGAGGTCCCGCTCCTGCCTGGCGATCAGCTGAACCCCGGTCAGGTCGACGTCAAGACCGCGGCGTGCCAGCTGGGCTGTGATCAGCTCAGGGTTGTCGCGCAGCAGCCGCTGGTCGAGCACGGGGCCAGATGGGGCAAGGGTTGGCGCAGCCTAAGGGGAAGGGCTCAGAGCACCTGGATGACTTCGGCCACTTCGGGGATGGCTTCGCGCAGCTTGCGCTCGATGCCCATCTTCAGCGTCATGGTGCTGCTGGGGCAGCTGCCGCAGGCTCCCTGAAGTCGCACCTTAACGATCGGACCGTCGATCTCGACGACTTCAACGTTGCCGCCATCGGCCATCAGGTATGGGCGCAGCTCGTCGAGGGTGCGCTCCACGTTCTCAAGGGTAAGGGCGTGGGGATCGCTGGTCACTGCTTCGTTACTCATGGGGGCGGTGCGGCGTCATTCACTCACCTTAGAAAGCGTTGGCGCCCTTCTGCCCAACCCAACCGGCCCTACCCAGCAGCGAGCCGTCGTGGCGATTGGGCATGGATTTCCGGGGCCCGTCCTTAGGATCGCTCCATGACCGACGTCCCAGCCTCCAGGATCCGCAATTTCTGCATCATTGCCCACATCGACCATGGCAAATCGACCCTGGCCGACCGGCTGTTGCAGGAAACCGGCACCGTCGCTGCCCGCGACATGCAGGAGCAGTTTCTCGACAACATGGAGCTGGAACGGGAGCGGGGGATCACGATCAAGCTCCAGGCCGCCCGGATGGAATACACGGCGGCCGATGGCGAGAAGTACATCCTCAACCTGATCGACACCCCCGGCCACGTCGATTTCAGCTATGAGGTGAGCCGTTCGCTGCAGGCCTGCGAAGGCGCCCTGTTGGTGGTCGACGCCAGTCAGGGTGTTGAGGCCCAGACCCTGGCCAACGTCTACCTGGCCCTTGAGAACGACCTGGAGATCATTCCGGTTCTCAACAAAATCGACCTCCCCGGTGCCGACCCCGACCGCATCAAAGAGGAGATCGAGGCGATCATCGGGCTGGACTGCTCCAATGCGATCGTCTGCTCGGCCAAGACCGGCCTGGGTGTGCCCGAGATCCTGCAGTCGGTTGTCGATCGGGTACCGCCCCCCAAAGACCTGATCCAGGAACCGCTCAAGGCGCTGATTTTTGACAGCTATTACGACGCTTACCGCGGCGTGATCGTCTATTTCAGGGTGATCAGCGGCACCGTCTCCCGCAAGGACAAGGTGCTGCTGATGGCCAGCGGCAAGACCTACGAGCTCGATGAGGTGGGGGTGATGGCCCCCGACCAGAGGCAGGTCGACTCGTTGCATGCCGGTGAAGTGGGCTACCTGGCCGCTTCGATCAAGGCGGTGGCCGATGCCCGCGTTGGCGACACGATCACCCTGGTGAATGATCCCGCCGCCGAGCCGCTGCCCGGTTACACCGAGGCCAAGCCGATGGTGTTCTGTGGGTTGTTCCCCACCGATGCCGACCAGTATCCCGATCTGCGCGAGGCCCTCGACAAGCTCAAGCTCAGCGATGCGGCCCTGAAGTACGAACCCGAAACCAGCAGCGCCATGGGTTTCGGATTCAGGTGCGGCTTTCTGGGCCTGCTGCACATGGAAATCGTGCAGGAGCGGCTCGAGCGCGAATACAACCTGGACCTGATCGTCACCGCACCATCGGTGATTTACCGGGTCAACATGCTCGATGGCAGCACGATGATGGTCGACAACCCTGCGACCCTGCCTGATCCGCAGAAGCGCGAATCGATCGAGGAGCCCTACGTCAAGCTCGAGATCTACACCCCCAACACCTACAACGGCACCCTGATGGAGCTGTGCCAGGAGCGTCGCGGTGAGTTCATCGACATGAAGTACATCACCACCGACCGGGTGACCCTGCACTACGAGATGCCGTTGGCCGAGGTGGTGACCGACTTCTTTGACCAGATGAAGTCCAGAACCAAGGGCTACGCCTCGATGGAGTACAGCCTGATCGGCTACCGCAAGAACGAGCTGGTGCGCCTCGATGTGCTGATCAACGCCGAAAAGGCCGATCCGCTCACCACGATCGTGCACCGCGACAAGGCCTACAACGTGGGCAAGGGGCTGGTGGAAAAGCTCAAGGAGCTGATCCCCCGTCAGCAGTTCAAGATTCCGATCCAGGCGGCGATCGGCAGTCGCGTGATCGCCTCCGAGAGCATCAGCGCCATGCGCAAGGATGTGCTGGCCAAGTGCTATGGCGGCGACATCAGCCGCAAGAAAAAGCTGCTGCAGAAGCAGGCCAAGGGCAAGAAGCGCATGAAGGCGATGGGCAAGGTGGAAGTCCCCCAAGAGGCCTTCATGGCCGTGCTCAAGCTCAACCAGTAGGGGGCGTGGGAACACTTCCGGGGTCCTTCTCCGGGAGCTCCTGCCCATGCCCCTGCGTTGCGCTCGCGCCCTGCCCAACCGGCGAGACGGCTTTGCGTTGCCCGTCGCCCTGGGCGGTTCGCTGCTGTTGCTGCTGAGCAGCGGTTCGCTGCAGTTGCTGGCCCTGCATAACCGGGCACGGGTGGCCGATCAGCAGCGCCAATTGCAGGTCGAGGACCTGCTGGCATCGGCTGCCCAGCAGCAGGTCGCCGCCCTGGTCACCCAGGCCAACTGCCTGCTGGCCGTCGACCTGGCCCAGTGGGCCGCGGTGGCACCCAGCTGCGGCTTGGGTGAGGAGGCGGTCGCGGCGCTGCAGCAGGGCCAGGTGGGCGGCCAGGGGTACCGGGTCGCGGCCTATCGGCCGGCGGCGGGTGCCGTTGCCAGCGCCGAACTGGAGCTCCAGCTCACGGGCGAGCGCCCCTGGCGCGCCGTTTACCGCCTGGGCCTGGCGCCTGCGGCTGCGTCCACCGCGCAGCTGCAGGTCACGGCGGTGCAGGAGCTCGGTCTGCGGGGGGCACGGGCATGAACCTGATCGAAGTGGTCGTGGCCGCTGCGTTGTTTTTAGGAGCTTGCAGCGGTGCCGCCCAGATGGGCGCCTCCAGTGCCCAGGCGATGACCCAGGGGCGTCTGCAGGGGCAGCAGCTGGAGCAGATCGAAGCCCAGTTTCTGGCGGCGGCCGCGTTGCTGCGTCAGGTCGAGCCCAGCCCGGATCGCACCTGCGATGCCGCAGCT
>JAIXOF010000067.1 GCA_027486935.1 Cyanobium sp. C1_MAG_00004 | reverse complement strand
TCCCCGCTGCCCACTTCCCTCGTGGTGAAGCGGGTTTTGCTGTCTATGAAGTCCCAATTGGCTCCCTCAAAGCGCAGGGTGTCCCAACGACGTGTTGTTGAATGTGTTGTTGGAATAGCTGTTGTGTTGTTGGATAAGTTTCGGTGTTGTTGGATTGCTTGGACACCTCTCTCCCCCTCTGCCAGGAAAGTTGACGCCTCTCCATTCCGACCACTTTTCACCAGGGGGCTTGATGGAGCAGAGCCATGCGTCGTTACAGCGAGGCCGTCAAAGCTGATGTGAGAAAGCGGATGAGTCCGCCGCACCGGCAAAGCGTTGCCCAGATCTCAGCCGAGCTGGGGATTCATGTGATCACCCTCTACAAATGGCGCAAAGCCTGGCGTCTCCAGGGACAGGTTGTTCCGTCCTCTCAGAAAGATCCAGAGGGTTGGGGCCCAGCCGACAAGTTCACGGTGGTGCTGGAGACCGCCGGTCTGAACGCGACGGAACTGGGTGGCTATTGCCGTGAGCGGGGGCTGTTTCCTGAACAGGTGGACCGCTGGCGCCAGGCAGCCCAGGATGCCAATGCCCAGCCGCTGCTGACGATGGCCGATCAGAAGGACCTCCAAAAGCGGCACCAGGACGACCAGCGAGAAATCAAGCGGCTGCAACAGGAGCTGCGCCGTAAGGACAAGGCCCTGGCGGAGGCGGCAGCACTGCTGATCGCCTCAAAAAAGATCCAGGCCTACTGGGGCGAGGACGGGGAGGACTGACCGCCTCCGAGGATCGCCGCAAGGCCCTGGAGATTCTTGATGCCGCCATGGCAGCCGGTGCTCGGGCCCGAGAAGTGGCCGCCCTGTTGGGCGTTGGCCTCACCACGTTGCAGCGCTGGCGCCGGCAGTTCACCGGTGATATGGACGGTGTGGACCGCCGCAAGGGCAGCCAGCGCCATGTGGCCCATCGCCTCACAAGCGAGGAACGCCAGCGGATCTTGCTCACCTGCAACGAGCCTGAATTCGCGGCGCTGCCGCCAGGGCAAATCGTGCCTGTGTTGGCAGACCGGGGGCTCTATATAGGTTCCGAGCGCAGCTTCTACCGGGTGCTCCACGCTCATGGCCAGGCCCACAGGCGAGGACGGGCCAGACCACCGCAGGAACCCAGGCCAGTGCCACGCCTGAGGGCTGATGGGCCCAGCCAGGTGTGGAGCTGGGACATCACCTTCCTGCCCAGAACCGTTCGTGGGATTTGGCTGTACCTCTACCTGGTGATCGATGTCTGGAGCCGCAAGGTCGTGGCCTGGGATGTCGCCGAGCGGGAAGACCCTGTGATCGCCGCCGATCTTGTGAGCAGGGCTTGCATCAGGGAGCGGATCAGCAAGAGCCGCAGGCAGCCGTTGATCCTGCATGCTGACAACGGCAACGCCATGCGTGCCGCCACGCTCGAAAGCCGGCTGGAGGAGCTGGGAGTGCTCAGATCCTTCTCGAGGCCACGGGTGTCCAACGACAACCCGTACTCAGAATCGCTGTTCAGGACAGCAAAGTACCGGCCTGACTACCCAAGCCGGCCTTTCGCAAGCCAGGAAGAGGCATGCCTCTGGGTGGCCTCGTTTGTGAACTGGTACAACCACCGGCACCGCCACAGCGGTATCAAGTTCGTGACGCCCCAACAGCGCCACAACGGCGAGGCAATGGAGATCTGCCATCACCGCGCTGTCGTCTACGAGCAGGCGCGCCAGCAAAACCCACGCCGGTGGTCACGATCCATACGCTGCTGGCGACAACCGGAGGTGGTCTGGATCAATCCACCATCACCTGAAGCTCAACCCAAACCAACTACATTTGTCATGGCTGCCTGAACAGCAGCAGGAGCGTCATCTTTCCTGACAGCTACCGTCTCTGCCTCGCAAGTCAAGGCATTGAAGGTACGTCCCCGTGCGGATTGGTCCCTACGGCAAAGGACCTAGCCAGTGGTCGCTCAAGGAAGACGGGATGGGTGGGACCACATCAGGGCCTGGTCCCAGCAGAGGGGGAGAGATCCACGGGACACCAGGCGTCAGGAGCAGCAGGACGCTCTAGCGCAACACAGCGGACCAACCCTTGAGCACTCCAGAGCCCGTGAGCGCACGAAGCATAGGTATCGGAACATGCTTTGGAATCAGGTGCTACCCGTGCTTGGCAAGCGTGTTCCAGGGGCAGTAGGTCAGCGTCGTGTTGCCCTGCTTCCTGGTCTCGAACATTGGATTGAACCTCTTTGGGTTGCTGCGCTTGTCCTCCCGTTTTTAATGCTCAGTCGTGATCAATAGTCGTCGCCGTATTTGACGGTCGAGGTGGCGTTCATCATCTCCACAGTGGTCTGGTAACCCTGCGCAACGGTGACTTCGTGCTGCATGCCGATGTCCCGCAGGGTGGCGACATCAAACTCGGGAGCGGTGATCCAACTGAAACCCTTGCCAAAGGTGTTGTCAGGGTTCACCACATACCAATGGCAGGCGGTGTCGGGGACAGCAACGGAGCACTTTGTCCAGTCGTTGTCCCACTGGGGCACTTGAACAAAGGACAGGACCGCAAAGAAAAAACCGAAGAGTCCAGCGAACACAACCGCTATTACAAGTTGTTTCATCCTACTTGATTTTTCCGGTTCTTAGCGGCGTGTCCATTGTCCTCTTGGGTAGCGACCATAAAGGTGCTCAGCAGCGGTTGTCTCCGGCCATCCCGCTGTGCCTGCTGCTGGAGACCCTTGATGGCATCACCGATCTCGGGGTCATCGTCGCAACTCGTGCGGTTCTGCTGCCTCAGCACCCACCCCCTAGGAGGCTGCTGAAAAAGCCAGCCAGCTGCGGGAGAATGGAGCAACGGCATTGATTGGATGCGCGGCCAGCAGGAACGCACCGGTCCCCTGTTCTCGTACATCTCCACAGAAGACCGCATCCCCGTATCCCATCCTCTACGGCAGGTGCGGCGGCTGGCGGATCAGGCCCTCGATCGGCTCAACCCTACCTTCTGCAAGCTGTATCCCGAGGGCGGTAGGCCCTCGATTCCCCCAGAGCAACTGCTGTTGGCCCTGTTGCTGCAGGCGATCTACGGCATTCGCTCCGAGCGGATGCTGATTGAGCAGCTCAACTACAACCTGCTGTTCCGTTGGTTCGTGGGTTTGAACCCTGACGATCCGGTTTGGCATCCCACCTCATTCACCAAGAACCGTGACCGGCTCTTGAACGAGCAGCTGATGGCCCAGTTCCTGGAGCTGCTGCTGGCCGCACCTGAGGTCAAGCCTCTGCTGAGCTCGGAGCACTTCTCGGTGGATGGCACCCTGCTGCGGGCCTGGGCTTCTCACAGCTCCTTGGAGCCGATCGATGGTCTTGATGACGGTCCGCCACCACCCAATGGTGGCAAGGGCTTTGGCGGTGCAAGCAGCGGCAAGAAACGTGCCAAAGGTGACTTCCGCGGCCTGTTGCTTTCCAATCAGACCCACCGCTCCACAAGTGACGACGAGGCCCGCTTGTTCAAAAAAGCCCCGGGCGTCGGAGCGTTCCTGAGCTTCATGGGCCACTGCGTCATGGAGAACCGCAACGGTCTGGTTGTGGCCAGTGAGGTGACCCAGGCCACAGGCAAGGCTGAACGGGATGCCGCGGTGCGGATGGCCCGATCGCTCAAGGGGGCGCACCAGAAAACCCTCGGTGCCGACAAGGGCTACGACACCCGCGAGTTCGTGGCTGACCTGCGCATCAGCCGCATCACGCCCCATGTGGCGCAGAACCTCAGTCGCAGCGGTGGATCAGCGATTGATGGCCGTACGGCACGTCACCAGGGCTATGCCCAATCGATCAATGCCAGAAAGAGGATCGAGCAGGTGTTTGGCTGGATCAAACAGGCCGCCGGAATCAGGCAACTCAAGGCTCGAGGCAGATCAAAGGTCGCAGCGGTATTCCGGCTGCATGTGGTGGCCTACAACCTGATCCGCATCACCAACCTGCTCAGAGCAGAGGCGGTGATGGCATGAAGGCCGCCAGGGAAGAGCCAAAGGCACTGAGAACATGCCTCCAGACCAGGCAT
>JAIXOF010000188.1 GCA_027486935.1 Cyanobium sp. C1_MAG_00004 | reverse complement strand
TAACCGCAAGATCAGGGTTCTTCCGCCCCGCTGTTCGGGCGGGAGACCCGTCTTGTCATAAGGCCGGATGACCTGTCTAATCATAAAACCGGGAGATCCATTTGTCATAAAACCGGAAGACCTGCGTGTCGCAAAAGTGGGAGACCTCTCTTGTCGGAAGACTGGTGGACCTCTCTGTCACATCGCCGGGAGACCCCTCTTGTAATGAGACCGGAGACCTAGGTCGGGCCAGGTGGGGTTGGTGCCCGCCCCCACTCGCCACCCCCCCCCAAAGCAGCCCGCCCGAGCCCCAGCCCGCACCCAACCTCACCCGAGGCCTCGGGGCAGCCGGGGGCGCTCCCGGGGGCACTCCGGAGAGGCATTTGTTGAAGGATGTCTCGGGCAAAACGCCCAAAACGCATCCGCGGAGCGCATTATTTTTTGATATTTTTTTCCGAGACACCTGCCTGCAGGGGCGAGTCTGGGCCCTCCCCTTCGAAGCCAGCGGCCGGGAAGAGCCGGCCCCGCGGGGCGGGCGAGCCTTGCGGGCCCAGTCGGCCGCTCAGTTCTGCCGCCCCGGCGGACGCGGACGCCCAGACCGTGGCACTGGGCATGCCGAGACCCGGGATCGAACCGGGGACCTTCAGATCTTCAGTCTGACGCTCTCCCAGCTGAGCTATCGCGGCTTCTGGGCAGGGAGGCTGGGATTTGGCCCCTCGCTGGGCGCATCGGTCAACAGGGACCAGCCCCGCCCGAGCTGCGGGCCCGGGTGGGAGCAGCCGCGGTCGCTCTTGGCCGGCGGGCGGCTGCCACACCGGTGGCCCGGGGCGAGGGCGTCGCCCGGCACTGCTTCCCAGCGGCTCACTGCTCGGCCAGAGACGTTCTGCCAGTCCACGTGACATTGCCGCGGCTGCGTGGGGCTTGGCTACCCGGCCAAACGACACCTGTGGGATTCGAACCCACGCGGGGAGACCCCATCGGCTTAGCAGGCCGACGCCTTAGCCGCTCGGCCAAAGTGTCCTGAGAGCTCCCGGGATGCGCGCAGCCTGCGCGGGCCCTGCGTAGGCTGTCGCCCGCCCCCGCCACCTCCCCGCCCCCGCCGCCCCGCCAGGTCGAGTGTGTCTGTCCCGCGGAGCGAAGACAAAACAATCTGGCGATGCGGGAAGGGCTCGCCTTGCTCTCCTGTGAAGCCCGCGGCACTCGCTGCTGCTGCTTTGGGAGATTCCCAGGCGATTTGTGTCTGCCGTCGACCCATGGAGCCACCGCGGCGGCGAAGCACATCTGGGGCGGTGCGTGCTGGTGGCCTTTTCTTCGGGATTCTTCAGCGATGGCTGCTCGCGGCGCAGCCTGTCGTCGAAGGTTGAAGGCCAGCAGCACAGCTGCAGCAGGGGCGACCACAAACCGAGTGTGGGCGCTCGCTGTGCTTCCTTGGACGGTCTGCGGCAATGGGGCTCGCTGCTGAGCGGTGGAGAGCTCTTCGCCCAGGCTCGTGCGGCGACGGCGATGGGCGCTCGCCGTGCTGCCTTGGAGGGTCGCCGCCGATGGATGCTCGCTCGTCAGCGACGGAGCTCTGGGCCGCAGGGGGTCGCGAAGAGGAACAACTTGTGTTCCGGTGGCCGTTGCGCTTTCGTTGCGAAGTTTGGGCAATGGGCGCTTGCGACGCACTTCCAGGCCGAAGGGCTGAAAGTGGTGGAAGTGGTGGCCACGCTGCAGCAGGAGCGAAGAGGAGCGAAGATCATGGGCGATCGCCGCGATGCCTTGTAGATCCTTGGGGACGGGCGCCCGCTGTGGGCCGACGGATCTCTTGGCCAAGGGGCGAAGAATAGTGGCAGAGCTGCAGCGCTGGCGGAACAACAACAACGAACCTTGTGCGGATGGGCAACCGCTGTGCTCTCAGTGGCGCTCTTTGGCGGTGAGCCCTCGGGCGGTTCAAAGGGCTCCCTCGTGAGCTTTCCCAGGCTGGGCTCTTGACGACCGCTCTTCGCCCCAACGTCGGGCTGTGGCGGGGCGGCATTCCGCACCTTCCGGGCCGCGAAGCGCAGCGGCCGGCGACGAAAGGAAAAACCCGCACCCTACCAGCCGGCCGCTTCAGGAGAGACGCCCAGCTCGCTGGCCCGGCACAGGCTACCTCCCGCCCCTGTCGGGGTGCCCCTTCGCGAGCGCTGCTCGCACGACGCAGTGTTGGGTTTCAGCCCGCGGTTGGCGGGGCTCCCAGGGCTTCTGCGCGGCCTGCCCGCGGCGGCTCGGCCCGACTGCTGCGCCCTCGCTCGAAATCGACGGCCGTGCACTCACGCAATTCCGGGCGGGCGCTGCCAGCTGGCCGCCAGACTCGCCTTCTGAGCCGCCCACAAGAACCGACCATGGCGGCGGCAGCGGCAGAGCTCTGCAGCTTCGACTTCCTCGGCTTGGCGGGCACGTCGTGCTAGCCGCCAGGGTCGCAGTCCATCTCCATCATCCGCGGTAGTATAGTGGTTAGTATTTCCGCCTGTCACGCGGAGGACCCGGGTTCAATTCCCGGCCGCGGAGTTTCCCGCCGGCTAAGTTGCCAGCTCGGGGCGTGTGGGGGGAGCGTGCTTACGTTATGGCTTTCCACGCTTGCTGGGCAAGCGCGGGCATTCTCCGATCATGCCCAGTCCTTGCTTCACTTTCGCGCGGCTGCGACATACTACATATCATCAAGGAATGCTGCTGCTCCTGCTGCACAGAGCATCAGTGGTCTAGTGGCAGAATACATCGATGCCATCGATGTGACCCGGGTTCGATTCCCGGCTGATGCATTGGCTGGCCTATCGCGAGAAGGGATGCGGGAGAAACAGGCGTCAGCCTTGGC
>JAIXOF010000011.1 GCA_027486935.1 Cyanobium sp. C1_MAG_00004 | reverse complement strand
TCAGGGCCAGCTCCACCAGCCCGTAGGCCAGCACCAGCAAAACGCCGCCGGGGGCCAGGGGCACCATCAACCCCAGGCCTCCCAACAGAATCAACAGGCTGGCCAGTCCCACCAGCAGCAGGCTCACCCCTGCTGAGAGTCCATTGATCAGGCCATGGCCCACAGACCCCAGCATCGAGGGGTTGTGGCGTCGGGTTCTGATCGCGATCACATCGGCAGCGGCTGGGGTGGCGCCGCATTCGCTCAGGGCGGTGACCAACCGTTGGCTCCCCTGGCGCAGGATGGCGTCGGCGTGACCGGGGCCATCGCTCAGGTTGTCAGCTGGCGGCTGGTACACCAACAGCACCGAGCATGCCCCTGGTGTGAGCCGCCAGTACAGGGGTAGACCGGCCAACAGGTCGCCCAGTCGGCGTTTCAACCGGGGCCAGGGGATCGGACTGGTGGAGCGAATCCTGTAGCGCAGGCGACCTGGGCTGCGATGGACCGGCTGCAGGCAGTCCAGCAAGGTCATCGTTTCAGGCGACGACCGTCACGTACTGGCCGGTGGTGGCTGCCTGAGCCCAGGCTTTGCCCTCAGGGTCAAGGCTGCGGCTCCAGTCGGCCAGATCGCCACGGCGCCGGCGGGCGCTGATCGTCTGGTGCGTGGTGCCCAACCGTTTGGCCAGGGCCTGGGTGCTCAGATTGAGGGGCTCGCTGGTGACGCTTTCCACTGCGGACGCCGGGGGCAGAGGGCTTGGCGTGAACGCCAGGGTGCGCATCGCATTGGCGGCAGCCACCAGACAGGAGCCGTTGTTGAGCAGCACGGCCGCAATCGGGCTGAACGGCACAAAGGTGCCGATCACCAGGGCCGACAGGTTGGGCACGCCGACGATGCTGATGTTCTGCTTGACCAGGGCAAAGGTGCGCCGGGCCAGATCCTGGGCTGTGATCAGACCCGAGACCTTGTCATTGGTGAGCACGATATCGGCGGTTTCCCGGGCCAGATCGCTGCCCGAAGCAAACGAAATCGACACATCGGCATAGGCCAACGCAGCCGAATCATTGATGCCATCGCCAACAAAAGCCACTTTGTGCCCCTGCTCGCTCAGTTGTTTGACCAGCTCTGCCTTCTGATCGGGCAGCGCCTCGGCATGGACTTCGTCCGGTTGCAGCCCCAGCTGTTCAGCAACCGCATTGGCGACGCTGGCCACGTCGCCGGTCAGCATGTGGGCCTGAATGCCACGGCGGTGCAGTTCAGCCACCAGATCGCGGCTGTCGGGACGCAACTGGTCAGCGGCATAGAACACAGCCGCCACCACACCATCGACCGCCAGGTAGATCGGGGTCGACGAGCGCAGGGCCTGTTCCGGGTGAAGTTCGGGAACCACCAGCGACTCATCGCGCAGGATCTTGGCGTTGCCGATCAGCACGGACTGGCCTTCGATCACCGCGCTCACGCCTTTGCCGATGCGGTAATCCCAGCTGTCACAGGTGCCAGGTTGCAGGCCCTGGGCTTCGGCATAGTCGACGATGGCGGTGGCAACCGGGTGGTTGAGTCCCTGCTCGGCGGTGGTCGCGAGCCAGGTGAGCCGTTCCAGGTGCAGGTCGCCGTGGAGCACATCGACATGCACCACCGAGGGATGGCCCTGGGTCAGGGTGCCGGTCTTGTCAAAGACCACCACATCAATGTCGACCAATTGCTCCAGGGCCCGACCGCTGCGGATCAGCAGGCCCTGGGATCCGGCCCGTGTCAGCGCCGCCATGATCGCGGTCGGCACCGAGACCCGCAGACCCGTACCCAGATCGAACATCAGCAGCGATGCCGCCTGGGCCACATTGCCTGCACTGAGCAACAGGGAGACACCTGCCAGCAGCAGGGTCGGCATCACAAAACGGTTGGCAATCTTGGCCGCAAAATTGCCCACCCGGGTGTCGTAAACCGGTGCCGTTTCGATCATGGCGGTGATCTGGCCGATGCGGGTGTCATCACCGACGGCGCGGATCT
The DNA here is from genome assembly GCA_027486935.1 of Cyanobium sp. C1_MAG_00004. Taxonomy (GTDB): domain Bacteria; phylum Cyanobacteriota; class Cyanobacteriia; order PCC-6307; family Cyanobiaceae; genus RGUW01. The sequence continues at coordinate 7,867 of JAIXOF010000011.1, read as the reverse complement.
CGACCACCAACGAGCCTTCGAGCAGGATGAAGCCCGCCAGGACTTCATCGCCTGCGACCGCATGGCGGGGGACCGATTCGCCGGTCAGCTTGACGACGTCAAAGCTGCCTTCGCCGCTGTCGATCACACCGTCGACAGGGATGCTGTCTCCCGGGAAGAACAGCACCCGATCGCCACTGGCCAACTCGGTGCTGGGGACCACCTCTTCGCTGCCGTCACTGCGCAGCCGTCGCACGTCGGCCTGCAGGCTGGCGAGCAGGTCGGTGTTGGCCGAATGGGCAATGCGCTGGGTGGCATCGCGCACCGCTTCACCGCCTTCGATCATGCTGATCATCAGGGCCGGACCCACAAGGAAGCCCTCCAGGCTGTGCAGGGTCACCGCCAAGGCGTCGAGAAAATCGACGTTGATCTTGCGTTCCTGTTTCAGCCCCGCCCAGGCCCGTTTGAAACTGAGGTGGGCAGACACCAGGATGAAACCGGCGACCGCCAGCGGTGGCAGGGCCAGGGGGCCAGCCAGCAGGGCCAGGGCCAGGGAACTGACCGGCAGGATGATGCGCGAGGGCACAAAGCCATCGTCGTCGTCATCGTCTTTGTCTTTTGCTACCTCGGCAGCCGAGCCTGGGCGGGCCAGTCTGCCGTCGACGTCCAGGCCAATGGCGAGCTGATCGAGCCACTGCTCAAGCGCCTGGGTCGAGGCGGGAGCCACCACACCCTGGTTGAACTGGACCACACAGCTGCACGCCAGGCTGTTGATCCGCACCCCTGAGATCTCGGGATGGGCCTCGAGCACTTGGCGCAGCCTGAGCTGGCAGGCCGATTCAGCATCAATGCGCACGCGCAGCCTGCTGCCGCTGGCATGAATCAGGCCGTGGATGAGACGTCCATCAGGCCCGTCGCTCTCTGGCTCAGAGACCCCGTGCCAGGGAACCGGGACAAGCTTTGGGCGATCCGGTGAAACATGAACGCGGCCGGCGGGGCGGCTGCGCCGGGGCGACTCTTCAGCAAGCACGGACCAGGAGGCGGGGTGAGCAGTAAACGTGAGAAGAGCTGCCGTCAGGCGGCAGGATCACTCCACGGTCACATCGGTGACGGTCACTTGCTTTTTGGCGCGGCTGGCCGCTGGTTTCTTGGCCGCAACCGGAGCTTCCACAACAGGGGTGTCCAGTTCGGTCCGGGCTTCGGCCACCAGATCGCCAAGGGATTCAGCCGCCTCGGCCGCGTGGCGGGCGACGCTGCGGGCTGCATTGCCAGCAGCTCCAGCAACGGTGACGCCGACCTTGATGCCGCTCTTGGCCATCGTGCGGCCGACATTGTTCATCGAATCGCCCAGCTGGGGATTGCCCAGGCGACGCACCATCGGAGCCAGTGCCACGAGCCCGGCGCCCACGCCGAAGGCCAGAACAGTCTCGAGTTCAAACACCGGTGACCACATGATGCGCCTGCTGCAATCTACGGCAGATTGCTGATGCCCTGACCCGCACGCCCTGCTGTGAGATCGGCCATGGAGGCATCCCCGTTGTTGCTGGTGGTGGCCGAGACCGCCTCGCAACGGCGGCAGCTGACGCAGGCCGCGCTCGGACATTGTCAGCGTCAGCGGCCCAAGGTTGCTGTGGTGGATCTGACCTGTGAGCTGACCCTGCCCGGGGGTCAGCTGCCCATCCAGCGTTATGACGCCGACGCCTGGGCCGACAGCATTTGGCAGGGGCTGGTTCCGGTTCTGGAGCCCTGGCTTGCCCTGCTTGAGCTGGAACCGGTGGCCGCCGAACGGCCTTTTCTGGGTGCCATCCCCGGCTCAGAGACCGTGCTGCGAGCGCTGTATCTGGCCCAGTGCTGGCATGACCGCGAGCCCGGGTGCGCCTTGGTGGTGGTCATGCCAGCCCTGGCACAGGCGAGCGAGATCCTGCAGCTCCTGCGCCGCGGCCCTGATCTGCTCGAAGGCCTCTGGTCCCCGCTGCTGGCCTGGTGGAGCCAGACCCGTCAACGGTTGGCCCAGTTCGAGCTGGTGTTGCGGCTGCGGCTGCCAGGGGCAGACAGCCTGGTGTTGTCGCCCGCCTGGCGTTCACGCCTGGACGATCTGGCAGCACGCCTGCTGCATGAGTCCGAACCGGTCGAGGCGTTGTTGGCCCTGGCTGTCGATGCTCAGGATCTGCCCCAGCTCGGCACCAAGGTGGCGGCCTTGCCCCTGTGCGGCATCGCCCAGCCCCGTCTCTGGCTCGAGGGGCTGCTGCCGGCGTCTGCCGTGGATCAGCTCGCCAGCCGCTGGGGTCTGCCGTTGCTGCAGGGGCGCCCTGACCAGCAGGCCCTGGCGTTTGAGCCCTGGCTCAGCCAACCGCTCTGCGCGGAACGCCGTCGTTGGCTCGACGGGCCAGACGGCTACCGCTGCCGCCTGCTGTTACCGGGGCTGGTACGCGAAGGGCTGCGGGTTCTTCAGGCTGATCAGCAGCTGTTGATCCGCAGCGGGGGCTTGCAACTGGAGGTGCCGCTGCCGGCCCATTGGTCTCAGCTGGCGTGCCGTTCGGCGCGCATCGACGCCCCCTGGCTGGAGATCGGCTTGTCCTGATCGACGTCGGCGGGGCTGATGGCGTTGACGGCTCGCGGTTCAGGTCGCCAGCCCATCCACCACGCCAACAGAAAGAACGGTGTTCCCGGCAGGATCGGCAAGGCCCATCCGGCGATCGCCAGGGTGATCAGCAGTTTCAGAGTTCCCTGGTGGGATTGGCGGATCAGTTTCTGCACCCCCTGAGGCGGCAGTTCGCTCAGATGGGCCACGGGTTGGCTTAGAACCAGATCGAGCCTGGGCAGGGGGTCGCTCAGGGGTCGATCAGGGTTGCGACTGCAGATCACCAGACCGTGACCTGATGCAGCAGGACGAACCGTTGCATCAGGGTCGTGGTGTTCGAGCAGCCAGATCACACTGCGCATCTGCTCGGGGCTGAGCCGCTCGCCAAAGTCGATGCGGATCCGATGGGGAAGCAGGTGCTTCACCCGGTAGGCATTCCGCGGCGTCACAACGGGGTTTGGAGAGGGGCGTGTCAGCCGTTCTTGGCGGCTTTGGCCTGTTCGAGATCGGCGCGGGCCTCGGCCACCAGGTCGGTGAGGCTTTCACCGGCCTCGGACAGGCCGTGACCCACCTTGCGCACCAGCCCGGATGACTTGTCAGCCAGGCAGATGCCCAGCTTGAGGCCCTGCTTGGTCAGCTTGCGTCCGGCGGCACTGATCGACGTGGCCAACCTGTTCTCCCGGCCGGTGACCGAAGCCACCACCGGAGCCACGGCGACCAGGGCGGCGCCGACGCCCATGGCGATGAGGGTTTCGAGCTCAAACATCGGACCGCTGCGAAGGATCAACCAAAGCCAGGTCAACCTATCGTCCTGATCAGCTGTTGTCTGCTGTCGCGGCAACCATGCCAGCAAGCCTCGACCTGCGGATTGTCCATGTCCTGCCGAACCGGGTCCGGCTGCAATGGCCTGCACAGGTGGATTCAGAGGCTGTCGATCGCCTCTGTGATGCGCTGACGCTTCAGAGCTGGTTGCGCCGCTGGCAACGGCGCGACGGGTCCCGTTCGCTGGTGCTCGAGCTGGTGCCGGGTTGTCCGGCCCTGCGCTGGCAGCTGGCTCTGGCGGCCCTGGGCTGGCAGCTGCATGACCCCCAGCACAACCACCCCGCCAGCCCCGATCCCGGCCCAGGTGCCAGCAGCCCGTGGCTGCATCTGAGCCGGCAGATCGGCGGCAATCTGATCGGTGCCGCCGCAGGCCAGGTGCTGGTCGGCGGCGGTGGTGCGGCGCTGGGGGCGGCGGTGGCGGGGCCTGGCCTGGCGCTGGTTTTTGGTGGCCTGGGCTCGGTGCTGGGGGCGGTGATCGGATCGATCATCGGCAGTGCCGTGGCCGACGGTCAGGTTGAGGACGTCCCCAGAACCCTGGGGCAGCTGACCTGGCGCCGCCTGGGCACCCGTGTCGGCGAAGAAGCCGGCTCCAGCACTGGCATGGTGCTGGGCTCGGCCCTGGCCGGTCCCCTGGGAGCGGTGGCCGGACTGGCCGTCGGCTCCATGGTCGGCGGTCAGCTGGCCAGCGATCTGACCGGCCCCGCGTCCCAACGCCGTTCGATCGGGCATCGCGGCTGGTTTGTCGCCATGGCGCGCGACACCACCGCCGAAAGCGTCAGCGAGCGGCTGGGGGCCAGCCTCGCCGCCGGGCTCACCGGTGGCAGTGAGACGGGCCGTCAGCTGGGTGGCTCATTGGGGCTGCGGTTCAGTCGACGCATCGATTGGAACGCGTCCCTGCATCAGCACCATCTGGTGCCGCGGCAGGCGTCAGCTGCACCGTCGTCGCCGCTGCCCCCGTCGCCGTCAGCCGCTGGGGTCTGACCGCCGCAGGTGCCCTGGGTGCACGGCTTCGTTGGCGTCAATCGCACCCAGCCATTCGATTTCGCCATGGCGCAGCGTGTAGTAAGCCGCCTCGACCAGCAGCTGACCCGAGGCGATGCGCTCGCGGATCAGGGCACTGCCACGCACCAGGTGGCGCGCCGACTGGATCGGGTTCTGGCGAAAGGCCGCCGGTAGATCGCCGTTGAAGGTGGCTTCGTCCAGGCCCTGGCGGATGCACGACACCAGGGCGTGCAGTTCGGGCGTCAGGGTGCCGTGGGGTTGGCAGGCCGCGGTCACGGCGCCGCAGCCTTCGTGGCCCATCACCAGCACCAGGGGGACGTCGAGGGCCTGGATGCCGTACTCAAGCGAAGCGATCGTGGCACTGGTGCAGGCGTTGCCCGCATTGCGGACCACGAACAGGTCGCCGAAGCCGGCATCGAACAGCAGCTCGACCGGCACCCTTGAATCGGCGCAGCTCAGGATTGCCGCAACCGGATGCTGACCCTGAACCAGATGCTTGAGCCGCTCGTTGGTGGCGTGGGGATGCTGGGACTGGCCATTCAGAAAGCGCTGATGGCCGGCATCAAGGTGTTGCAGGTGGCTGATGCCTCTGGGGCAGCGGGCCGATTGCGGGTCGTGTGCTGACGACTGGGACATGGCAGCGGCCGAAGTCTGCATGGATCCGATGAAGTCATGGTGCCACGGTTTGCCTGGAATCGTTCACGTCAAGCGGCCTGAGGTGGTGGACTGCTGCTGATGGCGCCGCCATGATCAGCACAAACGATGTTGGTGACAGCGCTGGCAATGGTGGAAGAGACAGTCGATTGCCGCCGCTCCAAAGGTTTTCGCTTCGGTCTGCGGAAGCTCAAACGGTTGATCGTTGAGCCGCCCGCCCATCCCCGTGGTTTTCATGATGGATACAGGGGATTGCGTGGGCTGTTGATCGGTGCGGCGGTGACCGTGGCCATGCTGCGTGAAGTGCCGATTGATGAAGCCACATCGATCGGCTTTTTGACGGCGATGGCTGTCGATCTTCTGGCCATCAGCCGTTCGTCACAGAGGCTTTCTGCCCCCGCCACGCGCAAGATCTTTGGCCATTGGCGTGCGAACCGAAAACTGTTGATCGAGCGCACGGTGCTGCTGGCGTTCATGAGCATTGGCCTGATGAGTCTCTGCATTCATGATGTGCGCTCATCGGCCAGCACGTTGCCATCTGCGCTGAGAATATTTGTTTATTTTGCCGCTCTTTTTACCACCTGGATGCAGCTGCATATTGGTTTCGCTATTTACTACGCCAAGCATTACTTTTCTCTCAATCCATTGCCAGCCGCTGATGGACCGAATCCGCAAGGGTTTGTTTTTGCTGGTAATGACGAGCCCGTCTTTACCGATTTTCTCTATGTGGCCTTTGCGGTCGGTCTGACGTATGCGATGAGCGATGTCAACCTGGAAGACTCGCGCATGCGGCGCATGGTGCTGGTTCACTCGGTGATCAGCTTTCTCTTTTATTCCACGGTGATTTCGGCCATCCTCAATCTGTTGACGACCTCCTGATCCTTCAGAAGCTGAGGCTGAGCTGAAGTCCCGCTGCAACGACGGCTGGCCGGTTGCTGCTGCCACTGGGGTTGATGATCCATTGCAACACGGGCTGAAGGGTGAGCTGGCTGCTCAGGGGAATCGCGTAATTGATCTCGAGCACGGTTTCAGGATTCAGGCCTGGGTTCAGATTGCTGTTGAACCAGGTGCTGCCGTACCCCACGGCCAGCACATCCAGCGGGCGCCCGGGAAGCAGTCCCTGGGCCAGCCAGCCAGCCCCCACAAAGGTGGGATCGGGGTCGTTCTCGATGGTGAAGCCGTTGTTGAAGCCGATCCAGATTCGATGGTCCAGGCCGATTGGAAGCGGCGGGACGGCCAGGGTCAGGGTGCCGTAGGCCGCCAGGTTGGGATCGGCGCCTGTGGTGTTGAGTGCGCCGAGCTGCAACAGTGGCTGGGGCAGTTGACGGGTCACCAGGCGTTCGCCCTGGCGGATCGGTTGCTTCAGGTGTGCTGAACCGGGCAGATTGCGTAGATTCCACTGCACAATCTGCAGGCTGCCGTTGCTGAGGGCTGCTTGGGGATTGACCCCAAACAAACTGGCCAGGTTGTTGACATTGTCAAGCCAGAATTGGCCGATGCGCAGCTCACTGCTGGAACCCAGGCGTAGATGCGCTGTCGCAGCGGGTGCCACGAAGGGATTGATGGGCAGGCCATTGATTTCCAGATTCAGGGTGTTGTTCAAGGCCGAGTGGATGTAGCTGTTGAGCACCTCGCTCTCCACGAAGCCGGGATTCAGGGCCATCAGCCCTGCTTTGAAGAACACCGGGCCGCCAGCGGCCACCCGCTGCACGGTGGCCTCGGTCAACCACAGGCCGACGGGGTGGGCGGCGGTCTGCAGCGGGAAGGCCGTGCCCAGGGCCTGGTTGAGGTTGGCGTTGCCGCTGAAGGCCGTCAGCTGCAGGCTTGTCTTCCAGTGATCGAACTCCTGCCATTGCGTTTTGTCCCGGCCCAGGCCGCGGCTCGCTTCGGCCGTCAGGGACAGTTGTTGGATCCAGGCGCCGCTGCTGCCCAGGGGCGGACCGTTGCCGCCCATCGGTTCGGCACTGAGATTCAGTTCCAGATTCAGCCAGGGCGGCAGCGCCAGCGCGGTCGTCAGGGCTGGCCACAGGGGCGCTGGCGCCACGGGTGCGGCTGGTGTCGCCGCAGTCGCCGGTGTCGCCGGATCGGCAGCAGCGGGGGTGGCCAGGGCGCAGCCGGCTGTGATTAGCGCTGCCAGCAGCCCATCTCTAAAGCGTTGTCGACGCCTGTGAACAGGGATGGGCAGTCGGCTGATCGGTGCCATGATTCGCGCGGCGGCGGAATCACGACGGTGCGTGTGAGTCGGGAGGTCCTGCTCAGGTTGAAGCGGCGTCACCGCGGCTACCTGGTGGTGCTGAGTGTCCAGATCCTGCTGCTGTTGCTGTTGCCCGTGGCCCAGCGCGCCCCCTGGCTGTTGTCGGTTCTGATGATCAGCCTGTGTTGTGTACTGATCGGGTTCGTCAGTCGCTTTTCTCCGCTCAGACGCACCAAACCCCTGGTTTATAGCCTGGGGGCCATCGCTGTGGTGATGGAGGTGGTCTGGCATCTCGGCCTGCGGTTCAATCCCACCCTGGGGCAGTGGTTGACGGTGCCCCATGTGGTCGCCTGGCTGATCTTCCTGACATTGGTGTTGTTGCGCAAGGTCAGGACCCTGATCAACGAGCCCTATGTGACCACGTCTGTCGTTCTGGGTGCGGCCTCGGGCTATCTGTTGGTCGGCATCTCCGGTGGTGTGATGTTGATCGCCATCTCGGCCTTGAGCCCCCTGAGTCTCACGGTGGCTGACTTGTCCAAGGCCCATGTCATCGGCGCTGCCTCGGTCGGGGTCGTGGCCGATGCGCCCTCGTTGATGGCCGCTTCGTTCAACATGTTGACCACCGTGGGCACGCC
>JAIXOF010000040.1 GCA_027486935.1 Cyanobium sp. C1_MAG_00004 | reverse complement strand
GCCGGGCTACAACTTCCCCCGCTTGCCTCTACTGGCTTTCATCCCCGGCAGCCGCGAGCAGGTGAATGGCGGCACCTACCTCAGCCGGCCGCGGTTTGTGGGCATCAGTGAATTCGGCCCCCACTCGCTGATTTATCACGAGGGCAACACCTACAAGGTGCGCGGGGCGATCCTCAACCTGCAGGAGCAGGCGGGTACCACCACCAAAACCCTGGCCACCCGTGATGCGCTGGTCTGCGGCAGCTGCGGCCATGCCCATCTGGGTGAAGACGCCGAGCTGGAGCTTTGCTGCCATTGCGGCGCTGTCCTGAAGCTCCACCCCGACGGCAAGGCCCTGCGCATCCCGCATCTGTATCAGATCGAGCAGGTCACCACACGCCGGGCGGAGCGGATTACCTCCGACGACGAAGAACGGCAGCGGCTTGGCTACGAGCTGCTGACCACCTACGAGTTCCCCAAGGAGAACAACCAGGTGCGGGTGGCGATCGCCGAGGTGAGTGCGGCTGGCCAGCCGTTGCTGTCCCTCAGCTATGGCGCTGCCACCCAGATCAGTCGCATCAACCTGGGCCGGCGTCGCCGTGAGAACCCCAACAACATCGGCTTCCCCATCCATCCGGTGAAAGGCCTCTGGGGCAAGGAGTCGGATCTGGTGGCCGGCGCCGACGAGGAAGACGGCGAATCAGAAGAGGGCTACGTGAAGATCACGCCCTATGTGCAGGACCGTAAGAACGCCTTGCTGGTGCATTTCCGGCAGGAATGGACGGCCAGGGATCTGATCTCGGTGCGCTACGCGCTCAAGCGCGCCATCGAAGTGACGTTCCAGCTCGACCCCAGTGAGATCGCTGCTGAGTTGATGCCTAACGAAGCCAATGCCACCGCGCTGTTGATCTACGAAGCAGCCGAGGGCGGAGCCGGGGTGCTGAGCCGTTTGGTGGAGAGCCCCACAGCGATGCAGCAGGTGGGCCGCCAGGCCCTAGAGCTGTGCCACTGGGGCTGGGAAGGCCTACTCCCCCAGCAGGCGATCGACCTCAACGACACCGATTCGGAATGCGAAGCCGGCTGCTACCGCTGCCTGCTCAGTTACAACAACCAGCGGGACCACGAGCTGATCGATCGGCGCCTCCCCTCTCTGAAGCAGTGCCTCCTCGATCTGGCCCGCGCCGATGTGGTGGCTCAGGGAGGTCGTTCGGGGCGCAGCGAGCGGCTGGATCAGCTGCTGGAGCTCTGCCAGAGCGGCCTGGAACGCCTTTGGCTACAAACCCTGCAGCAACGTGGGTATCTGCTGCCGGATAAGGCCCAGTCACCGGTGCCCGATCACTACGTGGTGCCCGACTTCACCTACGTGGAGGCCGGCGCACTGGTGTTTGTGGATGGGCCGCATCACCAGCAGCCGCTGCAGCAACAGCTGGATGAGCGCAAGCGGTCGGCTCTCGATGCTGTAGGCCTCAACGTGGTGGTGTTTGGCGACGATCCGCGCCAATGGGATGAAGTGTTTGCCGAATACCGCTGGCTGTTTGGCGAGGGCCACGGCGAGAACGCACCTGCACCGGGGGCGAGCGGTGGCGTTGGCGTGGACGATCTGGGTGAGCAGATCGCCGCGGTGTTCGCCCAGCACGCCGACAAGCTCGGTGGCGGTCAGCAGCCATGACCAGCACCCCCATGGCACCAACGGCACCGACCACTCCTGGCTCGATCGTCCGAGCCCGCGGGCGTGAGTGGGTGGTGCTGCCCAACCCGGCACCCAACACCCTGAAACTGCGGCCGCTGGGCGGTGGCGACCAGCAGATCGCCACCCTGTTCTTGCCTCTGGAAGGCCACCAGGTCACCCCGGCCACCTTCCCCTGGCCTGAGGCCAGCCAGAGCGGTTCGCAAAGTTCAGCCCTGCTGATGCGCGATGCCCTGCTGCTCAAGCTCCGCGCTGGTGCTGGGCCGTTCCGCAGCCTCGGCAACCTGGCCCTGGAGCCGCGGGCGTATCAGGTGGTGCCGCTGCTGATGGCGCTCAAGCAAAGCATCACGCGGCTGCTGATTGCCGATGAGGTGGGCCTCGGCAAGACGGTGGAGGCGCTGCTGATCGCCCGCGAGTTGCTGGATCGCGGCGAGATCCGAACGATCACCGTGATCTGTCCGCCGCACCTGTGTGAGAAGTGGCGCAGCGACATGGCCCAGCAGTTCCACCTGGATGCCGAAGTGGTGCGGCCCGGAACTGTGGGGCGGCTGAGCAAAGACCTACCGGTGGGGCACTCGCTGTTCGCGGCCTACCCGTTCACGGTCGTGAGCTTGGATTACATCAAGCGCGACGACTACCGCGACGGCTTCATCCGCGGCTGCGGTGACTTCGTGATAGTCGATGAGGCCCACACCTGCACCTCCGGCAAGGGGCGGGGCCGCCACCAGCGCTATGAGCTGCTGCGGGGGTTGGCAGCACGACCGGATCGTCATGTGGTGCTGCTCACCGCCACTCCGCACAGTGGCGACAGCGAGGGCTTCAACCACCTGTTGGGGCTGCTGGATTCAAAATTTGGCGACCTGGGCACGATGCCCGAGGGGTCACGGCGCGATGCCCTGCGCGACGAGCTGGGGGATCACTTCGTGCAGCGGCGGCGACAGGACATCCGGGCAGAGTGGGGCAGTGACGGCTCTGACTTCCCCGATCGCGAAACCCGCGAGGCCACCTATGAGCTCAGTGGCGCCTGGGGCGCCCTGTTCAACGACGTGCTGGAGTACGCCCGCACGCTGATCAAGCGCAGCGCCGGCCAGAGCCGCCTGCGGCAGCGGATGAGCTGGTGGGCGGCGTTGGCGTTGCTGCGCTGCATCAGCAGCAGCCCCGCGGCCGCGGCTGTGTCACTGCGCACCAAGCTGGCAGGCCTAGAGCAGGGCAAGAACGGCCAGGGCCTCAGCGAGGAGCAGCAACTCAATGAGCTGGAGGCCCTGGCCAGCCAGGGGGTGCTCGATGGCCTGGATGAGGCCATGTCAGAAGAGGAGGCGGCACCTGGAGGCGATCTGGCCGTGGAAGCCGATCGCGCCCACCTAGAGACCTTGATCGAAACGGCCGAGGGACTGCGGGGACCCAGCAAAGACCCCAAGCTGAAGCAGTTGGTGCGGCAGGTGCTGGAGCTGCTGGGCGAGGGCTACCGGCCGGTGATCTTCTGCCGCTTCCGCCCCACTGCCCACTACCTGGCGGAAGAACTCACCGCGGCCCTGCCCAAGCGCAGCACCGTTGTGCGGGCCGTCACCGGCGAGCTGCCGCCGGAGGAGCGAGTCGAGCGGATTGCGGCGCTGGAGGCGGAGGCGTTCGATCCTGAGAAACCGAAAACGCCCGTGCTGGTGGCCACGGATTGCTTGTCCGAGGGGATCGACCTGCAGCGCAGTTTCGATGCGGTGGTCCACTACGACCTCTGCTGGAACCCCACGCGCCATGAGCAGCGCGAGGGCCGGGTGGACCGCTTTGGCCAGGCCCGCAACACCGTGCGCGCCCTGATGCTGCACGGGGCCTGCAAAGACCCGAATCGCCGCAACCCGGTGGATGAGCGGGTCCTGGCGGTGATCCTCAACAAGGAGAAGGTAATCCGCAAGGAACTGGGCGTGAGCGTGCCCGTACCGGGCGATATGAATTCGATCACCCAAGCCGTGCTTGCCGATATTCTCGGGGAATCAGTGCAGCAGTTGGGCCTGGATCTGGGGCTTGCGGCGCCAGCTGACATGCCTGAGGTGTTGCCGCTGGCGGGCTGGGAAGCCACCCTCGATCAGCAATGGGAGAGTGCCAAGGAAAACGCCAAGCGCACGCAAACGATCTTTGCCCAGCGGCGACTCAAGCCCGAGGAGGTGCTGCCTGAGTGGCAGCGCAGCAAGGAAGCCCTGGGCGACCACGCCGCGGTGGAGCGGCTGCTGGTGGAGGCCTGCGCCCGCCTGCGGCTACCGGCACCAGCCGCAGCGGGTGGGGCATGGCAGTTCAACCTGACAGAAATCCCGCCTGAGCGGCGCGCGTTGCGGGAACGGCTGGAGAGCCAAGGCTTGGAGGGGCGGCTGAGCCTCTGCACCAGCTCGCCCTGTCGCGATGGCGCCCAGTTGCTCAGCCGCTCCCATCCGTTGGTGGTGGAACTGGCGGAGTTTGTGGCTGAGCGAGCCCTGAGCGGGGAAGAGCCCGAGCTGGCAGCCCGCAGCGCCGTGATCCGCACCAACGGGGTCAAGGAACGCACCACCCTGCTGCTGCTGCGACTGCGGCACCAGATCAACCAGGAACGCCGAACCGACGCCGGCTTCGAAGCGATGCCGCCACTGCTGGTTGAGGAGTGCCTCACCGTGCATTGCGCAGCCGATGGGCTGCGTGTACTGGCGGAGGCAGAGGCCCTGGCCCTGCTCCAGCAACCAGCTGTGGGCAATGTGCAACCTGGCCAGCGGCAGATGGAGCTGGAGCGAGCGCTGCAGCAGCTGCCGGGCCTGGACGCCGACCTGCGCACCCTGGCGCTGGATCGCGCAACCCAGGCAGAAGACGATCACCGCCGGGTGCGTCAGGCGGCGGTGGGCACGGGTGGGGCTCTGCGCATGCGCTTTCGCTGCGAACCCAGCCTGCCGGTGGATGTGATCGGCCTGTTTGTGCTGCTGCCGGCACCGCAGCTGTAGCGATGAGTCGCCGCCGTTCCGCCACCATGCAGTTCAACGCCATCCAGCTGGTGGGTGGGCTGTTGCCGGCGTCGCTGATCGAGCAGATCGCGCTGCAGCAGGCGGCGCAGCAGAAGGCCAGCGACTACGGCCTGCAGAAGAACCAGCGGCTACAGGTGGCGGTGGATCAGGCCTGGAACCGTGCCAAGGCCCTGTGGCAAGAAGCCCAGGAGCTGCGCCGGAGGGGGGAAGCCATGCCCTGGGCGGCGTGGTTCAGCCAGCGGCTGCTGGAGCAGGTGTTCGGCTGGGCCGACCTGGGGCCCTGCCCGCCCCGCCAGATCGCAGAGGCCCTCTTCCCGATCACACACAAGGCCTTTTCCGGGGAAGTGCCGCTGGTTTTCACCAGCCTGGGCAACGACGAACTGGATAAGGGGCATAGGCAGTTCGGGCAGGACGGCCGCCGCCGTTCGCCCCACAGCTGCCTGCAGGAATGCCTCAATGCCGACGATGGCTCCAACTGGGGCCTGCTCTGCAACGGCACCAGCCTGCGGCTGGTCCACGACAACCCCGCTCTGGTGAAGCCGGCCTATGTGGCCGTGGCGCTGGATCAGATCTTTGACGGCGGGCTGTTTGATGAGTTCGCGGTGGTGTGGCTGCTGCTGCACACCAGCCGCTTCCAGCGCCGTGACGACGGAAGCTGCGTGCTGGATGGCTGGAAGCAGGAAGGGCAGCAGAGCGGCGAGCGCGCGCTCAACAAGCTGCGCGATGGCGTGCAGGCTGCCCTGGAGGCGCTGGGCCAGGGGGTGTTGCTGCACCCGGCCAATGGCGAGCTGGTGGCCAAGTTGCAGAGCGGTGAGCTCAGCACCCAGGCCTTTTTCCGGCAGCTGCTGCGGCTGGTGTACCGGTTGCTCTTCCTGTGCGTGGCGGAAGACCGCAACCTGTTGTTTGCCGCAGACGTGCCAATGGAGCTGCGGCAGATCTATCGGGAGGGCTACAGCCTCAGCCGGCTGCGCGATCTGGCAATCAGGAGCGGAGCGCATGAGCAGCTGCACGGTGATCTGTGGCTGGTGCAGAAGCTGGTGTTCGAGCAGCTCCGGAACCCGGAGAGCTCCAGCCTCGGGCTACCTGCACTGGGAGGCCTTTTTGAAGAGGATCGCTGCCCCGATCTCGACACGGCGCAAATCAGCAATGCGGCGCTTCTTGAAGCGGTGCGAGCGATCGGCTGGTTCTACGACGAACAGAGCCAGAGCCGCACCCGCATCAATTACCAGGCGTTGAACACGGAGGAATTCGGCAGTGTGTACGAAAGCCTGCTGGAGTTGCATCCGCAGATCAGTGGCAGTGGCGCCAACCTGCGCTTCTCCCTGGGCGGGGTGGCCGGCAGCGAACGCAAGACCAGCGGCAGCTACTACACCCCGGAAGATCTGGTGCGGCTGCTGATCCTCTCAGCCCTCCTGCCGGTAATCCGCGATCGGCTTAGCAAAGCCACCACACAGCAGGAGAAGAGGGAAGCCCTGCTGGCGATCCGGGTCCTTGATCCCGCCTGCGGCAGCGGTCATTTCCTGCTAGCAGCAGCACGGCGGCTGGCGCTGGAGCTGGCGCGGGTGGAGGCCGGCGATGACGAACCCAGCGAAGACCTCCGGCGCCACTGCCTGCGGGAGGTGGTGGCCAAATGCATCTACGGGGTTGACAAGAACCCAATGGCGGTGGAGCTGTGCAAGGTGGCCCTGTGGATGGAGGCGATTGAGCCGGGCAAGCCCCTGGGCTTCCTCGATGCCCACATCCAGTGCGGCGATTCTCTGGTGGGGGTGTTCGACCCCCAGGCGCTGGAGGCCGGCATCCCCGATGGCGCCTACAAGCCGCTAACCGGCGACGACAAGAAGGTCTGCACCAGCTTGAAGAAAACGAATCAGACGTTTGTGGTGAAGGGCCAGGCGGATCTCTTCACTGCCAATGCAATGACCCAGGCGCTGACGAGCGCCGCGGGTTTCGAGGCAATCGAGGAAAACGATCTGACGGCGGTGCGCCGCAAAGAACGGGCCTATCGGGACTGGCGCAACGATCCAGCCATCCGCCAGGAGCTGCAGAGGGCTGACGCCTACACCGCCGCCTTTTTCCTGCCCAAGCAGGAGGGGAAGGAGCATCTCGTGCCCGTGTCTCAGAACCTGGATGCCATCCAGCGAGGAGCAGAGCTGTCAGTCCCGATGGCGGAAGCTGTTGCCAGAGCAGCGGACGACTTTCGCTTCCTGCACTGGCATCTGGCCTTCCCGGATGTGATGCGCGCCGGAGGTTTTGATTGCCTGCTCGGTAATCCACCCTGGGAACGGATCAAACTCCAGGAGAAGGAGTTCTTCGCGGCGCGATCAGAGGCCATTGCCACGGCGCCGAACAAGGCCGCGCGGGAGCGGCTGATCCAGACCCTTAGAGCACCAGAGGCCTCGGTTGTAGATCAGCGCCTGGTGCAAGAGTTTGAGCTCGCGAAGCGTGAGGCCGAGGGAAGCGGAGAGTTCATCCGAGGTTCCGGTCGATTTGGCCTTACTGCGGTGGGGGATCTGAACACCTATGCGCTGTTCGCAGAGCTGTTTCAGAACCTGATTGGCCCGGAGGGGCGGGCTGGGCTGATTGTGCCCACAGGGATCGCTACAGACAACAGCACAAAGGCGTATTTCGATGCGATTTCCAGTGGCAACCGGCTGATCAGTCTTTACGACTTCCGAACAGGGCCTGGATTGTTCTCTGAAATCGGTCACCAGCGCTTCAAGTTCTGCTTGATCACGCTGGGGCAAGCGAAAAAGACTGATTTTGTCTTCTTTGCCCTGAAAGTGGATGAGCTTGCGGATCACCGTCGTCACTTCACCCTTGAGAGCGACGATTTCTCTCTGCTGAACCCCAACACCCGCACCTGTCCGGTATTCCGCAGCCAAATGGATGCGGAGCTGACGAAGAAGATCTACGACCGTGTGCCGGTGTTGATTGATGAAGCACTTGGGGAGCAGGGCAATCCATGGGGCATCAAGTTCATGAGGATGTTCGACATGTCGAACGACAGCCATCTGTTCTTCGACGAGCCGGCACCTGATCGATTGCCCCTCTACGAAGCCAAGCTGATTCACCACTACGACCACCGCTGGGCCACCTATGCGGCCGATGGTGCGAGTCGTGATCTGTCGCTGACCGAGAAACAGGATCCAGGTTTTCAGATCACGCCGCGCTATTGGGTGGAGCGCTCAGAAGTGCAGGAGAGGCTAAAGGCGCAGGGGTGGGATCGACAGTGGCTGATGGGCTGGCGTGACATCTGCCGCAGCACGGATGAGCGCACGGTGATTGCTTCGGCGGCGCCAATTGCTTCGATTGGTCACACCATGCCCATTTTCTTCTCGAAAGAAGAGACACGTTTGTTGAGTTGCTTCCTTGGGAACTGGCAGTGCCTCGTGCTTGATTTCAACGCGAGGAATAAGATCGGCGGTACCCATCTAACCTACTCCTATCTCAAGCAATTTCCCTACCTCCTCCCCAGCGCCTACAGCCAAGCCGCCATCGAGTTCATCCAACCCCGCGTCCTCGAACTCACATACACCGCCCACGACCTCAAGCCATGGGCCGAAGATCTCGGCTACGAAGGTCCACCCTTCCTCTTCGATCCCGAACGCCGAGCCTTGCTGAGGGCCGAACTCGATGCCTTCTACGCCCACCTCTACGGCATCAATCGCGATGAGCTGCGCTACATCCTTGATCCATCAGATGTGATGGGCCCCGATTACCCCAGCGAAACCTTCCGCGTGCTCAAGAACAACGAGATCCGCCAGTTCGGGGAGTACCGCACCCAGCGGCTTGTGCTGGAGGCGTGGGATCGTCTGTTTGGAGAATAAGAGTCGAATGACCAATAGATTCGATGCTCATTAAAGGAATCTACAAAATCTGCTAGGCTGTATCGCCTCCGCAAACAGGCTGGCGGCCAACTTAGCCAATTGTAGAAACCTTGATCACTAAATGCAAACAACACTATGTTCAGAGGCTATAACATTTCCAACTTGCGATTTTCCGACGAAGGGCTTTCGCTCTATTCGCAGGGGCTTGAAGTCAGCAATGAATACTCAACGCAGGTAAAAGAGAGGCTTGGTGCATTCGTATCGTCCAGCGGCAGAATTGATGGCAGCAGCCTGCAGAGTCATTGGTTTCCGCGGATAAGTGCCGATGTCTTCCTTTCTCACTCGCACGCTGACTATGATCTCGCTTTGAAGTTTGCGGGGTGGATGAAGCATGCATTCAATCTTAGGGTCTTTATTGATTCTTGTGTTTGGGGATGCGCCGATGATTTGCTTAAGCAGATTGATAAGAACTACTGCATGAATCCATGCGGCAAGACCTATAGCTACGAAAAGCGCAATGGATCAACCAGTCATGTTCACGCGATGCTTTCAACGGCGCTAGGAATGATGATTGACAATGCTGAGTGCTTGTTCTTTCTGAATACGCCAAATTCGATTACCTCAAGCTCATCGGTTGACAAGACGCTTTCGCCTTGGCTTTTTACCGAGATAGCGATTGCGAATATTGCGCGCAGGAAGAGCCCTGAATTACACGGTAGAGCCCTTGACTTCAAAGAGGGTGTTGCGCGCCAAGACAGGTCTGCGGAGCTTAAGATAGAATATGAGGTAAATACATCATGCCTCATCGATATCAATGTGGACACTCTTAATGCTTGGCTGCAAGCACGCAGATCCTCAGAGCGTCACCCGCTTGACATTCTTTATGACATGACAGCATAATTCACGCAAACACCTGCCTGATACAGGGCGATGAACCAGGACGTAATCAAGCATCTCGAATTCATCCAGAATGTAATCACGCGAATGGGAGGTAACTCTTTCCTAGTCAAAGGCTGGATGATAACACTTGTATCCGCCCTGTTTGCTCTCGCCTCCAAAGATGCCGATAGTAGATACTCCGTCATAACCTGTTTAGTGATCCCGGCTTTCTGGTTGCTAGACGCCTACTACTTGTCTCGCGAGAGGCAGTACCGAGGTCTGTATGACGTGGTGCGCTTCAGAAGCGCAACCCACTTCTCCATGGATACCAGAAAGCACGCCAAGGAGAAAAATACATGGGTTCGATCCTTTTTCTCGGCCACCCTTCTTGCCTTTTATGTTCCGGTAATATTGATATCTACTTTAATCGCATTCTGGTTTGGCTGCCAAGCATTCTCTTGCTTGCCCTGGCATTGATAGTGTCGAGGCTAATGATGACAGTTGCCTTTAAGCCTGCTGCCTCAAGCATTCTTGCGTACACCCCAATGGCTGATCTAGACGACGTAATTGAGCCTGTAGATGCTAATTAGTTCTGATCTACCGACTACTTGCTGGTTCGTGGGCGCCATGATGAACCGTGGCGACGACCAGACGGATCGCTTCATCGACGAAGGTATCTGGGAGCACGACTTCGACGACAACAGCAGGGTGCTGGACCAGGTGCGCTCGATGCAGACAGGCGAGCGCATCGCAATCAAGGCGGCCTACATCAAAAAGCACGGCCTGAATTTTGAAACCGGCGGCAACACCGTCTCAGTGATGGCGATTAAGGCTATCGGCGTTATCGCCGAAAACATGGGGGATGGCCGCCGACTGCAGGTGCACTGGCAGCGCGTCAGCCCCGCCCGCGAGTGGTACTTCTACACCTACCAACCCACGATCTGGAAGGTCACCCCCGGCGATTGGAAAACCGACGCCCTGATTGATTTCACCTTCCAGAACAAACCGCAGGACATCGACCGCTTCCGCAACGCCCCCTTCTGGCGGGAGCGCTTCGGCACCGATCCCAAGGAACACAAGCGCTTCCGTTGGGCGCGTTTCTACCAGGCCATTGCCGATGGCTTGGTCAATCACGCAGCCGATCGCAGCCGACTGATTGCCTTTCTGCAGGAGCTCC
Organism: Cyanobium sp. C1_MAG_00004; assembly: GCA_027486935.1. Taxonomy (GTDB): domain Bacteria; phylum Cyanobacteriota; class Cyanobacteriia; order PCC-6307; family Cyanobiaceae; genus RGUW01. The sequence continues at coordinate 4,309 of JAIXOF010000040.1, read as the reverse complement.
AACCCAGCGTGGAGAATCTCGGCCTGCTCAGCGGGGATCAGTTCGCCGATGGCAGCAAGGGGTTCATCCAGGACATCGACCCCTTCACCCTGTTCGGCCTGTTCAACCGCAGCATCAAAGACAGCAACCGCCGCGCCATCGCTGCTGCCCTGGCCCAGTTCCTGGGCGTGGAAGAAGCGCTCCCCGAGAGCTTCGAGGGCATCCCGGTGCTCAACAACCAGAAGTCGTGGTTCTTCCCCTACGCCAAAAATCGCGACCCCGCCCAGATCGATGCCCTCTGGCAGGTGTTTCAAAGCGGCCTGGCGCTGGCCGATGCCGACACCGAGCAGGCGATCGAGCGCTTCAGCCGCGACTTCGATGCAGCGATGGGCTACTTCGGTGTGGCCTGGAACCTCACCTTCGGGCTCTACTGGTGCCGCCCCTGGAGCTTCCTCAGCCTTGATGAGCGCTCCCGCAGCTACATCAGCGAGAAGCTGCGCCTCACCATCGGCCGAAATGGCCACAAGCATCGCTGCAGCGCCGCCGACTATCTCCAGCTGATCGAATCCCTCAAGCAGCGTTTTGAGGAGCCCGACTTCAGCGTCCACTCCTTTCCTGATCTCTCCCTGGAGGCCTGGTCTTACACCGCCAGCGGAACAGACACGGATGACGACGAATCAGCAGACGACGAGGCGGCCGTCAATGAGATCGACGACACTCCAGTGGTGGAGCCGGTCATCCCGCTCACGCCATACGGCATCGATGACATCCAGGCCGATGGCTGCTTCCTGCCCCCCAGCGAGCTGGAGCGCATCCTGCGCCGCCTGCGCGACAAGAAGAACCTGATCCTCCAGGGCCCGCCCGGCACCGGCAAAACCTGGCTGGCCAAACGCCTAGGCATGGCCCTGGTGGGCCATCTGGTGCAGGAGCCGCAGCTGCGCTCGGTGCAGTTCCACCCCAACCTCTCCTACGAAGACTTCGTGCGCGGCTGGCGGCCCAACGCCAATGGCGGCATTGCCCTCCATGAGGGGGTGTTCATGCAGATGGTGAAGGGCGCCCTGGAGCACCCCAGCCAGACCCACGTGCTCGTGATCGAAGAGATCAACCGCGGCAACCCCGCTCAGATCTTCGGTGAGCTGCTCACGTTGCTGGAGTCCGGCAAGCGCACACCCCGCGATGCCATGCAGCTCTGCTACCCCGATCCCGACGGTGTGCACCGCCCGGTGCATGTGCCGGGGAACCTCTACGTGATCGGCACCATGAACATCGCCGATCGCTCCCTGGCCCTGGTGGACATGGCCTTCCGCCGGCGCTTCGCCTTTATCGACCTGGAGCCCTGCCTCGGCGAAACCTGGCGGGAGTGGGTGGTGACTCGGCTGCAGATGGATCTGGCCGCCGCGGCCAACATTGAACAGCGCCTCGGCCAACTCAACGCCGCCATCGTCGCCGACAACCGCCTTGGCAAGGCCTTCCAGATCGGCCACAGCTATGTCACCCCAACCCAGAGCCTGGAGGGCCGCTCCAGTCGCGATTGGTTCGCCGAAGTGGTGGCCAGCGAACTCAAACCCCTGCTGCAGGAGTACTGGTTCGACGCCCCGGAGGAGGCCGAACGCCAGGCCGCGGCTCTGCTGGAGGGTTGGTGAGCATCCCAGTTCGCAACATCTGGTGGCTGATGCTCTACGCCTCAGACCTGGGCAAGGCCGCCAATCCCGCCAAGCTCGCCTCAGAAGACCTTCCCGACGAGATCCCCGATCTGGTGGCCGAGATCCTGGCCAGGGCAGTCGAACAACGGCAGCGCCGCCAACTCTCCACCGCATTTCAACCAAGAGAAGCGGTGCTCACCCGTGTGAGGGGGCGCATCGATCACCTCACCACCAGTCGAAGACAATTGCTGGCGAAAGGACAGGTGGCCTGCGGCTTCGAAGAACTCTCGATCGACAGCCCACGCAACCGCTACGTGCGCGCCGCCCTCGACACCGTGGGCAGGTTGGTCCGCAAGCCTGAGCTGGCCCACCGCTGCCGCGGCCTCGCCCATGGCCTGCGCCTGCAGGGAGTGGTTGGAGAGCCACCCACTCGCCAGCTGATCAGCAGCGAACGCTTCGGGCGTCATGACCAGGCCGACCAGTCCATGCTCGCCGCTGCTCGATTGGCGATGGATCTAGCCCTGCCCGCCGAGGAGGCCGGCCCTAATGCCCTGATCGACCCCGAGCGCTGCGAGCATTGGCTGAGGCGGCTCTATGAGAAGGCGATCGGAGGATTTTGCCGCCTCCATCTCGATGAAGCCCACTGGCTTGTGAACACTGGCAAACCACTCAGCTGGCCCATCGAAGACGCCACCCCCGGCATCGCCCAGGTGTTCCCCTCCATGCGCACCGACATCGTGATCGATCGACGCGACCAGCCCCAGCGCCTGGTGATCGACACGAAGTTCACCAGCGTGCTCGGTCGAGGGTGGTATCGCGAGCACTCGCTCCGTGCCGGTTACGTCTACCAGCTCTATGCCTATCTGCGCTCCCAAGTGGGCCGAGGCGACCCCTGGGCCGAACAGGCTGCGGGACTGTTGCTCCACCCGGCCATCAACGGCGACTTTGATGAATCCGTGGCGATCCAGGGGCACCAGATGCGCTTTGCCACCGTCGACTTGACTGGCAGCCACCAGCAGATCAAAGAGGGGTTGTTGGACTTGATGCTCAGGCCAGCATCATGACTGGCAAACAAGCAACAAGTTCCGATGCGGTCGCGTCTCAGGCGGCCCGCACCATCGCCCTTCAGATGCTGGAGGAACGGGGCCGCGGGGCTGTGCTCGTGGGCGTAGCCCGCGTGGATGCAGCTCTGGAGCATCTGCTGCAGGCCGTGATGACTCCAACAACAGCCAAAGGCGATGGCCTGTTCCTGCCGGAACGGCCACTGGGCTCCATTGGCGCCAAGGTGGCGCTCGCCAGCCGGCTCGGCCTGATCGATGGCCCGGTGGAGCGAGCCTTGAACGTGCTGCGCAAGCTGCGTAACGCCTTTGCCCACTCCGCTGAATCGGCCTCGCTGGGCGATTCAGCCCACAGCTCCCGCCTTGAAGAGGTGTATGCAGATGCCCGCGCTAATCCGCTCTGGGCACCACTGGAGACGGTCCTGGCCGCTCAGCCGCCTTCTGCTCATGGGCCATTGGAGCCGGCGCTGCGGGACTACATCCTGCTGATCACCATCCTGGTGGCTTTCCTGGAAGCCACAGCCCAGCAGCTCCGGCCGATGCAGCCGCCGGTGGTGATGGGTTTCTCGGGCGTCAGCCGAGTGAGCACCTCGAACCAGGATTAGCCCTTAGTTCGACTACCCATGAGGCTTGCCGCGCAGGCCTCTTCATGGTGCGGGGCGGCGTAAAGGATCGGAGCCATGCCCGCGACTGGTTGACATTGGTGCCGCATGACGCGGCACATCAGGCGAATGGCGCGGGTCCTTGACCCCGCCCCGCTTGGAGGTGGAGTCCTGCGCTGCTTCCGCCATGGCCACGCTTTGCCTTCCCGCTCACACCCCTGTTCACCTGCATGCCGCCCGCCGGCTGCAGTTCTCAGCCAGCAGCGATGGCTTGCTGCTCTGGCTTTCAGAGGAGTGCTGGTGCCGCGGCCTGATCCGGCTGGCAGCTCTGCTGGATGATCTGCTCACCGAGCGTCAGGCGGAGCTGCCTGAGCCGCCTGCTGATCCCGAGCTGGAGGCGCTGTTGCCCTTCTGAGGGCTGGGGGCTGCGGCCCCCTTTTCGTTGACGCCAGGCCAGTGGGACTTCCATGCCGAGCCCGCTTCTGATGGGGCAGCTGCGGCGTCGCCGGCTCCTGCTGCGTCAGGGGAATGGTCCGCCAGTGGGCCGGCGCACTCCCACCGCATTCCGTTGGCCAGTCCTCACGCCGTGGCAAGGATCAGGCCCGGCGCTCCTTGAGGTCTTGCCTCGGCGGGGCGTCCTTGCCGCGGCGATCCGGCCGGCCATTGGGGGTGGGGTTCTGTGCCGTCCCGCCGATGGCTGCCCTTGCTTCCCCGTCGCGCCGCCAGCCGCAGGCCTCTGCCCTGCAGGCTGCATCGATTGCTGCGCGCGATGCCCTGGTGCTGCAGCACCTGCCGCTGGCTGATGCGATCGCCTCCGTCATGGCCCGGCGCCTGTTCCCGCTGGTGGAGCGGGATGATCTGATCCAGGTGGCCCGGGAGGCCCTGCTGCGCTCGCTGCCGCGCTGCAAGCCCGGCGAGCCGGCGGAGCCCTATCTGCGCCGCTGCATCACCGGGGCGCTGCAGCACCACCTGCGCGATCGGGTGCGGCTGGTGCGCATCTCCCGCCGGCAGCACGAGAAGGGCACCT
>JAIXOF010000148.1 GCA_027486935.1 Cyanobium sp. C1_MAG_00004 | reverse complement strand
GTCAGGACGGCGACGTTGACCTTGCCGCCAGCAGCAGCACCGACCTGGTCGCCAGCACCGAAGGTGCCGAAGACCGTGATGATGCGATCGCCAGCGTTGAGGCGGTGGTTGCCGGCTACCGCGGCGATGAGGGGCAGGGCATTGGCCAAGACCGCAATGGCTCGATCGCGATCGAAGCCAGCAATACAGCCAATGTGATCGCTTCGGCCGAAGGCGGCGAGGCCCTGATCGACGCCGATCTGCAGGCGATCGGTGCTTCCTTGGCTGACGATGGCTTCCTGACCCTGGGCGGCACCGGCGACATCGGCAGCGTGGGTGTGATCGATGCCGATCTGATCGCCAACAGCCTGTTTGGCGGAGTGGGCATCGACACCACCCTGGCGGCCCGCGGCATCAGCGGTGGCGAGGTGCAGGGTGCTGGCCTCGATGGCAGCGTCAGCGGCACCAGCCTGATCAATGCCAGCCTGCTGGGCCTCACCCAGAGGGGCGACGCCGACCTCAGCAGCCAAAGCACGGGTGTCGGTCTCGACAACAGCATCCTGGGTGCCGGGTTCGGCGACAACAGCATCAGCGGCATCAGCCGGGTGTCGGTCGAGAGCCTCAGCTCCACCGACGCCGGTGATGCATCGGCGCTGCACTTCAGCAAGAGCGTGGGTGTGCTCGCCAATGACGCCACCCCCACCCTGGTCACTTCGGGTGCCGATCTGGTGGCGATTGCAGAAGACACCAGCTTTGTCACCGCGATGACCAGCCAGGGCCAGGCCACCAGCCACAGCCAGTCCGAGACCGTGGGCATCAGCGGTGCCGAGATCTCGCTGTATGGCGAAGGCAACCTGGTCGTCGATGCCCACTCCAAGGCCAGTGCCATCAGCTCCAGCAACGCCTAAACTTCCATTCATCAATCAGCAAGTCCGTTTCTGGACCGTCGATGGCAGCAGGGCGTCGTGGCGATCGCGATCAACAGGGACGCTTTGTCGAGAAGCAAAGCCCTTTGGCGCGTCGTGTCGAAGTTTGGCTTGAGCCCGACTTCATTGAGGTGCTCGATCGCCATTGTGCCCCCCTCAAAGAGGGGCGCGGTCGCTTGATTCAACGGTTGCTGCAGCAACTGCTGAAGGATGGAATGGAACCCGATCACCTGGCGCCAGGTCGCTCGCTCGTGCGCATTAGCGCTCAGGGTTTGCAGGCCGACACGCAGGTGATGACCGCTGATCAGCAGGAGGGTCGGGTGCTAACCACGGGCCCTGAACCTTGGCTTGAGTGGACCTCGCTTGAAGGCTGGAACCTGCTGTTGCGGCGCGAGCCGCTCGAGTTGGCGGCGGCCTCGTTGCTGGACCTGGTGGCTGTGGCCGAACCGGCTTTGATGAGCGCCGGTTTTGACACCGAAAGCCCAGAGGTGGGTGCGTTGATCGCCGCCTGTGCTGAGGCCCAGGCCGTTGCTTTAGAGCAGGCGGGTCCCGACAGCGGTGACGACGATGAGGACCTGGAATTCATCCCCTGGGATGGGACGCCGCAGGTGGTCAAATCTTAAATTCTTCTAGATAAGATATTCTCATGTGGTAATTTTCGGGCCCTTTTGTTGGCTCGATTGGGGTGTGGCTCGAGTGTTCCGTCGATACGGATCCATACAAATGCCTTTTTCGCTTTAGCTGGTACAAAGGCTTTGAAAAGTCTGCGTATTGACAATTCTGCTTTGGGCGTGGTTTCGCTTTTTGTGTTGCGTAGCTCTAGTGATGGCTGGTCTATACAGAGCTATGCCTAGCAATATCGACGGGGTAAGTGTTCGGGCGTAGGTTGTTTTTACGCCCCCGTGTGGGGTGTTCGTATCAGACGTTCAGCCCCCCACGAACCCCTTTCTCGTTATGGCACTTGCAGCTAACGATCTCTCTAGCTCTGCTCAAGCAAACACGCTTTCAGCTGATTCATTTGCCTCTGACCTTCTCGCCAATGTTGCTGGTCTGAGGGACCTTAATGCCAACCTTGATGGAGATGCCACGATTCAGGCATCGGCTACTGCTGGATCAGCGGCCAATGCTGAAGGCGTCAGCGGCGATACCGCCTCAGTTGCTTCGATCCAGGCTAATGCTGGTCTGACCACGTCGAATTGGGCTGTGCCGCCAGTCAGTGTCGATGCAAACGGCTGGTTTTATACCAGTGGAGCGCCAACTGTCAAGGTTGGGGATGCCATTCAGACGGCATCTGGCAAGACCTATTACGTTGAGCAGGTTGTTCCTACAGCTTTCACGCTTTCTGAAACGCTTGGCGGAGCTAAGGCCACGACAGGCCTACCTGGGCTCACTGATTTTGTTAATGCAAATGAGATTGATGTCGCTTCCAATGCTGGCATCAATAACAGTGCTACGGCCAGTCTGCGCGCGTCGGCGACGACTACCGATGGCAATGCCGCATCCGTGGCCGACCTCGGCCACAGTGCAGGTATCGAAAACCTCTTGGATCTGGATGTTGGGGGAAACCTCACCATGCTGGGCAAGAGTGCTGCTGGACTCAGCGCGTCATCTGAAACCGTTACCGGTGAAGCAGGCGCAACCTCAACCGTGAGTGGTTCTCAGGTTGGTATCGAAACGACTGGTCTTGCTGATATCAAGGCCGATGCAAGCATTCAGGGTATTACCCAGCTCACTAATACAGCCATTGCAGAAACATTTAATTCCAGAAGCCCTGCCGAGGATCTTGCCAATGTCAATGGCGCTGATGCCCTGGCCAGCGCTGGCAACATCCAAGGCGCCACCCTTGAAGATCTCAACATTGGTGGAATCGGTACGGTGCTCGGCCAGGCCGGCCTGACCAACAACGCCACCGCCTACAACGTCGATGGCAACGTGACCGCCTTCAGCAGCCAGGGAGGTGGTGGTTCTGGTTCGGGCTTCATGGAAGGCCTGGATCTCCAGGGCCCCATGGATGTCAAGAGCGATGCTGGCATCACGGGCACGGCCAACCTCAGTGGCAAGGCTGTCGCCACCACCACCAAAGGGGCGGCAACCGCCGATGCCGAGGCCAACATCCTGAATGGTGCCGACCTGACAGGCGGCACGCTCGATGTCGGCGGCATTGCTGATCTCAAGGGCAACCTCAACTACGGACTCACGGCTGAGGCCAGCAATGTCGAAGGGGACCCGGCCCGGGCCGAAGCCCAGGCCAACAACGCCACCGGCTTGGCTGGTCGAGGGTCTGGCAACGACAACCCGTTGCTCAGTGATGCTGCAACGGGAGTGGATATCGATGCCGCTGGCAGCGTCAGCGGCATCAGCATTGGTTCACTGAAAGCGACAGCCAGCAGCACCGGTGCAAATGCAAGTGCGTTTGCTGGTGATGGCGATACGGCCACAGGTGCCAAGCTGCCCTCGCTCGACATCGGTGGCATCGGCACGATTACGGGTGCCGCCCAGCTCACGAGTACGGCTGCTGCCGAAAGTGTTGCTGGCGTCACCACTGCTGAAGCCGGAAAAGGCGGCTCAGTGGTGGGTTTGAGCGCCAGCGGTCAGACCGCTGAGACCAACGAGCTGTCGAACCTTGCGGGCCTCAGCGACCTGAGCCTCGACAACTTCAACATCAATGTGGCCTCTGACGCCACGATTGGCGCGCAGGCCTTCAGCAACCTGAGCGCCCAGGCCACCAGCACCGGGGGCGATGCCACGGCCGAGGCCGGGGGGTCATCGACAACGAATGGAACCGCTACTCCTGGCAATACCGTCACCGGCATTGCGGCCGGGATGGACATCAAAGTTGGGGGTGTGGGCACCCTCACCGCCCTGGCCCAGGGCACGGCCACAGCCGGGGCAACCAGTGTCACCGATGACGCCGATGCCCTGGGCGCCATGGCTGCGCTGGGCATCAACGACCTGGAGATGACCACCAGCTCGGATGCCACGATGCGATCCACCGCCACCCTGGTGGGGAAGGCAACAGCGGCAACCACAGGCGATGCCGCCACCCCTGATACAGCCTGGGCGGGCCTGGATCTCGACTCTAAAGCCGTTAGCGGTCTGGCTTTGGATGTGGGCGGCATCGGCAACCTCACCGGTAGTGCTTCGATCACCGGTGAAGCAACGGCCGAGGTGGTGACCGGTGATGCTGATGCACGCGCCGACATCGATGCGATGGGTGTCGACAACGCCTGGATGCAAACAGCCTCGAACGGCACCGTCGCTGGTACGGGCCTGCTCAATCTAGATGTGGTCGCCAGCAGCAGCGCCGGCAATGCCAAGGCCGAGGGCGACTTCGATGCCACCGGTGCTTCGCGCCTTTACATCGGCAACACCGAGTTCACCGGAACCAATGACGACTTTGTGGGTATCGGCGGCGTCGCCAACCTCAAGGGCCAGGCCCAGGTGACGGCCGAGATGACGGCCACCAGTGTCAGCGGTCAAGCCGATGCCTTTTCGGGTGTTGACCTTGGTCATGGCGGGACGATGAATTTCACCGCCACCGTGTCGCGCATCGCCGGTCTCGACGATGTCGATCTGAGGGGCGCCAGTGATGGCATCTTGCTGGGCACCGCCAAGGGGGTCTTCAGCACCAAGGCCGAGTCCACCGGAGCCGATGCCAACGCCAAGGCCGCTCAGAGCCTGCTGGGCATCAACGATCTCAACCTCAACCTGGGCGGCATGGGCCAGATCAGTGCGATCGTCAACGACACCAACTTTGTTGGGGCCCAATCGGTGAGTGGCAACGCCACAGCCGTGTCCACCCTGGATGCCGTGGGCCTGGCTGGCGGTGACATGCACATTGCCGGCAATGCCTCGATCACAGCCACCGTGGGCATCGATTCCAAATCGGAATCACTCAGCGTGGCTTGACCCCCATGTTGGCCGTCTGTGGCTAACGCAGAACCCAGATCACCTGCCCGCCGCAAGGCGGGTTTTTTGTTGGACGAGTCCGCCCAATGACCCGTAGGGGCCTCGATCACAGCTTTGATAAGCAATACGCATTAATACTGGTATCGATGTGAATGCCCAGATGGCCAACCACTGGCTCTTGGTATCGAGTCCAGCCACTGGTGGTTGGCTGCGGTAGCGCTGATTTGGTCCTTGAGTATTGATCTGTATTTTTTGGCTGATGGGGTCGCGTGCATTCGTTGTCAGACCGTGCCCTCGCAGGTGGATGTTGCTGTATAGCTAGAAACGTCAAAAGTGCCATTTTGAGCAATACGAGCGTCTTTTGCGGGCGTTTTGCGGTGCTTTCTTTGATCGGTTGGCTGCGTGGAATCCCTGTTCAGCAGGGATGTCTTCTGCGGATGCAGCGCGTAGGGTTTGAAGCAAGGCCCTCACGGGCGCTGTGTATACCAACCCCTTCCTTCTGTCCCCATGCCAACGACTGCAACCACCACCGACACGATTTCAGTTGCGGGTCTGCAGAGCCTG
>JAIXOF010000160.1 GCA_027486935.1 Cyanobium sp. C1_MAG_00004 | reverse complement strand
CTCAGGCCCAACTCCCTTGCTCTGGGCGCCCATGTCGCCAATGCGGGCTATGTGGTGGCCGAGCACTGCCGGCGCCAGGGGATCGGCAGCCGCCTGTGCCAGCACTCGTTGCAGGCGGCGCGGCGGCTCGGCTTTCGGCTGATGCAGTTCAACCTGGTGGTGAGCACCAACACCGCCGGCATTCACTGCTGGCAGCGCAATGGCTTTCAGGTTGTCGGCACCCTGCCTGGGGCCTTCCGCCACCAGCGGCTGGGCTACGTCGATGCCCTGGTGATGGTGCAGGGGCTAGTGGAGGGGCCTGAGTGATGAAGGTGGTGCCGTTGCGCCTGCAGCCCGGCGATGACCTGCGCCTGGCCCTAGAGGCCTGGATGGGCGCGCAGCAGGAGCAGGCCGGCTGCGTGCTCAACGCCGTTGGCAGCCTGTCGTTGACCCAGCTGCGCCTGGCGGGAGCGGCCGAGGCCACGGCGATCCACGGCGAGCTGGAGATCCTCAGCCTTTCCGGCACCCTCTCGCCCGATGGCGCCCACCTGCACATCGCCATCGCCGACAGCAAGGGTGCCGTGATCGGCGGGCATCTCTGCGCCGGCTCGCTGGTGCGCACCACCGCCGAGCTGGTGATCGGCCTGCTGCCGGAGTGGCGGTTCCGGCGGGAGCTGGATCCAGCCACCGGCTACGCCGAGCTGCAGATCAGTCCTCAGGCTCCGCTTTGAGGGGCGGCAACCGCCGCTCCACCTGCAGGAACACCAGCCAGGCGACACCCGCACTGATGCCGCCGGTCCAGTCGTTGCGGAGCAGCTCCACGATCGATACCGTGCTGGCGCCGATGCGCAGACCGCGCAGCAAGAAGCGGCCCAGCTTCTCCAGCGTGTCGCGGTTCTCCGTCATCGGCTCAGGAGGCGTCAGCTCAGGCCGCCGATGGTCAACACCACCAACTGGCGCAGCTGCTGCAGTTCGGCTGGAGTGATCTGTGAGTTGGTGGCTGCGGTGATGCGTGTCTTGGCCACGCAGGTCAGGCTCTGCGGGAGCAGGTAGCTCACCTTCTTGCAGCCGTTGCTGGGACTGGGCTGCAGCACCACCGTCAGATCGGTGATCGCCAGGGCTGGGTCGCCTGTCATCGGCACCACCAGCACCGTGGGGTAAGCGGGGTCAAACAGCTCGGTGTCCTGCACCACCACTGCCGGCCGGAGCTTGTTCGGCTCAGGGGGCTGGGGATCCTGGGCGGGGTGGTCTGGATCCTTGCGCCAGTCAACGGTGACGATCTGCCCTGCCTTGAGCTCCACGCTGGTCGTCAGCGGGTGATGGGCTCAGGGGTGGCCCAGTCGTCCATGAAGGCTTGGGCCTCAGGATCAGCCGCGATGTGATCGGCCACCGTTTTGCTCTGGGCACGGATGCGGGCTCGCAGGGCATCCATCGCGCTCACCGAGCTGCTCACAGCCACGATTCGTCTGCCGCCGCGCTGGCGGCGGCGAATGGAGAAGGGAGCTTCCGGCTCCTGAATGGCTTGATCGGCTGGGGGCATGACGGCAGCGGCTTAGCCGACCGCATGGGCGCTGCCTCAACCTTAATCGCGGTGTCAGTTTTGGGGTTCATGGCTGCAGCCGCTCCTCCAGCAGGGCCAGTGCCAAGGCCTGTTCACGGGCGCTGCCGCCTCGCACCGCATCGAACAGGGCCAGCAGCTCCCCCAGGGCCGGGTAGCGCTCCGCAGCCTCGGGAACACGGGGATAGAGGGGGTAAAAGGCGGTGCCGCGGGCTGTTCCCTTCTTCCACGGCCAGACCGGTGGTGGGTCGTTGCCCGCCCGGATCTGCTCGTTGAGCGGGAAGGCGGCGTAGCTGGTGGGTACCCCGCGACAGAGCCCGCCCTGAGTAGCAGGGAAGCAGTAGCGGGCACCGTGCTGCACGAAGGATCTCAAGGCAGCGCGAACAATCGCGGGCTTGCCAGCCTCATCCTTGACCGCCAGCTTGGCGGCGACGGCTCGCTCCACTGCCGCATGGGCCTCCGAGGCCGTCATGCCCAGCTCAGCCCCAAGGGCCGCATAGGTGGGCGCGGGGCCTGGATCAAGGGCCAGGCGCAGCAGCACCACCAGATCCTGCGGGCGCAGGACGAGCTGTGGGTTAGAGGGTGAGCGGGCCAAGGTCGCAGCAAGCCATTCGGCATTCGCGAATAGCGAATATCGAGTGCTGATGGCTCGATGGCCCTGTCACCCTCGGGTTTCCGGAACAGCCGGCAGCGGTAACCGCTTGATCGCCTCGGGGGGAACACCCACCTGCTGGGCGATCAGCAGCACCAGCTGCTCCAGCCGATCGAGGCGCTGCTCCAGGGCCTGCAGCCCGGCTGCGCCAACCTTGTCAGTAACCCTGCCGCCAGTTGTTCCACCCTTGCTGACCCTGACGGGTAGAGCACTGCGCGGTAGCGGTCCATCCGGGTGGCTGAGCAGGGCATCAATCTGTTTTGGCTTGGGGCCACTACTCAGACCCTTGATGCCCCGGCCCTTGCAGAGGCTCCAGAGCGTTGCCACCGATAACCGCTCCAACTCCTCGCGGCTGGCTGGGGCGTCGCCGTCCAGCAGCGCAGCGGGCTGGTTGCTGGCTGGCCTGGTGTCGCCGAGCTCTTCCTGCAATCCGCGGTAGAGACGGGCATCGGACTGGGCCAGGTCCCGCAACGTGGCCCGCAACGTGTCAGTGAGTTGTCCCATCGGCGTTGACCTCCTGAACTTGCTGGGCTGCAGGACTGTCCATGACCTCCACCTTGGTGGTGGACGACGGTTCCGGCTGGGTCACAGTGCCGCCGTGACCATTGCCACCCAAGCTGAGTGAGGCCAGATCCTTGGTCTTGTCGACGAACTCCTGGCGCTTCTGATCCAGCAGCACCACTCGCTCCTTGGTTTGCGTCCAGCGGTTGATGAAGCGGATTACCGCCTGCACGAGGCCACCAAGGTAGGAGCCTCCTTGGTAGCTCTTGCAGCCTAGTTTGTAGCGGCCAAATTCATTGACAATGTCATCACCAGCATCTTCCAGATCGCCTGCAATCGCAGTGACGATTTCCAGCATCTGATAGATATCCGTGCGCACACTGGCTTCCCGCGCTGCTAGGTCAAGGAGGTTCTGCCTGAGCATTGCTGTTTCATCACGCGCCTTGATTGAGCGGCTGCGGTATTGCCCACGGCTGATCATCAAACTCTTGTAGCAGTTGCGCAACTCGAGATAGATGCTGTTGAGATCTTCCCGGCTCAGGTGCTCTGGGTTGGGCGGGAAGTCCGATGTAGGGGGTAGAAAAGCCATGCGACTGGTTACGCAAAAACAATTCTGCATCCTGCTGCACGCCGCCTCAAAGCAAATTGGGCCGCAAGATTATGCAAAATCTGCATGATCTTGGGCTAATCGCTTGGTGCTGGTCCCTCCTCCACCTGAGGAAGTGCCCTCCTGCGCTGCGCCCACGTCCACACCGCCCGTCGGCTTCCCGTCGCCGCTAGCAGTGATGGCTTGCTGCTGTGCCTCATCGATGAATGCTTGGGCCTGGGCGTGTGGTGGAAGGGGGCATCACCCGCCCCTGGGACTTCCGCCGCAGCCGCCGGTACCGCTGCAAGGAGATCGGCTCCTATGCCCAAGCCCAGCACTTGCTGGCCCAGGGTCATAGCTACCTCGACGGGGATGGCGACGGGCAGGCGTGCGAAAGCCTGCGTTGATCACTCCTCTGGATCCTCAGCGAAGAGTTCTTCCAGGATGCGCTCCAAGGTGACCCCGCGGCTCCTTAGGCCCCATTCCTTCTGTAACCCATCGACCTGCAGACTTGGAAGGCTGCAGCACGCCCGATGCCGACCAACACCAAGATGGAGAGCTGTGTTGGCAGCGAACGTGGTGCGCTGGTGTTCTGGTCGCCCCGGGCGGCCCAGCGCAGACCCAATGCCCGTGTTCAGATCGTTGATGTCTTTGCGCTGCAGGTGGCGACCGGCTACACCCGCGACCCCCAAGGTCGTCTGCTGATCGAAGCCCAGCCATCGGTCGCGGCTGGCCGTAGCTGGAGCCTGGCCAAGGCGGCGCAGCTGATTCGCAATGACGCTCGCCCGCAGCGCTGGGTCGCCCTGCACTTCGACAAACACGCCTGGGGGCTGTTCTGGGCTGGTGGCGGTTTGCAGCATTGCCGGGATGTGCTGGTAGCTCAGGCCGGTGCGGCAGAGCCGGGGTCGGCCTTAGTGCCGGTAACGCCTGAAGCGTTGCTGCGATTGGTCCTGGATCTGAACACTGAGCCAGACGTGCCAGTGAACCAACGGCCTGGGGTTCCCGCCGCGCCTGCACGAGATTCGACGCGCAACCCATGGCGATTGGTGGCCTGGACCTCGCTGGTGTGGCTCAGCATTCTGGGCCTCACCGTTGCAGGCTTCCTGTTGGCGCTTGAGCGTCAGGACCAGAAGCTGGAGCTTCTGCTGGAGCGGACGGCACCAACGTCAACGAAACCAAGCGTGCCCTAATCCATGCCATGACCATCGGGCTAATCCCCCGATGGCTTTTGGTCGTGGTTCGCACGAGTCATCAGGGTGCAGTCCCTGGGCTGCGCTGAACTGATTTGTGTTCACACGAGCTCAGGCCATGACCCCCGACCAACTTGACCAGATCGCCAAGACTGTGAAAAACAACCTGCTTAACAGCCTCGATCGTGAAATTCAGGCTGCCACTGAACAGCTCGGCATCACCGAGGAGATCAGCGACGACGACTGGCAGACCTTGGTGGATCTCATCCTGGATTGAGGGGTTGCGTGTGAGCAGACGTTGGGGTTCATGTTGGTGCGCTCTCGCGGGCTTTCCCGGATGGGCGCTCCAGCGATCACAGCCCGCTCTTGGATGCCGGCACCAACGCGGTGAAGTTGACCGAAGCCGCGTTTATGCAGTATCCGCATAAACGCCGGATGGGCGACATGCTGATGACGCTGAATCTGGACTTCTTCTCGGCGGTGGTGGAGGGGCTGGATACGGCGTTTCGCCCGGTGAGACTGGCATCTGCTGAGCACCCGAGGGGCGTCACAGCCCGATCGGGCCTTAAACGAATAGCTCGAGAAGCAGATCTATGCAGCCAGCGTATAAATCGGGGGGAATCGTGAATCCTCCAAAAGCATGGCCCTGCCCGGCGTTGCCATAGAGCAAACTGATGTGAGAACGCTGCTGAGCTGCATGCGCGGACCACCTCGATGCGGCGTTCACAACAGCCCACCCAGGGCAGCCCTCACCGCACGCTGCATGCCCGCCCGTCGCTCAGCACCCAAGCCTCCGAGAACCACGGAGCCCCATGCTGCCCTGGCGGCTCTGGGTTTCCGGGTGGCAGCCAGCGGCCCGCACACCAGCAAGACCCTGATCCTCCAGGAACTGGAGACCCTTCTGGCGGCCGTGCCGGCTGACGCTCCAGCCAAGTTCTACCGAGCGGCGATCGTGGAGGAGAACGTGCTGGGGAAGGGCACGCTCTCCATTCGCAAGGAAACAGGACCCAGGCTGACCGGCCTGCACGGCTTTGATCCCACCAAGCCCCTGTTCCGTGTGCGGCGGCGGCATTGGGGCGTAGCCGCCACGAACAGTATCGCGTTGGCGTCGAACAGCCAGCTAGTAGGCGGCTGCAGTTGTGCATGGGACTTGCCACTGGCAAGTGCTGTGACGACTTCTAGCGAAGAGGAGGAATGAGACGGTGAGCCTTAGGAGTCTGGGCAGATGGCTCTACCACGCCATTACTTCATCAGACAAACGGCCTTACATCGAGTCTTCCTTAGAAGAGCTGGAGGATCTAGCTGATGAATCGTCTTCGGCTTCAGAAGCCTTCAGGTTGCTCGGAATATTTGATGAACTTACCTACCGGATCACATCTCCAGAAAGACGAGACCGGCTGAAGACAAGCATCGCAGATCAGCTACTCCGAATGGAGGGCGTCAAGTTACTGCTTACGTCTGACAGGGATAAGGTTTTAGAGATAAGAGCGCAGCTTCTCTCGAGGTACGCTGAAAAAGCAGATACCGAACGCAAAGCCAAGG
>JAIXOF010000200.1 GCA_027486935.1 Cyanobium sp. C1_MAG_00004 | reverse complement strand
CGGCAACCCCCGCCCTGCAGCTGCCTCACCCCTTGTGGCAGCAGCGCTCGTTCGTGCTCGAGCCATTGGCCACGCTCATCGAACCAGGGGGTGCCGAGGGTCCCGCCGTGTCACGGCTGTCCCTGAGCCCGCGCAACGCACCCGACGGCTCACTCGGGACCGCCTGATCCTGGATCAGGGCTTGAGGTTGATCAAACGAACAGCACTGACCCGCACGTGGACGTGTCCAGCAGGAGAGCAGGAGCGGGCCGGGATCTCTGTTGGCGCGCTATGCCGATCTCGGCACGACCGCACCTCAGCACGATTGCATCACGGCACGGGCGCATCACGGCACGACTGCATCACGGCACGAGCGCATCAGGGCACGGGCGCATCAGCGTGCCGAGATCGGCATAGGGCCAGGAACAGAAAGGGAGTCCAAGGCCAAGCCAGCCCCAGGTCAAGGCAAGCCAAGCCAAGCCGAGCCAAGCCGAGCCGAGCCAAGCCAAGCCGAGCCAAGCGAAGCCGCCCAGCGTGTTGCGCGATGCTGGGGGTCCTGTTGTGGGTCGGCTGCAGGCCGGCCGCTTGTGACGATGGCGCCTTTGCCTGCCCCTGAGCCCGCGCGCCATCTTGAAACCACGGCGTCGCTCGATGCCCGCAAGCTGCGCTTCGAGATCAACCGGGTCGAACTGCCCATGGGGGTCGAGGGCACCTTTGGGGTGATTAAGCACCCCGGCGCTTCGCTGGCGGTGCCGGTGCTCGACGACGGCCGCATCGTCATCCTGCGCCAGTACCGCTTTGCGGTGGCGGCCCGGCTGCTGGAGTTTCCGGCGGGAACCCTCGATCCCGGCGAAACGCCCCTCAGCACCATGCAGCGCGAACTGCAGGAAGAAGCCGGCTACAGCGCTGCCCGCTGGGACGCCCTGGGGGCGATGCTGCCCTGCCCCGGCTACTCGGACGAGGTGATTCACCTGTTCCTGGCCCGCGAGCTGACCGCCCTCAGCGAGCGGCCCCCGGGCGATGACGACGAGGACCTCGAGGTGCTGCTGATGACCCCCGCCGAGCTCGACGCCCTGCTGGCCAGCGGCGACGAGTACCTCGACGGCAAGAGCATCAGCGCCTGGTACCGCGCCAAACAGGTGCTGGGCCTGTGAGCGCGGCCACCCTGTGAGCATGGCTCCCTTGCGCCGATGAGCACCGAACGCTGGCTCTTTTGGCATCGCCGCGACCTGCGCCTGGCCGACAACCGGGGCCTGGCCGCGGCGGCGCGCGCCACTGCGGCGGTGACCGGCGTGTTTGTGCTCGACCCGGCGATCCTTCGGCCGAGTTCCTCAGAGGCTGACGGGGCGGAAGCCGCTGCTGGCGCTGCCCATCCGCCGGTGGCGCCGGCGCGCCTGTGGTTTCTTGCCGAGAGCCTGGCCGAATTGGCTGCCCGTTGGCGTGCGGCCGGTAGCCGCCTGCTGATCCTGCAGGGGGATCCGGCGGTGCTGCTGCCCCAGCTGGCCGAGCAGCTGGGGGCGGCGGTGGTGGCCTGGAACCGCGATGTCGAGCCCGCGGGCCGCGCGCGCGATCGCCAGGTGGCGCGGGCGCTGCAGGGGGCCGGCCGCAAGGTGCTGGTCGATTGGGACCAGCTGCTGGTGCCGCCCGAGGCGCTCAAAACCGGCGCCGGCGACCCTTACCGGGTCTACGGCCCCTATTGGCGCAGCTGGCAAAAGGCTGTTGAAGGCGCCGCACAGCAGTCCGCCGCTGCCGGCAGCCCGGGTGGGATTGATCCCCTGCCGGCCCCGAGTTCCCTGATCGATCTGCCCTCTGAGCACCTGGCTGCCCTGGGCCTGGGTGATCCAGCAGCAGCCCAGGCCGATGGCTTGGCAGCGGCCGGCGAGCGCGCCCTCGAGACCCTCAGGCGTGAGCATGGCTTTGCCGGTGTCGACCTGTGCCCCTGCCGTCCGGGTGAGGCGGCGGCAGCAGAGCAGCTGTCGGCCTTTTGCTCTGGAACCCGGCCACCGCTGTGGGGGTATGAGCCGGGCCGCAACCATCCCGCGGTGGCAGGGACCTCAAGCCTCAGTGCGGCGCTCAAGTTCGGCACCCTGAGCCCGCGCCAGGCCTGGGCTGCGGCCCAGCAGGCCCGCGCCGAGGTCGAGGCCCTCGGGGGCGCCGCCGAAGCGCTGGCGAGCATCGGCGTCTGGCAGCAAGAGCTGGCCTGGCGCGAGTTTTACCAGCAGGCGCTGTTTCACTTTCCAGAGTTGGCAGACGGTCCCTACCGGCCCCAGTGGAAGCGCTTCCCCTGGGAGAACGACCCGCAGCGCCTCGAGGCCTGGCAGCAGGGCCTGACCGGCATGCCGATCATCGATGCGGCGATGCGCCAGCTGTCATCCAGCGGCTGGATGCACAACCGCTGCCGCATGATCGTGGCCTCGTACCTGGTCAAGGACCTGATCTGCGACTGGCGCCTGGGGGAGGCCCACTTCATGCGCCACCTGGTCGACGGCGACCTGGCCGCCAACAATGGCGGCTGGCAGTGGAGCGCCAGCAGCGGCATGGACCCCAAGCCGTTGCGCATCTTCAACCCGGCGACCCAGGCCTCAAAGTTTGACCCCGAGGGCGATTACATCCGCACCTGGTTGCCCGAGCTGGCCCACGTGGCCACCGCCGATCTGATCAGCGGCGACATCGGCGCCCTCGAGCGGCGCGGCTACCCCCAGCCGGTCGTCAACCACAAGCAGCAACAGGCCCGCTTCAAAGCCCTGTATGCCGCTCTGCCGCGCTGAGCCCCCGCCGCTTTGCCGAGAGCGTGATCAGCGGGATTTTGGAGGTTGCCAGCGTGCCAGGATTTGATCAACTTCTCCTTCAAACTTCAGGTTGCCCAGCGCAAGATTGATGGCATTCAATGAGTCGTTGCTCAGGTTCTTGCCGGCGACGAAGGCCTGGGGTGTGCGATAGAACGTGGTCCCCGAAACCTGGTATTGGCCTGGGTTTTGAAGTTTGTTGAGAAGCACTGCAATGGTGGCTGAATCTGCAAGAATGCTCCCGACTTTGCCCTGTTCCAGGCTGGCGAGCATGGCGTCAGAATCTTGGAAGGGGACGATCAACTTCAGCTGATCGCTGACTGAAAGCATGGAGTCGGCGGCGAGGTCAAGCCATGCTTCGGCCACGGTGTTTGCGTCGACGCCAATTTTGTTGTCAAGCGCTGTCTTGAGAACTTGGGCATCGCTGATGTTGGCTGGGCTGGATGTTTCGAGAAGTGCTCCGGTGGTGGCAGCAACGAAGATCGAGGTAATCACCAGGCGCAGGAAGTTATTAAGAGCGATGAGCGACATGCTGATTGGGGCTGAGCCCATTTTATAAATGCCGGTGCCCATGGCAAGCATCATCCAGCCTTTGAAAAAGGTGTGTTTCTTGTTGTCGCCAACAATGTCCCTGTGCGTAAATTCCCGCGATGTGATCCACAATACGGTTGCAAAAATTAAGCCAAGAACAATGAGCAGTCCCGTCGAGTCTCTGATGATTGAGCTGGCGCGCAGATTGCCAATTAACGTGGCTAGATCTTTTTGTTTGCGTCTGGTCAGCAGAGAGAGGCCGTCATCGCTGTAGGGAGTCGTAAACGCAATTTCTTGAAGTCTGAAGGGCGTGATGTTCAGACAGGACACTGCCAGATCAATCTGGCCTGCAGCGGCCGCGCGGACAGCTGCGTTTGGGTCAGAGACCGCAATGAATTGATAACGAAGTCCGCTGCGCGTGGCGACCTGGTGCCAGACATCGATGGCGCTGCCAACAAAGTTTTTGTTGGCTACATCTGAGCAGGGGGCCTGATCATCGACCACGCCGATCTTCAGGACTTGCTGGGCCTGAGCTGGGGCCAGCCAGCCACAAACCAGAACGAACGGCAGCAGCTGCCGACGAAGCTGCTGGAGTGTTCTGTTCACGCGTTGACCCGAATCTTTTTTACAGATTAAGTCGACGAATGCCCCATCAGACAGCCAGGGCAGTCTGACCGGCGCCCACCAGCTGGCTGAGCACCTGGATCACGCGCTGCTGCTGCTCGCTGCTGAGCTCGGGGAAGATCGGCAGGCTCAGCACTTCGCTGCAGAGGCGCTCGGTCACCGGCAGGGAGCCGGGGCCGTAGCCCAGGTCCGCATAGGCGGGCTGGCGGTGGATCGGGATCGGGTAATAAATGATCGTGTTGACGCCTTGATCGGCCAGCTGCTGCTTGAGCCAGTCGCGGCAGCAGGCTTCGGGCAGGCCATAGCTGGCGCTGTCGCTCGAGGGGGTGCAGCTGCCGCTGCAGGCGGCCGCGCCCTTGGGGCAGCTGGGCACCCGCAGCACGAACTGGTTCCAGCTGTGACCCTCGGGGCCCGCTTCGGGCAGGGCGATGGTCAGGCCCGCTGCCTCGCCAGAGGTGCCAGGGGTGCCAGTGACGCCTGCGACCAGGGGTGCCAGCTGCTGGCGGTAGCTGGCGGCGATGGCGCGGCGGCGCTCCACCCAGCGGGGCAGGTGGGGCAGCTTGATGTTGAGCACCGCTGCCTGGATTGTGTCCAGGCGGCTGTTGTAGCCCAGGGCCGTGTGCAGGTAGCGGCGCGGCATGCCGTGCACCGCCAGCTCCTTGATGGTCTGGGCCAGGGCGGGGTCCTGGCAGGTGACGGCGCCGCCGTCGCCGGCGCCGCCCAGGTTCTTGGTCGGAAAGAAGCTGAAGCAGCCCGCATCGCCCCAGCTGCCCACGGGCTTGCCGTCCCAGCTGGCACCGGTGGCCTGGGCGCAGTCTTCGATCACCTTGAAGCCGTGGTGGCTGGCGATGGCGCAGACCCGCGCCATGTCCACCGGGCGGCCAAACAGGTGCACCGGCAGCAGGGCTTTGGTGGCCGGGGTGATCGCGGCCTCGGCCTGATCCAGATCGATCAGGTAGCTGACGGGGTCCACGTCCACAAACACCGGCGTGGCGCCCACGGCGCTGATGGCCTCGGCCGTGGCAAAGAAGCTGAAGCTGGCGGTGATCACCTCATCGCCGGGGCCGATGCCCAGGCCCCGCAGGGCCAGGATCAGGGCATCGGTGCCGCTGTTGCAGCCCACCGCATGGGGCACACCGCAGGCTGCGGCAAAGGCCTGCTCAAAGAGGCCGATCGCCGGCCCGCCGATGTACTGGCCCCCGCGCAGCACCTCGAGCACCGCCTGGTCCAGGTTGTCACCGAGCTCCTTGAGCTGCTCGCTGAGGCTGAAGGGGGGCACTTGCATGGGGCCAACCTTAAGCCGAGCTGTTGATCTGCTTCGGTTCAGCTGTGACCTTCAGTGCGGATGCCACTTGATGTTGCAGCCGATCGAGGGGATCTGCTCGCTGCTGGGCGCTTCGCCGGCGAGCACCGCCGTGATCGCCGCCCGCAGGTCGCGGCCATCGCAGGGGATGGCGCTGCCGGGCCGGCTGCCATCGAGCTGGCCCCGGTAGGCCAGGGTGTGGCAGCCGCGGGCCCCGTCCCAGCCAAACAGGAAGGGGTCGGGGGTGCAGGCCGCGGCAAACGCCTGGGCCACCTGCTGGCTGCCGTCCAAGAGGTACGGGAAGGTCCAGCCGCAGCGCTCGGCCTGGGCCCGCAGGCCCTCGGGGCCGTCGGCGGGGTGCCCAGGGGCAGCATCGACGACGGTGTCAGGGCCATGGCCTGCGCAAAGCTGGGATCACTCTGGTGAATTCGGGTTGGTCTTGACGGTGTTGGGGCAGGCGCAGACGAGGCAGCGGCACCGCAGGCTGCGGCTGGTGGGGCCGGTGCTGGGCCCCTTGCTGTTGGGCCTGCTGCCGGTCTTGACCGCCTGCGTGCCCGCCCATCGCCATGCCAGCTGGGCGATTTATCCGCTGCAGCGGCGGGTGCCCCACGACGGGCTGGCGGTGGTGAGCCAGCCCGATGGCTATGGCCTGCACCTGTGGGTCGACACCGACACCAGCCAGAGCGGCGTCTGCCGGCCCCGCTGGAGCCCGGACCCGGCCCGGCTGTTCAACGGCAACGGCAGCGCCCCGTTCAGCTCGGGCCTGGCCAGCCGCGACGAATTCTTTGCGGCGGTGGCCCGCGACGACGTGCGCCGGGCCCTGCGCAGTCAGAGCGAGGCCCTGTGCAAGGCCCGCGCCCCCCGCAGCACCTACACCTGGCTGGAGCCGCCCCGCCGCGCCAGCGAGGTCAAGGTCACCAGCTACCCGATGCTCGAGGGCCCCGAGTTGATCAGCGATCCGAACGAGGTCGAGCGCCGCGAGGGCGCGCTGTTGGATTCGCAGGGCTCTGGTCAGAGCTCGGGTCAGACCTGAGCCTAGGCCAGCGTTCCCAGACCAGCGGTTCGGCCCGCTTCCAGTAGCGGCTGAACCGGCGCAGGTCGCCTGGGGGCAGCGCACCGGCCCCGAGGTCCACAAACGGTTCCACCGGCAGCACCTGCAGCGGCAGGGCGGCGCTGATCGGCGCGCACAGCTGCGCAAAGCGCGGATCCACCGCGGCGGTGGTCACCACCCCATCGGCGTCGTGGCGCTGTGCAAAGGCCAGCACCTCGGCGGCCACATCGCCGCGGCGGATGGTGACCGGCAGCTCCAGCAGGCATTCATAGAGAAAGCCCAGGCGCTTGAGGCTCAGGCCCTGGCTTTGCATCGCGCCGGCGCCGCTGATCAGGGCGTCGTCAAACACGAACACGGCCGG
>JAIXOF010000058.1 GCA_027486935.1 Cyanobium sp. C1_MAG_00004 | reverse complement strand
CTCAGCCGCCATGGTGCAGGGCGCTGCAACAGGCCGCCCAGGCTGCGGCCGGATCGGCCGCAGCCGTGATCGGCCGACCGATCACCAGCTGGCTGGCGCCGGCAGCCAGAGCCTGGGCCGGGGTCATCACCCTGGCCTGGTCACCCAGGGCGCTGCCGGCTGGACGGATGCCCGGGGTCACCAGGGCAAAAGGGTGGGGATGGGTCGCCCGCAGGGCGGCAACCTCGAGCGGTGAGCAGACGCAGCCCCCCAGGCCCGCGGCCACGGCCAGACGGGCCAGACGCGGCACGTAGCTGGCAATGGGCTCATCGATGGCCAGCTCATGGGTCAGCCGCGTCTGGTCCCAGCTGGTGAGCACGGTCACCGCCAGCAGGGTCGGCGGCTCGAACCCTGAAGCCCGGGCCGCCGAGACGGCAGCCTGCTGAGAGGCCTGCAGCGCTTCCAGGCCGGCGGCGGCATGAACCGTGATCAATCCGGCGCCCAAGCGAGCAGCCCGGCTGCAGGCTCCGGCCATGGTGGCTGGGATGTCGTGAAATTTGAGATCCAGAAAAATCTGCAGGTCCCTTTGCCTGAGCTGATCCAGCACCTGGGGTCCTGCCGCGACAAAGAGTTCAAGACCGACCTTGACCCAACGCAGTCCCGGCAGGGCATCGACCAGCTCCAGGGCCTCCCTGACTTCCAGGCCGTCGAGAGCCAGGATCAGGCGATCGGCGTCACTGGGCAGGGTCACGGCGTTGGGTCCCTGGCAACCGAGGAGGCCTTCAGGCTAAACAGACAGCCAGACGGAGCATGCACAGCACACGGCACTGTCGTCTGGGTGACAGCTGCTGAGGCTGTGTTTCCTCGAAATTGAATCTGTGTGGTCAACAGCATGACGTCGATCCCGTCCAGCCCCCTGCCGGTGGTCCTCAGCCTCGATGCCGCAACGCCTGAAACCCATTGCAGCATCCACTCGGATGAGGTCTTCACGATTCCGATGACGCTTGCCGCTGACGGAGAGCACGGCCTGCTGAGCTGGGATGAATTGATCGGCAAGCGCTGAGGCTTAGGGCATCACCAGGCGCCTGAAGGTCCTTTTGCCCAACTGCAGCACCTTGCCGTCGAGCTCGGCGGCGCTAGCGAATTCCTGGTTGGCATCGGCCAGCTTCTGGCCGTCGAGCCTGACCCCACCCCCCTGAATCTGGCGGCGTGCCTCGCTGCTGCTGGCGCAGACCCCGACCGCGCTAAGCAGATAAAACGCCCTGGCCGGGAAGTTGACCGCCGCCAAGGATGCCTCGGGAACCTCAGCGTCGGCGGCACCGGCACCGGCTGCACCGCCGACCAGGGTGGCGGCATCCAGTTGGGCCTGCTGAGCAGCGGCCAGCCCATGGCGCGCTCGGGTGACCTCAAGGGCCATCGCCTTCTGGCGTTGGCGGGGATTGGCCGGCAACGCTGCCAGGTCCAGATCGGTGAGCAGGGTCAGGTAGTCATCAACCACCGCGTCGGGCACCTTTTCGAGCTTGGAATACATGGACAGGGGGTCCTCGCTGAGACCCACGGTGTTGCCCAGGCTCTTGCTCATCTTCTGGACACCGTCGAGCCCCGGCAGAATCGGCAGCAACAGGCCGAACTGGGGCCGCTGTCGCCAGTGGCGCTGCAGGTCACGCCCCATGGCCACGTTGAACTTCTGATCGGTGCCGCCCAACTCGATGTCGGCGCGGACCGCCACCGAGTCATAGCCCTGCAGTAACGGGTATAGAAACTCGTGCAGCACGATCGGGGTGCCCGAGCCGTAGCGCTTGGCAAAGTCCTCTTTCGCCAGCATCTGGCCGACGGTGCTGGTGGCCAGCAACTCGATCACCTGGGGCAGATTCAGGGCTGCCAGCCATTCGCTGTTGCGACGGACCTCGAGCCGCCCAGGGGTGTCGAAATCAACCAGGGCATGGGCCGGATCCTGGCCCTGACCCAACTGCTGCAGGTAGGTGGTGGCGTTGGCCTCGACCTGCTCAGCGGTGAGCTGCACGCGGGTGCTGCTCTTGCCGGTGGGGTCGCCGATGCGGGCCGTGAAGTCGCCGATGATCAACACGGCGGTGTGGCCCGCATCCTGAAAGGCCCGCAGTTTGCGGAACAGAATCGAGTGGCCCAGGTGGATGTCAGAACCCGTGGGATCGATGCCGAGCTTGACGCGCAGGGGCCTGCCGTCAGCGGCGGCTTCAACCAGGCGGGCGCCAAGGGCCTGATCGGCATCGCTGCTCGCAGGGCCCTCACCGGCCGGGAACAGGTCCGCCATGCCGCGTGCCAACCAACCCGGAAGCTCCAGCTGCTCAGCCACCGCACCCTTTGCCATCACTGACGGCAGATCGTAGGCAGCGACCTGAACTCAGCTCTGCTGGTCGAGCTGGGATTTCATGCGCAGCAGGGTCTGCTCCATCTGCTGAAACATGGTCTCCGGGGTGAGCCCGAACTGACCCAACTGGGTGCGCAACTGCTCGACGGTGAGCTTGGCCTGGAAGTCTTCGGACAGTTCGAAACGCTTCATGAACACCCGATAGCGCTCCATCATTTCTTCCATGCGTTCGATGTAGAGCTTTTTGCCCTCACGATCGAACTTGCCGTAATCACTTCCCAGCTGCATCAACTGCTGGTAGTCCGTGAACAGACGCCTGGCCTCGTCCTGGACAATCTCGGATTCAAAAAAGGCCATCAGCTGCAGCAGCCTGCTCAAAGGCTCAGACAGAGAACTGATTCTGGGTACAGCTGCAGCATCAGGCGAGTGCGGATCCACGTAATCGCAGCCAGCATGCGGTTAGCCGAACTGGGACCGATGGATTTCAGCGCGCGGCTGGGTCCGATCCGGGCCAGCGCAGGGCGCGTCAGGCAGCTGTTGCATGACGAACAGGTGGTGGTGTGCTTCGGATCCCGCGCCAAGCTCTGTTTCTTTCTGGCGGGCCATCTGGAGGAGCACCAGCTGGCTGGGGCGTTCACCACCGCCGCCGAAGCGCTGAGCTGCATCGCCAACGAGCAGCCGGGATTTCTGTTGTGCAGTGACCAGTTGGAGGCAGGCTGCGGCCTCGACCTGGTGATCACGGTCAAGCAACGCTGGCCAGCGATCCGAACGCTCCTGCTGATCGGCGGCAGCGCTCGGATCGCCCTGCTGCGCGCGGCGGTCGATGCGGGATGTGACGGGCTGCTTCTGGAGAGCAGCATGGGCATGGGCACGGCAACCAGCACGCTCGAGATGATCTGCCGTGGAGGCATCGTCGTGGACAGGGCACTGCTACCGCTGTTGCGTGCGGGCGGCCAGGACGACCCGACCCACGACCATCTGCAGACCCTCAGCCCCCGGGAACTGGAGGTGCTGACCCTGCTGTGCCGAGGCAGCAACAACGCCGAGATCGCCGAGCAGCTGGTGATCGCCCTCGACACCGTCAAGAGCCACATCAAGAATCTGCTGCTCAAACTGGGGGCACGGGGTCGCACCCATGCCGCTGTGATGGCCCTGGAACTGGGCCTGGTGGAATGGCCCACCCAGGATGGGGGCCGCTAATTTCGGCCCATGGGCCAGAAACACTGGTTGGATCCGCTGGCCAGGCGGCTGCTGATCGCCACGGGTCAGCTGCCGCAGGGCCCACCCGCCGGCAGGGTCGCCGACACGGGTGCTGACAAGAGTGCTGACACCGGGACTGCGGCGGTCGAACGGGAGCTGCTCGAGCTGAAGCTCAGGCAGCAACCAGGCCGGCGGCTACAGAACCCCCAGGAGGTGCACCTGGCCGCCGAACTGGGCTGGCGCCTCGACGTCAACCGGGCAACGGCCACCGACTGGTTGCGTCTGCCCGGGATCACCGCCGATCAGGTGGATCTGCTGATCCGCCTGCAGGCTGGTGGCGTCCAGCTCAGCGGCTCGGACGACCTGGCAAGGCTGCTGGACCTGCCGGCGTCTGTGATTGCCAGCTGGCAACCGTTGCTCGACTACCGCTGGTACGGCGAACCCCCCGCTGCGACTGCCGTCCCCCAGCTGGATCTCAACCAGGCCAATGACCGCCAGTTGCAGTCCCTGGGCCTGTCAACCGAGCGCCGGGCCCGGCTCCTGAGGGAGCGGTCACGGCGGCCTTTTCAGGATTTGGCAGACCTGCAACTGCGGGTGCAGTTGCCACCTGCGCTGATCGAATCCTGGATCGGCCGTGTCTGTTTCAGTCCGGCGCAGGCGGGGCCGAAACTCCCACGGCCCGGCCACCAGGTCTGAGGTCGATGCAGTCAGCCCGACAGGGAAATCTGTTTGCCGCGGCCCAGCCTGGCCTGGGGCCCGGCGCTGATCCGGTTGGCCAGCTGCCGCTACTGCGCCAGCAGTTGCTGGCCTGGCACAACCGTCTGGCGCTGCACCAGGGCCCCCTGTTCGCGCAGGCGGATGCCGGAGGCAGCGCTGACACCACCCAGCAGGGGCTGCTGTTTGGACAGCCCAGCCCGGCAACCCTGACGGCAGACCGTTTTGCGCCACTGGCCTTGCAGCCGCAGCCCCTGAGCTTCTGGCGCTGGCCCCAGCCCCAGGTCAGCGGGGCGGCTTTGTATGTGGTGCTGGATCGCCCCGCCGAACTGACCCACCCCCTGCTGCTCTACATCGGTGAAACCGCCAGGGCCGAACAACGCTGGAAGGGGGAGCACGATTGCAAGCAGTACCTGGCGGCCTACGGGGAAACCCTGCGACAACTGGGACTCGCGCCACGGCTCAGCATCAGCTTCTGGAGCGACGTCCCCAGCCAGACCCGGGCCCGACGTCAACTGGAACAGACCCTGATCCGCCGCTGGTTGCCCGCGTTCAACAAGGAAACCAGGGGCCGATGGGCGACCCCCTTCCAGGCCGGGGAAAGCTGAGAGGCCTGTGCTGGCTACCATCGCCCCCTCTGCCGGGGTAGGCCATGGATGTGCGCTGTCAATCGATTGATCTGGGCGATGCCTCAGCCCTGCAGCAACTCAAGGTCGATGCCCTGGCGGTCGGTCTGTTCAGCCATCAGGACCAGCAAGCCCTGCATCAGACCCTTGAGCTGTTGCTGAGCCCGGGTGAACATGCCGCCCTGCAGGCACGTCTGGCACAGCGCCGCTTCAAGGCCAAACCCGGCGAATGCCTCAGTTTTGAACGGCTGGGGGGCACGCCGGCCACGCTGATCGTGCTGGGGCTTGGAGAGCCGGCTGGCTTTGATCTGAATGGGGTGCGTCAGGCCACGGCCAGTGCCTGCAAGGCCGCCGCGCCCGCCAACAGCCTGGCCCTGGCGCTGCCACTCGAGGGGCTGCCCCAGCAGGCCGCTGGCCAGGCGATGGCCGAAGCCGCCCGCCTGGCGCTGTACCAGGACCAGCGCTTCAAGAGCGAGGCCGAACCGGCCCGCGGCCTGGACCAGGTGCTGCTGCTGGGACTTCCCTCTGACCTGGACGCCCAGGTGGGCCGTGCGGCAGCCCACTGCAGCGGTGTGGAACTGGCCCGTCAACTGGTGGCGGCCCCACCCAATGTGGCAACGCCCCAACACCTGGCCGACACAGCAGCGGCGATCGCCCGCGAGTTCGGCCTGACGCTCAAGGTGCTCGATCGCAACGACTGTGAAGCCCTGGGCATGGGGGCCTACCTGGGGGTGGCCCAGGGTTCGGATCTGCCGCCCCGCTTCATCCATCTCACGTACAGCCCAGCCGGCGAGGTCACCCGCCGCATTGCCCTGGTCGGCAAAGGTCTCACCTTCGACTCCGGGGGGTACAACCTCAAGGTGGCCGGCTCCCAGATCGAAATGATGAAGTACGACATGGGCGGCAGCGCGGCGGTGCTGGGCGCGATGCGGACCATCGCCGAGCTCAGACCGGCGGGCGTCGAGGTCCACATGATCGTGGCCGCCTGCGAAAACATGATCAGCGGTGGTGCCGTGCACCCCGGTGACATCGTCACCGCCTCGAATGGCAAGACCATCGAGATCAACAACACCGATGCCGAGGGGAGGCTCACCCTGGCGGACGCCCTGGTCTACGCCTGCAAACTCCAACCCGATGCCGTGGTGGATCTGGCGACCCTGACCGGCGCCTGT
This sequence comes from Cyanobium sp. C1_MAG_00004, assembly GCA_027486935.1. Taxonomy (GTDB): domain Bacteria; phylum Cyanobacteriota; class Cyanobacteriia; order PCC-6307; family Cyanobiaceae; genus RGUW01. Next base: position 22,981 of record JAIXOF010000058.1, on the reverse strand, counting down.
CTGATCGCCCTGGGCGAAGAGATCGCCGGTCTCTGGGCCAACAGCGATGGTCTGGCCGAGGCCCTGCTGCGGGCAGGGGAGGCGACAGGCGAGAGTCTCTGGCGCATGCCCCTGCGCCAGTCCTACAAGGAGGGCCTCAAGAGCGGCGTTGCCGATCTCAAGAACACCGGCCCCAGGCCCGGGGGCTCCATCACCGCCGCCCTGTTTCTGCAGGACTTCGTCAGCCAGGGGGTGCCCTGGGCCCATCTGGACATCGCGGGCACCGTCTGGAGTGACAAGGGACGCAGCTGCGATCCTCCCGGAGCCACGGGGTATGGCGTGCGCACCCTTGTCGGCTGGATCCTTGCTGGCGCCCCGGCTGGTCCTGCCGCCTAGGGTTGCATCCAGCGCGAGACCGCCCGATGGCCGTTCAGAAAATTCGCTGGTACGTCAAAGCCCAGCTCGGAGTCCTGTTGCTGCCAGCCGGACTCTGCCTGTTCGGCGAAGCGGTGATCCGCAAAGGCATCCAGACCCTGGCGGCATCGGCCAAGGCCGTCGATCCGATCGCCAGCGCCGGGCCCTGGTTCTGGTACGGCACCTTTGGCCTGATCCTGATCAATGCCGGTGTCGGCTTGATGATCGAAAGTGGACTGTTGCGCGGCTACCCCCGCAGGCCGCCCGAGGCCTGACCCACCTCAGGCAGCGCTGACAGCGCCCAGGGAGCCGAGCACCACCTTGGGGGACTCGAGGGCATGAATCTGCCAGCGGGCACGCTCGCCGCAGACGGCCAGCAGACGGTCAAGGTCGTCTGCTGCCTGTTTGGGGCTGTCGTAAGGCCCGATATGGCGGGTCTGCAGACCGTCTCGGATGGTCAGCAGATACATACAGAACGACTCGCAATGGTGAAACCACGCTAGCCACGTCCAACGCGGACGCCAAGGACGGAAACCCGCTCCAGGGCTGGGATTCAGCCAGAACAGCAGCAACGGCGCTTCAGCTTTTCCTCAACTTTGCGCCATCGGGCTTTGCTGACCACGGCAGTGGCTGCCGGGCCCGTCGTCCCCAGACCGCATCGAGACGACGGTCGCGGCCGCAGGCCCAGCGGTAGTAGTTGTATTTGACGCTGTTGCGTTCGGCGTAGTCCTGGTGATAACCCTCGGCCGGCCAGAACCGGTTGAGCGGTTTGACGGCAACCGCCAGGGCCGACGGGGGCCGGCCCAGTTCGCGCGCAGCCTGACGGGCGCTCTGGGCGGCCTCCCGTGCCTGAAGCGGACCATCGGTGAAGATCACGGGGCGGTAGGAACCGCCGCGATCACAGAACTGGCCGCCGCCATCGAAAGGATCGATGTTGCGCCAGTAGGCCCGCAGCAGGGTGCTGTAGGAAATGCGGTCGGGATCAAAGCGCACCCGCACCACCTCCTGGTGGCCCGTTCCCCCGGCCGAGACCTGGCGATAGGTGGGGTTGGCCAGGGTTCCGCCGCTGTAGCCACTGACGGCATCCTGCACGCCGTCCAGGTGCTCGAGGTCATGCTCGAGGCACCAGAAACAGCCGCCGGCGAACACGGCCTCCTGGACCGGAGCCGCCTGCAGCGGGGCCGCAACCAGCAGCATCGGCAAGAGCAGGGCCAGCACCCTTGGCAGCAACCTGGCGATCACGGGGTGCATGGCGTTGGCGTCGTGGACAGCACTTGATCAAGGACGGCGGCGGCAGCGCGGCGGGTGACACCCGGTTCGCCGAGCCTGTGGCGCAGCGCGGCATAGCCATCAAGAAGCCGCTGGCGTTCGGGTGAGTCGTGATCCAACAGGGGCTCGGCCGCCTCGACCAGGGCTGCAGCCGTGTACTGGTCCTGAAGCAACTCGGGCACCAGGCGCTGCTCCATCACCAAGTTCACCGGCGAGATGTGCTGAACCTGAAAGCGCAACAGATGCTGGGCCACAAAGGCCGTCACCCGGCTGACCCGATACCCCACCACCTGGGGCACCTGGCGCAGGGCCAGCTCCAGATTGGCGGTCCCCGATTTCGTCAGGGCCACATCGGCGGCAGCGCAGAGGGCGGGCTTGAGCCGGTCGGCCTGATCCGCTGGGATCACACGTCCGCGCACACCGGCCGCGGCCAACTGGGCTGACAGCTCTGGCTCAAAGCCGGGCAGTCCGGCTGGCAGCAGCACCTCGAGGTTGGGATGCCGGCGCTGCAGCTCGGCAGCAGCGGCCACCATCTCGGGCAGCAGGTAACGCAACTCCTGCGGGCGCGAGGCCGGCAACAGCAGCAGCACCGGCGCAGTGGTGGACAAAGCGAGCTCAGCCCGGGCCTGCTCGCGGCTGGGCAGCTCGGTCAGGGTGTCGAGCAGGGGGTGGCCCACCCAGGTCACTTGAGCACCACGTTCGCCATAGAACCGGGCTTCTTCAGGAAAGATCGCCAGGATGCGGTCGCTGAAACCGATCAGGCGGGTACTGCCGCCCTCGCCCAGTCGGAACGCCCATTCCTGCGGGGCGATGTAATAAACGATCGGGACGCTGGGGCCGCGCCGTCTGATCCGCAGTCCCAGATTCACATTGGCGCCCATGTAGTCGATCAGCACCACCCCATCGGGTGGTGTGTCCTGCAGTTGTCGGCGCAGGCGCCGTTGCAGGCCCAGGGTCGGCAGCACCAGGGGCAGGGCCTCCCACAGGCCGATCGCACCCATGGCCGTGGTGTCGGCGATCAGGGTGGCCCCGGCCCGGCGCATGCGCTCGCCGCCCAGGGCTTCGATCTGCAGCTCGATGCCACGGGCGGCGGCTTCCTGATGGAGGGCCCTGATCAGCAGGGACCCCTGCAAATCGCCGGACACCTCGCCGGTGCTGACGAGCAGACGCACCATCAACGACTGCCCGGCAGAGGGCCGCGTCGGCCCGGCCCTGTGGAGGCTTCAAGGAAGCCCACCAGGGTTTCGGCAGCCGGTCGCAGGGACTGCTGACGAGCCTGGACCAGCGCATCGGCCAGCACATGGCCACTGCGGTACAGCAGGGTCCAGATCTGTTGCAGCTGCCTGAGCTGGTCCCCGCCATCGAGATCGGCCAGGCCGCTGCGGCGCAGGCCGATCCGGTTAAGCCCCCGAACCCGTCCCGGGTGACCTTCAACGGTCATAAATGGGGGCACGTCACGGTCGATGCGGCTCATGCCACCGACCATCGCCAGGGTGCCGATGTGCACGAACTGATGAATGCCGAGCATGCCGCCGATCACCGCCCGATCCCCCACCACCACATGGCCGGCCACGGCCACGCCGTTGGCGATGACAATGCGGTCGCCGAGCTCACAGTTGTGGCCCAGGTGGCTGTAGGCCATCAGCAGGTTGCCATTGCCGAGCCGGGTCTGCTCACCGTCTGCGGTGGCGCGGTTGATGGTGACGCACTCCCGGATCGTGTTGTCATTACCCAGCACCACCTCGGTGGGGGCACCGCTGTACTTCAGATCCTGGGGTTCAAGGCCGATGCAGGCCCCGGGAAAGATGCGGTTGCCGCTGCCCATGCGGACCCGTCCATCGATCACCACGTGGGGACCGATACGGCTGCCGGCACCAATCTCAACCTCGGGACCGATCACCGCATAGGGCCCGATCGTGACGCCCTCGGCCAATTGGGCACGGGGGTCGACGACGGCAGTGGGATGAACGGAGGTGCCCATGGCTTGCGACATCATCACCTCAGTCCACCAGCGAAAACAACAGGTCGCCCGAACAGACCAGCTCCCCTTCGACCGTGGCTTCAGCGTGGACCTTGCCAAAGCGCTTGCGCTTGAGGCTCAGCAGGGTGCAGGTGATGCGCAGCTGATCACCCGGGACGACAGGGCGGCGGAAGCGCACCCCGTCAATACCGGCAAAAACGAACAAACCCTTGGGCAGATCCGGCATCTGGGTGACGATCAAGCCCCCGACCTGGGCCATGGCCTCGACGATCAAGACCCCGGGCATCAGTGGCCGACCAGGGAAATGGCCCATGAACTGGGGTTCGTTGAGCGTGACGTTCTTGATCGCCACAGCCCGCTCACCGGGTACGTGCTCGATCACCCGATCCACCAGCGCAAACGGGTAGCGATGGGGCAGCAACCCCTGGATCTGCTCGCTGCTGAGAACGACAGTGCCGGTGGATGCAGGAGTGGATGCAGGGACTGAATCAGGCAAGGAACACTCTCCTCAGGTGGCGGGGACGGCTTCAGAACCGAAGGCCTCGGCCAGGGCTGCCGCTAAAGCGGTATGCAGCCCGTGGGAGCCGCGGTAGGCAAACACCTGGGCCTGGGGTAAGCCTGCCAGAGCCAGGTCCCCCAAAAGATCCAGGAGCTTGTGCCGCACCGGTTCGTCGGCGAACCGCAACGGCGGATTGAGCCAGCGCTCGCCATCGCAGACCAGGGCATTGCCCAGCGCTCCGCCCTGGATCAGCCCTGCAGCCCGCAGCTGCTCGACCTGCTCTTTGAACCCGAAGGTGCGGGCGGGTGCGATCTCGTCCACGAACGCCTGGGGAGTGAGCGCAAGCGAGTAGAGCTGACGACCGATCGCAGGCTGCGAAAACTCGACGGCGGCACCGATCTGCAGGGCCTGGGCCGGCAGAGCCGTGGCAAAGCTCTGGCCCTGCTGCACGGTGATCGGACCGCTCAGGACCCCGGGATCGGGTCGGCAGCCCAGGCTGACCAGGCCGGCTTCGCCGATCGCCTCGACCCACCCCTGAGCCGAACCGTCCAGCAGGGGGATCTCATCACCCTCCACCCAGAGTTCGGCATGGGTAACAGCGGTGCCTGCCAGGGCCGCCAGCAGATGCTCAACGGTGGCCAGCGGACCTGAGTCCAGTTGCAGGGCGGTGCACAGGCGGGTTTCTGCGACCAGCCCCGGCTGCAGCCGCTGGAGTGGATCACCCGGGCGATCCAACCGTCCGACCCAGTACCCCTGCCGTGAGCCCGGCGACAGCCGCACCCGGCAATGACCACCGCTGTGCAGACCGACGCCGGCCCGTTCAACAGGGGCAGCGACGGTCCAGGCGCCGCTGTAATCGGCAGGCCAGGCGGTCATCAGAACTTCCAGCCGACGCCCAGGTTGAAGCGCCACTGACCGGTGGCCCCCTGACTGGCGATCTCAAGTCGCAGCGGGCCCACCGGCGTGGTGACGATCAGGCCCGTACCAACCGAGTAACCGCTGCCCGGCTTGCCCAGCAGCGCGGCCGGGTTGCCGTAGAGGCCGCCAAGGTTCTGGCTGCCAAGGGCCGAGCCAGCGTCGACGAACAACTCGCCGCTGATGATGCTGAACAGGGGGAAGCGGTACTCGATCGTGGCCTCGACGAAGCTGCGCCCCGAACCAAGGGCGCAGTCGTAATAACCGCGCACCGAGTTGCCGCCACCGAGGCAGAACGCCTCATAGGGCGGGATCTCGCCGACGTTGGTGCCGGCACTGACCTGGAAGGCCATCGCCTGCTTGCAATCCTTGCTGTCACCGGGCTTGGGCCGGCAACCCTTGTAGATCTTCAGCCACTCGACCGGGATGAAGTACGAATAACCCGCCCGCAGCCGGTTGAAGGCCGGCGAATTGTTACCGATCGGCAAAAACTGCTCGGTGCTGAGGCTGAGGAAATCGCCCGAGGTGGGATTGCGGGGATCGTTGAGCCGGTTCATGTTGGTGGCCAACCTGAGGCCAAACAGGTTGTTGGTGCTGGCGCAGTTGAAGGCCAGACAGATGGTCGAGCCGTTGATGGCGCCATAGGTGGAGCCCTGGCCGGCAAAGTTCATCGGCACCGCCTGCTGGCCCGAAATGCCCAGGACCAGCGTCCAGGGTTCCTTGCGGAACGGGTCGCGGCCGTTCATCGGCCGCACGAACTGCAGGTTCGCCCCTGCCCGTTGAACGGCAATGATGTTGGCGTTGTTGGCGGTGAGAATCGCCTGACCAGACTGGGTGTTCTGGAACACCTGGGGGACATCACGACTCACAAAGCCGCGACCACGGAAGGCAGTCCGGAATGGATCACCCTTGATCCACGGATCGGTGAAGGTCAGGTCGATCAGACCGCCGTACTGGCCGTAGGTGATGTTGGTGCTGAGATCCCAGGCCCGGCCCCGCAAGTTGCTGTCATTGAGCTGGATCTGACCGAAGACGCCCTGGGCGACGCTGTAACCCAGACCGCCTGAAAGCGAACCGGTGGACTGCTCGACGATGCCCAGGACGATCGTCACCTTGCCCGGTTCGGTGGGCAGGGGCTGCAGGGTGACCTTGACGTCGCTGAACAGGCCGGTGCCGTAGAGCCGTTTGATGTCCTCTTCGAGGTTGCGGCGGTTGAACACATCACCGGGTTTGAGCGAGATCTCTCGGGTGATCACCCAGTTCTTGGTCTTGCCCTTGATCGGCTGGCCCTTGTCGTTGGTATCCGAGCCCTCCTTGTTGACGAACTTGACCTCCACACCGGCCACGGTGCCCTGGCGCACCAGCAGTTCGACGGTGCCATCGGGGTTGACCCGGGTGGGACCGGTGACCCGCGCCAGGGAATAGCCCTGATCGGCATACCACTTTTGAAGCTCCTGCATGCGGGCCTGCAGGGTGTTGAGGTTGAGGGTCTTGCCGTAATCCGGGGCAAAGATGTCAGCAACAACCTGGGCCGGCACCTTGGCCGCGGGCGGATCCAGGGTGATCTTTTGCAGCACGGGGTTGGCCACCACCGTCACCACCAGCCGCACCCCCAGGGGACTGTCGACCGGCTGAATGCGCACATCCGAGAACCAACCCGTGGCGTAAATGGCCGACAGGTCGGTCTGCAGCTCGCCGCGGGTCACCCGGGTCCCCGGGGTGACGGCCATCGCCGCATAGGTGGCCAGCTCGAGCCGCTCCCGTTCGGGATGGCCCTCGAGACCGGCCACCACCACCTCGGCGATCAGCACCCGCGGCTCTGGCGCCGGCTTGGCCGCCGGGGCGCCTGTCAGCGGCGCTGTGTTGAAGGGATTGACCGGGGCTGGCGAGGGAGACCCGCCCTGGGCAGGGGCAGCCTGCTGCTGCTTGGGCGCTGTCGGTTTGGCCTGAGCTGCCGGTTGAGCGGGCCTGGTGGACTGGGCCAGGGCAGGCCCGCCTGCAAGCAGAGCGAGTCCCACCAGGGGCAGGGCGGCCGAAAGACGAGTTAGGCCAGCCATCAGGTCAAGCAACAGGCGCGGCGATGCCGCAAATGCGACTGACCTTACCCGTAGACCCGGGGTTCGGGACAGTGCTGCTGGACCCGTTTGAGAACCTCCCCGTAGGCATCGATCACGCCACCGAGATCCTGGCGGAAGCGATCCTTGTCAAGAATGCGGTCCTGGCTGTCCTGCACGGCGCGGTCCCAGAGGCGACACGTGTCCGGGCTGATCTCATCGGCGAGCACCAGCTCGCCGTCCCGGGTGAAGCCGAGTTCGATCTTGAAGTCCACCAACTGCAGGTCGCAGCGCGCGAACAACGCCAACAGGTGCTGGTTGATCTGGCGGGCCAGGCGCTCCAGCTGCTGTCGCTGGTCCGCGCTGAGCAACCCCAGCATCGCCAGACGCGCCTCGGTCAGCAGGGGGTCACCCAGGGCATCGTCCTTGTAATACAGGTCGAGCAGGGGCGGCTCCAGCGCGGTGCCGGCGGCGAGCGGCAGCTGGCGGCAAAGGGATCCCGCCGCCACATTGCGGATCACCACTTCCACCGGCACCACCTGCACCGGGCGCACCAGCATCCAGTTGCTGCCATCGACCCCGCAGTAGTGGGTGGGGACGCCACAGCGCTCGAGGTGCTCGAAGATCAGGGCTGAAATGCGGCAGTTGAGGGCACCCTTGCCCGCCAGCTGGGCCTTTTTCTGGGCGTTGAACGCGGTGGCGTCGTCCTTGAACTCGACCGCCACCAGGTCGTCCTGATCGGTCCCATAGACCCGCTTGGCCTTGCCTTCATGGAGCAACTGAGCGACGCGGTAAGCAGTCATGGCTGACGCAGAGCGGGGGCAGGGTTAGGGATAGGTGTCGCAGCATGACCACCGGGGTCCCGGGGCGAGCGCACCCGCTGGGGGCTGGTGGCGGCGTTGTCGTCGAGGCGCCGGCCCAGCCGCAGCCGGCGCTGCTCGACCGGCTGACGCAGGGCCGCCGGTTGACCCTCAAGGAGCTGCAGCTCCTGATCGAGCAACGACACCGCCAGCCCCCAGGCCCCTGCAGCCGCGGCCTGGTCCAGGGCCTGCTCGAGCCAGCGCTGACGCTCCTCAAGCGGCAGGGCGGGCGACCAGGCCACGGCCTGGGCCAGGCGCTGGGCTCCGACCACCCCGGTCCCAGGGCTAGCGAACAACAGCTGGGCTGCCTGCTCACGCTGACCCAAAGCCTCGAGGTGCCCGGCCAGCAGATCGAGCGCGGGCTGGCTCTGCCAACGGCCATTGCCAGAGTCGGCCACCGGCACATCCAACTGCGCGAGTGGACGGCCGGTGGCCGCGGCCAAGCTGCGCAGGGCCGCAGCCGCCAGGCCATGATCCAGCGCCGCATTGGCAACCCGCCACTGCAACAGAGACCATTGCACCTGCTCGGGTCCGGGCGCCGGCCGGTAACGGTCCAGCACCACCAGGGCCGAATCGGGCGCACCGCAGCGCAGCAGCGCATCGGCATTGGCCAGCACGACGGCCAGGGGCTGGGGCGCAGGGCTCACCAGCAACAACCGTCGCTGCAGGGTGCGCAACAGCTGCAGCTCACCGCGGGCCCTGGCCTGTTGGCAAGCCGCATCGAGCCGTTCGAGCGTCGCGCCAGCCGGTTGGGCCAGGGGGATCAGCAGCAGAGCCCCGATCCAGGCGAGCATGCGGTTCAGCAGAGATCGCGGATCAGGCTCTGACACTCCCCGCTCGCAGCACCACCATTAGAGAGGATGGCATCTCCGCTTCGCAATGGTGTGCGCGTGTCCGGCATGACTCCGCAACTGATCCTGGTGGTGGGCGCTGGGGGCCGTGAAAATGCCCTGGCCTGGGCCCTGGCCCGCTGCCGTGGTGTCGAGGCGGTCTGGATCGCACCGGGCAACGGCGGCAGCAGCGAACTGCCCGGATGCCGCCAGCTGGCGATTGCCGAGAGCGACCAGGCCGGCCTGCTCCATGCCGCCCTAGAGCACCGCATCGAGCTGGTGGTGGTGGGGCCCGAGGCCCCCCTGGCCGCGGGACTGGCCGACCGGCTGCGCGCGGCGGGACTGGCCGTGTTCGGTCCCGGCGCCCAGGGGGCCCAGCTCGAGGCCAGCAAAGAATGGGCCAAGGCCCTGATGGTCGACGCGGAGATCCCCACTGCCCGCCATTGGCCGGCCGGCAATCGCGACGAAGCCCTGGCCGTCGTTGAAGCCGTGGGCCAGCCCCTGGTGGTCAAGGCCGATGGGCTGGCGGCGGGCAAGGGTGTGACCGTGGCCACCACCCTTGATGAAACCCGCTCGGCCATCGAAGAGGTGTTCTCCGGTCGATTCGGGGCCGCCGGAGCACGCGTGGTGCTCGAAGAGATCCTGGAAGGCCCCGAGGTGTCGGTGTTCGCGCTGTGCGACGGCCAGCGGCTGGTGCTGCTTCCGCCCGCCCAGGACCACAAGCGCATCGGCGAAGGAGACACCGGTCCCAACACCGGCGGCATGGGCGCCTATGCACCGGCGCCGCTTCTGGATGCCGCCGGCCTGGAGCAGGTGCGGCAGCTGGTGCTTGAACCGACCGTGACGGCCTTGCGCCAACGCAACATCGACTACCGCGGCGTGATCTACGCCGGCCTGATGCTGACCGCGGCCGGGCCAAAGGTGATCGAATTCAACTGCCGCTTCGGCGATCCCGAATGCGAGACCCTGATGCCGCTGATGGGGCCCGAGCTCGCGGCCGTGCTACTGGCCTGCGCCACCGGCAGGCTCGACCAGGCACCGCCCCTGACGATCGTGGCCGGCTGCAGCGCCTGCGTGATCGCTGCGGCCGAGGGCTATCCGGGAACGGTGCGCCAGGGGGATCCGCTCCAGATCGATCTGGCTGAATCCGACAGGGCTGGCCAGGGAGCGGTGCAGCTGTTCCATGCCGGCACGCGGCTGGCGGCCGACGGCCGCTGTGTCACCGCCGGCGGGCGGGTTCTGGCCCTGGTGGCCCAGGCCGCCGATTTCGACCAGGCGTTCGAGCGGGCCTACGACGGACTGTCCCAGGTGCACTACGCAGGCATCACCTACCGGCGGGATATCGGCCACCAGGTGCGTAGCCGATGACCCAGGCCCCAGCCGCCACCTCCTGGAGCACCCGACTGGCCCGCTGGTGGGCTGAGTTCAGCCTGCAGACCAAGCTGCTGGTGGCCGCCACCCTGGTGGTGAGCCTGCTGATGACCGGCATCACCTTCTTTGCCCTCAATGGCATCCAACAGGGAGCACGCAACAGCGACACCCGCTATGCCCGCGATCTAGGGGTGCTGCTGGGCGCCAACGTGACGCCGCTGGTGGCCGAAGGCAACGACCGCCAGCTGGCCGATGTGGCCGAGCGCTTCTGGGAGACCAGCCGCAGCCTTCGCTACATCTTCTTTGCCGATCCTGAGGGGGTCATCTACCTGGGGATCCCGATCGGGGCCAACAACGGCAGCAGCGAGCTGCTGTTGACCCGCCGGCTGGAGCTGCCGGCCGACATGCAGCGGCGCGAGGGCAACCCCCTGATCCGCCAACACCTGACCCCCGACGGCCAGGTCACCGACGTGTTCGTCCCGCTGGTCAGCGGCGACCGCTTTCTGGGGGTGCTGGCCCTCGGGATCAATCCGAACGAGACCCTGCTGGCCAGTTCGGCCCTGACCCGCGAGGTCACCGTGGCGGTGTTCATCTCGATCTGGGTGCTGGTCATCCTGGGGGCGGTGTTCAACGCCCTGACCGTCACCCGCCCGGTCAAGGAGCTGCTGCGCGGCGTGCGCCAGGTGGCCCGAGGGAACTTCGAGACCCGCCTCGAGCTGCCGGTCGGTGGCGAGCTGGGTGAACTGCTCGAAGGGTTCAACACGATGGCGACCGAACTGCAGGCCTACAAGGCCGCCAACATCGAAGAACTGCAGGCCGAGCAGGGCAAGCAGCAATCCCTGATCGCCACCATGGCCGACGGCGCCGTGCTGCTTGACCCCGACGGCAGCATCGTGCTGGCCAATCCAACGGCCAGGCGCCTGTTCCGCTGGGAGGGCCGCAACCTCGAGGGCAGCGAGCTGATCGCCGAACTGCCCGAACGGCTGGCGATGGAGCTGCAGACCCCGCTCGAGAACGTGATGGTGGGCGGCCGCGAAGGCAGTGATGTGCGCTGCAGCTTTGGCGAGCCGGCACGCACACTGCGAATCGTGCTACAGGCGGTGCGCGATGTCAGCGGCGAAAGCCTCAAGGGCATCGCCATGACCGTGCAGGACCTGACCCGAGAAGTTGAGCTGAACGCCGCCCAGAGCCGCTTCATCAGCAATGTCTCCCACGAACTGCGCACCCCCCTGTTCAACATCAAGAGCTACGTCGAAACCCTCTACGACCTGGGGGATCAGTTGAGCGATGCCGAGAAACATGAGTTCCTCGGCATCGCCAACGCCGAAACCGACCGGCTGACCCGTCTGGTCAACGATGTACTCGATTTGTCCCGGCTCGAAAGCGACCGCGTCTGGACCCTTGAGCCTCAGGAGATCGGCCCGGCGATCGAGCAGACCCTGCGCACCTATCGGCTCAATGCCGAAGACAAAGGTGTGGCCCTGGGCTTCGCGATCGACGGTGCCTTGCCGCGGGTGCTGGGCAATTGGGATCTGCTGCTGCAGGTGCTCGACAACCTGGTGGGCAACGGGCTGAAGTTCACCCCAGCCGGCGGCAGCCTGATGCTGCGGGCCTATCCCTGGCCCGACAGCTGCAACCTGCCCGAGGCCGCGATGGATGGGTCCGCAACGTCTGAGGCCGGCAGCTCGGATTCACCCCGCTGCCAGCTCAGTTCACCGTTGCCCAGGCTGCGGGTCGAAATCGCCGACACGGGTTGCGGCATCAGCGAAGCCGACCAGGCCCGCATCTTCGAGCGGTTCTACCGGGTCGAGAACGCCGTGCACACCGAAGCCGGCACGGGACTGGGGCTGTCGATCGTGCGCGGCATCCTCGACAAGCACGGCAGCAACATCCGCATGGTCAGCGAACCGGGGGTGGGAACCACCTTCTGGTTCGACCTGCCGCTCGAGGGTGCCGACGCCGACGAGCTGCGGCTGATGGCCGAGCGTCGCCAAAGCGAAACGGCCGAGGCCCTGGCCTCAGGCGTCGTCGGCCACGCCCCGCACAATGCGTGACAACTCGCTGCGCTCGTCGCTGGTGACCCGGTGCGGCACCCCACTGATGATGCGCTCAAAGTTCGAGAACGAGTCCTTGATCTCCGGCCCGTTGCTGGTGATTACAAACTCGCGGATGCCCTTGTCGTGCCACGAGCCGCGCATCTTGAACACGTTTAGAGCGCGGGCCATCTCGCCGCGGATCTCGACGTACTGCAGCAGCAGGATCGTGTCGGTGATCGTTGAGATGTGCGAGTCGGTGATCGAATGGCTGCCCATGAACTCCTCGGAGGTGTTCGTGAAGAAGCCGGCGATCTCCTCCTGTTTGGCGTAACCGGTCACGCCGATCACGAACTGCCGAAAGGCGTTGTGGCTGACGCCCCGCGCCAGGGCGCTCAGCGAGTCGATCGCCATGCGCGACGGCTTGAACTGGCTGATCTCGGTCTTGATGATCTGCAGGTGATCCTCAAGTCCCGTCGACTCGGGGTAGGCACAGATGATCTTGAGCAGGCCGTCCTGCTCCATCTGCTCAAAGTCGATGCCCCAGCTGGTGGCGTTGCGCAGCAGCTGGGCGCGCGATTCCTCGTAGGCGAACAGGATCGCCCGCTCCTTGGAGCGGCAGGCGTCCTCGACAAACTTGGAGACCAGCAGGGTCTTGCCGGTACCGGTGGCGCCGGTGGCGAGAATGATCGAATCCTTAAAGAAACCGCCGCCGCACATCTCGTCGAGGCGGGGTACCCCGCTGCTGAGCCGCACATTCGAGCTGCGCTGGGTCAGGCGCATGGCCCCGAGCGGGAACACGCTCATGCCATGGCTGCCCATGGTGAAGGGGAACTCCCCCTTCATGTGGGTGGTACCCCGCAGTTTGAGGATCTCGACCGTGCGCCGGCGCCGCTCGCCCTCGAGCACGTTGCGCAGAATCACCACATTGTCGGAGACGAACTCTTCGACCCCGTAACGGGCAATCGGGCCGTACTCGTCGATGCGCTCGGTGGTCATCACCGTGGTGACGCCGATCTCCTTGAGCCGGGCGATCAGCCTGAAGATCTCCCGCCGCACCACCGAGACGGCGTCGTACTGCTGGAACACCGCCGTGATCGAATCGATCGCCACCCGACGGGCCTTGTATTTGCGGATCGCGTAGTTGATCCGCTCGATCAAACCGGAGAGGTCAAAACTGCCCGCCACATCCTGGCCCTCCGGGTCTGGCGAGGCATCGAGCAGGAACAACTTGTCCTGCTCGACCATTTCCTGCAGGTTCCAGCCGAAGCTCGCGGCATTGCGCAGGATGTCGAGGGGCGACTCCTCAAAGGTGACAAAGATGCCAGGTTCGTTGAATTGGCTGATGCCGTTGTAGAGGAAGTTCAACGAGAACACGGTCTTGCCCGTGCCCGAGGTGCCGCTGATCAGGGTCGAGCGACCGATCGGCAGACCCCCATGGCAGATGTCATCAAAGCCCTCGATCGCCGTGGGCAGCTTCTGCACCTGCAGGGGGGCTGGGGGCGAGGGGGTTGCGCTGGGATCCTGCATGGTCATGACTACTGCCGCGGAACCGGAAAAAAGAAAGGAAGGCGAAGCTTGAAAGGGGGCCCGAACTGTTCAGGGAGTGGGATCAGGGGTCTGCCGAACCCAGCTCGACCGCCGAGGATGGAAACTCCTGAGCCTGTTCCGCCGCGATCGACTCGTCGTTGAGCTCTTCGTAGAGCAGGTCCAGCCCGATCAGCACCCGTTCACGGTCGGACAGATCACCAATGATGCGCCGCACAGGCGGGGGCAGAATCTTGGCCAGCGTAGGTGTGGCCAGGATCTTGTCCTCCTCGGCCAGCTGGGGATTCTTGAGCACATCGATGACTTTGAGGGCGTAAACCCCGCGGAACTCGGTGTCGAGAATGTTGCGCAACGTCTTGAGTGCCCGCATTGAGTTGGGGGTGTTACCGGCGACGTAAAGCTTGAGGATGTAGGTCTTGCGTGGGCTCATGGTGCAGGTCCTCAGTTGGATGCTTCAGATCCGCTGCCAAGCGGCAGGGTGATGGGGGCATCGGGGGGGATCGAACGGCGATACATCTCGCAGAGGTGGGCCATCACATCCAGCAGGGCCAGACGGTAGTCCTGCAGAAACTCGGTGCGGTGCCCCTCCAGCTTGAGTTGCTTGGTGAACCCGTCAATCAGATTCATGTGGATTTCCACGGTTTTGGTGATCGGCAGATCACTGAAAAAAGCTGTGTTGACGAAGCTCTCCAGAGCCTGATTGGCTGCGGCGGGATCCCTGAAGTAACTCAGCAGCAGATCTCGATAGGTCCGCTGCAGGGAGTTCAACAGGTCGCGGCGTTCGCTCTCGCCCAGCTGCCGCAGAAAACGCTCGGGGTCGCGCTTGTAGAACACCCCCAGGAGCCCCAGGCGCTCCTTGAGGCGGTTGCCGAGCTTCCAGCCTTCAGACAGCGCTGCCGCGGGATCATCCGGTGTGGCGCCGGCCCCCTGCACCCCCAAGCGCAATGCCCGGGCAAACGCAGCATCAAGGCTGTAACTGAGCTGCTCGAGCTGGTCAGGGGGCAGGTGGACCTCAGCCTCGTGATACTCGGTCCTGCCGCTGACCTCACCGATCACCACGGCCGGCAGACGCAAACCGCGCTCGAGCCAATGGCTGAACAGGGCAGCGGGCAGGGCCCCCTGCTCCACCAGCACGGCATCGACATCCGCCAACCAGGGGTCGAGGGCGACAGGATCCAGCTTGGTTCCGTCCACAAGCACCTGCGGCGGCGGCAGCAGGCGATAACGCCCATTGCGCAACCACAGGCCGCAGGCCTGCTGCAGCCGTGGATCGACCACCAGGGAGGCGAGGGTGAGCTGGGGCTCCTGGATGGACAAGACGCATCGGCCAGACGTCTGACCAAATGTTGACGAAAGGAACGGCAAAGCCCGAAGATTGTTGTTTGTCTTCCGATTGCGCGCGCCAGGCCGAATCGGCAGTCGGCCTTGCTCCGGACGCCCGTCCGAAGCCACGTCAACCTTCCAGCCTGGCCGCCCCCCGTTCACCATGACCTCCACACCAGCCCCTTCCGAGGCCTACGCCATCGTCGAGACCAGCGGCCAGCAGTTCTGGCTGCAACCTCGCCGCTACTACGACGTGGACCGCATCAGCGCCGAAGTCGGTAGCACCGTGTCCCTTGACAGCGTGCTGCTGGTCAACGACGGCAGCAGCGCGACCCTGGGCCAGCCCTTTGTTAGCGGTGCCAACGTTGTGCTCAAGGTGTTGGAGCACCGCCGCGGTCCCAAGCTGATCGTGTACAAGATGCGTCCCAAGAAGAAGACCCGCCGCAAGAACGGTCACCGCCAGGAACTGACCCGGGTGATGGTCGAGTCGATCACCGTCGGCAGCAAGAGCTTCAGCTGAACTCAGACCAAATCCCCTTACCGTACCGACAACAACGCTGATCCCCCATGGCCCACAAGAAAGGCACAGGCTCCACCCGCAACGGCCGCGATTCGAACTCCAAGCGCCTCGGCGTCAAGCGCTACGGCGGTGAAACCGTCAGCGCCGGTTCGATTCTGATCCGCCAGCGGGGCACCTCGGTGCTGCCCGGCGTCAATGTGGGTCGTGGTTCTGACGACACCCTGTTTGCCCTGGTCGATGGCGTCGTCAGCTTCGACACCATCAAGCGCGGGCTGCGCAGCCGCAAGCGCATCAACATCGCCGTCGGCTGACGCCGGCGTTCCCGGTCAACCAGCCCAGCCCTCAGGGTCTGCCGCCCACAAGCGGTAGGCCCTGGTCGTGATCAACCAGGGGTGAAAGACTTCCAGGAACTGGTGTTGAAGCGTGCGGAAGAACCGCTCCACCAGGTCCGGCGCGTCGAAGTGAAACGGGTATTCGCCCGCAAACCCCTTAAAGAAGTACCAGTTCAACAGGGCAGTCGCTGAAGGGGTCATGCGCCTGGCGAACAGCTCCAGTTGCGCTGCCGGATCGCTCAGATGTTCGAGCACATCCAGGCAGACCACGGTGTCAAACAGCTCTGGCAGGGCCGGATCATCCAGATCCCGGCAGCAGTGCACCCGCCTGCCCAACCCCAGGGCCTGGGCCCTTTCAGCCACAAAGGCCCGGTTGTGGGGATTGAGGTCCACGTACCAGACCGCCTGCACATCCGGCAACGCCGCAGCGGCCAGGGCATGGCTGCCGATGCCACCGCCAAAGTCGAGCACCTGGCCGCGGGCAAAGTGCTGCTGCAACCGCAGGGTATCGGCGATGTAATCGGCACTGCCAAGGTGCCAGGCCGCCAGCTCGAGCAGGTGGGCCGTCCCGACCGTGTCCTCATAGAAATGTCCGGCCTGGTCTGGATCAAAGGCACCCGGATGCAGCGCCGCCAGGTCGTCGGTGCTGCGGGGCAGGCGCTGCTCGAGCTCCTCAAGGCTGATCTGCAGGTAGGCGGCCAACTGCCCGCGCAGATCGAAGCCATCGGCCAGAAACCGCGCAATCTCCAGGTCAGTGGCCACAGGTCGAGGTGCTGATCGAGCCAACCTACGCAGCGACGCAAGGGCCACTGGCAGACAGCCCGGTCTACTCAGCCCAGCTCATTTCCCTCGCCGGGCACCTCGAGCCAACGCCGCAGCCAGGCGGTCAGTCCATAAAAAGGCAGGGTGTCGGCCAGGGCCGCCAGGGCCTTGAACAGATACCCGCTGGCGATGAAGCTGAACAGCTGGGGCGCTAGCGGCAGCTCGGACCTGACCGGCAGCACATGGGCGCCGTAATGGCTGATCAGCACCACGGCCGTGGTGTCGACCAGCTGGCTCACCAGGGTGGAGCCGTTGTTGCGCAGCCACAGCGCCTTGCCAGCGCTGAAGCGCTTCCAGAAATGGAACAGCCGCACATCGGTGAACTGAGCCGCCAGGTAGGCCACCATCGATGCCCCGACGGCGCCGAAGGCCAGGCGCCGCATTTCAAAGAAGGTCGCGTCGGCCGGAGCACCGGCGACCCCGGGCAGCACACCCCCGAGCCACAGGATCAGCACAATCCAGCCGTTGAGCAGCAGACCCACCCAGACCAGCTGGGAGGCCTTGTCCTCACCCCAGATCTCGCTGATCAGATCGGTGCACAGAAACGTCAGCGGGTAGGGCAGGGCACCGACCGCCACCACAATTGGCCACGGTCCGATGCTGCCCAGTTGCAGAAATCGGGTCAGGCCCAGGATGTTGAGCATCGCCATCGTGCCCAGAAACAGGCCCGAGAGCACCAGAAAGGCCAGGTCGCGGCGTTGCTGCAGGGTCATCGACAGCGGGCCATGGGGGACACTCGAACCAGGCTGCCGAGGTCCTTGCCCATGCGCCACAACCCGCCACCATTCGGCTTTCTGGTGCTCGACAAGCCTGCGGGCCTGACCTCCCACAGCTGTGTCAGCCGGGTGCGGCGGGCCTATGGACTCAAGCGGGTCGGCCACGGCGGCAC
Source organism: Cyanobium sp. C1_MAG_00004 (assembly GCA_027486935.1). GTDB lineage: Bacteria > Cyanobacteriota > Cyanobacteriia > PCC-6307 > Cyanobiaceae > RGUW01. The sequence goes on along the minus strand of JAIXOF010000058.1, from coordinate 5,342 downwards.
CCTGGATCCGGCCGTCACCGGCGTGTTGCCGATCGCCCTGGGTCCGGCGACCCGGCTGCTGCCGTACCTCAGCGGCGCCAAGGCCTACCGGGGCGTGGTGCAGCTGGGTCTGACCACCAGCAGCGATGACCTGGACGGCGAGGTGCTGCAGCGCATTCCCCTGCCCGCCGACCTGCAAGCGGATGCGCTGGAGGCCGCCCTTGGGGCCTTTCGCGGCCCGATTCAGCAGGTGCCGCCCCAGGTGTCAGCCGTGCATGTCGACGGGGTGCGGGCCTACCAGCGGGCCCGCCGCGGCGAGGCCATGGACCTGGCCGCCCGGCCGGTCACCATTCACCAGCTGACCCTGCTGGGGTTCGACATCGCCCGGGGACAACTGGAGCTGGAGGTGCACTGTTCGGCCGGGACTTACATCCGCGCCCTGGCCCGCGACCTGGGCGCGGCCCTGGGCACCGGCGGGGCCCTGGCCAGCCTGCGGCGCACCGCAGCCCTGGGCTTTGACCTCAACGATGCCGTGCCCTGGGAGGCCCTGGATCCGCAGGCGCTGGCGGCTGGGGCCCCGCTGCCAGGTCTGCGCTCGCCCCTGGCAGCCCTGGGCCATCTGGCTCAACAGCAGCTCGACGATGGGGAACTCGAGGGCTGGCGCTGCGGCCGCCAGCTGCAGGCCCACCAGCCGTGGCAGCCGGGCACGCCGGTGGTCGTCACCACCGCCGCCGGCGAGCTGGCAGGGGTGGCCAGCGCCAGCGAGGCCGGCACCCTGCAGCCCAAGCTGGTGCTCGAGGCAGCGGGGTAACCACCATGGCCGGCCACAGCAAATGGGCCCAGATCAAGCGCACCAAAGCGGTGGTCGATGCCAAGCGCGGCGCCGTGTTCACCCGCCTGGGCCGCGAAATCATGGTGGCAGCCCGGGCGGGTGCCGATCCGGCGGGCAATTTTCAGTTGCGCACCGCCATCGAGAAAGCCAAGGCCGCTGGGGTACCCAACGCCAACATCGAGCGGGCGATTGCCAAGGGCTCGGGCCAGGGCCAGGGCGGCGGTGAACAGTTCGAGGAGGTGCGTTACGAGGGGTATGGGCCAGGCGGGGTGGCCGTTCTGGTCGAAGCCTTCACCGACAACCGCAACCGCACCGCGGCCGATCTGCGCCTGGCCTTCAGCAAGCACGGCGGCAAGCTGGGCGAAACCGGCTGCGTCGGCTACCTGTTCGAGCACCGCTCGGTGGCCCAGCTCGCGGGGGAGCTGGACGAGGACAACTTGCTCGAACACCTGTTGGCCCTCGAAAGCGGAGGCGGTCCCGCGGTGCTGGGGTACGCCCTGGGCGAGCCTGGCGAAACCGAGGTGTTCTCCGGCTTCGCCGCACTCGAGGCCCTGCAGGACGGCCTGCGCCGCGCCGGCCTGACCGTGGTCAGCTGGGACCACCGCTGGATTCCCCTGACCGCCTGCGAGCTCCAGGAGCCCGAGCAGCTGACCCTGTGCCTGCGGCTGCTCGATGCCCTCGAGGGGCTCGACGATGTGCGCAGCGTCGCCAGCAACCTCGAAGCCGATCCTGCCCTGATTGCAGGCAGCCTGGCCTGAGCCGGCTGACCAACCCGCAGGAACCGCTCAGCCCCGGCCCCAGGCGGCGCGATCGACGACCAGGGTGACCGCCGGATGCAGGTGCAACCAGCTGGCCGGCAGCTGGGGCCCGGGTGGGTCCTGGAGCAGCCGTTGCAGGACCGGTGCTTTGGCCGCACCGGTGACCACCAGCAGGATCTCGCGGGCCGCCAGGATCTCGACCAGCCCCAGGGTCAGGGCCTGGGCGGGCACCGCCTGGGGGCTGCCGCCAAAGGCCCCGGCATTCTGGGCGCGGGTGCTGGCGCTGAGCGTCACGCAGCAGCTGCGGGTCTCGGCACCACACGGCGGTTCGTTGAAGCCGATGTGGCCGTTGAGACCCAGGCCGAGCAGCTGCAGACCGATGCCCCCAGCGGCCGCCAGCTCCGCGCCGTAGCGGCGGGCCTCAAGCGATGGATCGCTGGCCAGGCCATCGGGCAACTGCAGGCGGGCTCGCTCAAGACCCAGGGGAGCCGCAAGCTGCCGGTCCATGAACGCGGCAAACGAGTCCGGGTCGCCTGGACCCAGACCCACGTACTCGTCCAGGTTGAAGCTGCACCAATGGTCCCGCAGGGTCTGCTGCCGGGGCTGGGGCCATGCCCTGACCCGGCCCACCAGGGCCCCATAGACCGGCTCCATGGTGCGGCCGGTGGCCAGGCCCAGCGGCAGTTCCGGATGGTCGAGCCGGGCCTGGAGCAACCGGGCCGCCACCCATTCGGCGACCGCTGGCCCATCGGCCAGAACCTCAGGGTCCGCGATAGGCATCCAACTGGGTCCCCGGGTAGTAATGGCTCAGGATCGCGTTATGGTCGGCGCCGCGGCGCGCCAGGCCGTAGGCGCCCCACTGGCTCATGCCGATGCCATGACCAAAGCCCCGACCGCTGACCACCAGGGTCATCGCTGCCGGCGCCTGCGGCTCAGCCCACTGCAGGGGGGGTAACGGCGGCAATGGCAAGGCTGACTGCTGGGACTGCTGAGGCTGCTGGGGCCCCTGCTCGACAGAGGCAACGGGCTCGCTCGTCCTGATCAGCTCCAGTTCCACCAGGGTGCTGCGCAGTCCCAGGCGCTGACGCAGCTGGGCGCCACTGAGCACGAGGGTGCCCCGCGGACCCTCGATGCGCACCTGGCGCAGCCGCCCGGTCGTCGTGCGACCCAGCACCTGCAGGTTGAGCAGTCCCCCGGTTTCAGCAAACGACCGACTGAGCTGATCGGGCCCGAAGCGCTCGCTCCAGCTGCGCACGGGGCTGTGGTCATCAAAGTCGCGAACGGCAACCAGATAGGGCAGCTGCTGGGCCCACAGGTCGCCGCTGGCTTCGGTGGTGCCGCCGCTGCTGCTGTGAAACACCGCCTCGATCAGGCTGCCGCCGTAGGTCAGCACCTGGGAGCGGGTGGCAGCGACCGCCTCGCGGGTGGTGTCGGTCTCGCTCTCGATCCCGCGATACACCTGACTGGACACCGTTGCCCGCAGATCAAAAGCCTCGGCAGGACGGCGCTGGCGCAGGGCATAGGTGCGGGCTGCCACCGCCTGGGCCCGCAGTGCCGGTTGGGGCCAGCTGGCAGGCATCTCGCTGCCGACGACGCTGGGCAGATAGGTCTCCAGGGTGACGTGGTTGATCGCCCGCAGGCCCGCCCCCTGGCGCAACAGCTGCAGCCGGCCGCGGTAACGGCGCTGCTGCAGGACCACCAGGCTGCCGGGGACCATGGGCTCGAGCCACAGGGCCCCGGTCACCATCGGCAGGGCCACCCCGTCGAGCAGCAGGCGCAGGCCTGTGGCCTGCTGGGGATCGCTCTGCACGGTCAGGGCCTGGCCAGGGGCCAGCAGCGCCAGCGGCTGTCCTGCGCCATCGCGCATCTGCAGCGGCTGCTCAGCCGCCGCCAGCTCGATCTGGGGCCCTTCCTGCAACAACACCCGCAGCGCCGGGTCGAGCGACAGACCTGCCGATCCCCGCTGCTGGGCGCGCAGGGCCAGCTGGGGCTCGCCCAGGGCCTGGGCGCGGGCCGCCGGCCAGGGCAGGCCGACACCCAGCAGCAGCAGCGGCCACAGCCGGGACCAGGAGTGGCAGGGGGGACGCAACACCGCCATAACAATGGGCCTGGGGTCCATTGTGACCGCCGTGGCAGCATGCGCCAGAGGCACAACTGCCGTGCAGATCACCTTTCTGGGCACGAGTTCAGGCGTGCCGACCCGGGGCCGCAACGTCTCGGCGGTCGCCCTGCGGCTGCCCCAGCGCAGCGAGCTGTGGCTGTTCGACTGCGGGGAGGCCACCCAGCATCAGTTTCTGCGCAGCGACCTGAGGGTCAGCCAGCTGCGGCGGATCTTCATCACCCACATGCACGGCGACCACGTGTTCGGGCTGCCGGGCCTGTTGGCCAGCCTTGGCCTGGCAGGCACCTGCCCGGGCATCGACCTCTACGGTCCGGACCCGCTGCGGGACTACCTGGAGGGCGTGCTGCGCACCAGCTCGACCCGCATCGGCTATCCGCTGCGAACCCACAAGGTGCGCCTGGCCGCCGAGGGCGGCACGGTGGTGTTCGCTGACGATGAGCTCCAGGTGCGCTGCGCACCCCTGACCCACCGGGTGCCGGCCTACGCCTATCGGGTCGACCAGAAACCCCGGGCCGGCCGTTTTGACATCGAGCAGGCCCGCAACCTGGGGATCCCACCCGGTCCGATCTATGCCGAGCTCAAGGCCGGCCGCACCGTCACCCTCGACGACGGCCGCATCATCAACGGGGCCAGCCTGACCGGACCGGAACGGCCCGGCGCCAGCATCGTTTACTGCACCGACACCGTCTTTTGCGAAGCGGCGGTCGAGCTGGCCCGGGGCGCCGACCTGCTGATCCACGAGAGCACCTTCTCCCATGGAGAAGCCGAGCTGGCCATCGCGCGCCAGCACTCGACCAGCACCATGGCGGCCCAGACAGCCCTTGAGGCTGGCGTCAAGCAACTGGTGCTCACCCACCTGAGCCCGCGTTACATGCCGGGCAACCCCCAGAGCCCCGACGACCTGCTGGCCGAGGCCCGGGCGATCTTTGCCGAGACGATCATGGCCAAGGATTTCCTGACGCTGGATGTCATCCCGGCTGAGTAGGCCTGCAACAGTTCGCGTGTTTCTTGCCCAGGGGACCCTTCCGCCGTGATACAAGGTCTCCGTTCAGGCTTCTTCCATGGCCCGTCTCCTCTCGACAGCAGTCCGCGCCGTTGGTCGCGCTCTGCTGGTGCTTCCCCTGGCTCTGCTGCTGGTCACCGGCTTTGGCCAGGAGGCGCTCGCGGCCCAGTGGACCAGTGATCAACTGACCGTTCCAGCCAATCCAGAAGGCACCCAGGTGACGTTCAGCGAGCAGGAGGTCAAGACCGGCCGCAAGCTGTTCAACAACAGCTGCGGCGAATGCCATGCCGGCGGCATCACCAAGACCAACCAGAACGTGGGCCTCGACCCCGAAACCCTGGCCCTGGCCACCCCGTCGCGGGACAACGTCGCGGCCTTGGTCGATTACATGAAGGACCCCACCTCGTACGACGGGGAATACAGCATCGCCGACGTGCACCCGAGCCTGCGCAGCAGCGACGTGTTCGTCAAGATGCGCGATCTGGACGACGAGGACCTGCGTCTAATGGCCGGTTACATCCTGGTCGCTCCCAAGGTGCAGGGCATTCAATGGGGCGGCGGCAAGATCTACTTCTGAGGTCTGGCCCCGTCGTCTTGCTTACAAGCCCACCGCCCCAGGGGCGGTGGGCTTTTTGATGGTGGGTAGGG
>JAIXOF010000138.1 GCA_027486935.1 Cyanobium sp. C1_MAG_00004 | reverse complement strand
GAATGGAACCCGATCACCTGGCGCCAGGTCGCTCGCTCGTGCGCATTAGCGCTCAGGGTTTGCAGGCCGACACGCAGGTGATGACCGCTGATCAGCAGGAGGGTCGGGTCCTAACCACGGGCCCTGAGCCCTGGCTTGAATGGACCTCGCTTGAAGGTTGGAACCTGCTGTTGCGTCGTGGGCCGCTCGAGTTGGCGGCGGCCTCGTTGCTGGACCTGGTGGCTGTGGCCGAACCGGCCTTGATGAGCGCCGGTTTTGACATCGAAAGCCCCGAGGTGGCGGCCCTGATTGCTGCCTGTGCTGAGGCACAGGCGCTAGCGCAAGCCCAGGCCGGTGCCGATGTCGATGACAACGACGAGGACCTGGAATTTATCCCCTGGGATGGGACGCCGCAGGTCGCCAAGGTTTCTAGCTGAATGGTGCTGGATGCAAAGGTTGTGCCTTTGCATTAGTAATCCTCATTAATGCTTCTTTGGCGGCTGAAGTGCCGCTAGAGCTCTGTTGACGGTTGCCAGCGCTCTACGACCAGCCCACACCGGGACATGACTTGACCCTGCGGATTACGGATTGGATCGACGCGCTAAACATGGAGTGCTTTTTGCCATGAAAAAGCCCGCCTTGCGGCGGGCTGGAGGCTCGGGATGGCCGTTGTTTGCTTTGGGCCGAAGCCCTTTTCTGGCTGATCAGGCGATGGTGGCGGCTTCTGCCTTCGAGTCCACACCAACATTGGCCATGATCGTGGCGTTACCAGCGATGTGGATGTCACCGCCATTGAGGCCGATGGCATCAACGGAGGCCACGGCCGTGGCGTTGCCGCTTACGGATTGGGCACCCACGAAGTTGGTGTCGTTGACGATCGCATTGATGCCGCCGTTGCCACCCAATTCGAGGTTGAGGGAAGAGATACCCCTGAGCATCTGACTGGAGAAACCACTGGCATCAGCACCGGTGCTAACGGCATTGGTGTTGAACACACCAGAAGCGGTACCCAGGATGGTGCCATCGCTAGCACCATTCAGGACGACGTTACTCATACCAACAATTGAGGATGCAAAATCACCAACCCCTGCCAGGGCCTCACCGGAGACGGATTCTGCATTCAAAGTGCCAGTGATTTGAGCTTGACCCTTGAGAGTACTGATGCCGCCGATGCCGGCGAGATCGCTACCTGCTACGGCTGCATCATCGAAGTCCTTGACACCCTTAATGCTCCCGATAGCGAGACCTTCGAAGCCAACTGCACTGAAGTCACCGTTTGCCTGAGCCGTATTGGCAGTGCTGGAAGCATCCGCGGTAGCGGCCAACTTGGCGATGCCGGTGAGGCTGCCGTCGGAGCTAGAAGCGAAATCCAAACCGATGGCACCGTTGAGATCAAGGCCAGCAGAGGCGGTGGCGATGCCATCAACAGTGGTGGCAGTGGCGCTTTCAGCACCCTGGGCGAGAGCAGAAAGGGCACCAATGCCTCCGATGCTCAGATCGAGCCCAGTCTCAAGGCCGGTAAGAACACTTGTGCTTTCACCGGATCCGTTGGTGTACTGACCTGCTTTTGCGGTGGCATTACCCCCAGTGCTGCTAGCGGTAGCGTTAAGCGTGCCAAAGGCCTGCGCGGTAATGGTGGCGTCGGAAGCTACATCGATAAAGCTGGCGTCAAGACCACTCACAAGGGTCGTGCTTAATCCCGATTCAGCAAGCGCGTTGTAACCAGTATCACCAACATTCGCCGCAATTGCGTTGCTAGTGAGTTGGGCAGCACCAGTGAGGTTAGCTAGACCTCCGACATTGAGGCTACCGATGTCAGCACCGGTCAGTTCTGCGCTTTGTCCAGCTTTTGCTGATGCGGCGTCTGCGGTGCTGGATGCATCAGCACGCAGGGTGCCGATCGCGGTACCGGATAAAGTGGCATCGGAAGCGACATCGATTCCGTAAACATCATCTGTGGTGCTTTGGGTGCTCAGACCAGCTCCCTCAATTCCCTTAAGGCCAATGGATGACAGGCTTTCTCCACCAGCAGTAGCTTGTGCACCACCTGTTGTGTCATCGAAGGTAACCGAGCTAGCAGTTGCACCCAGGTTGAAGTTCGCAGCACCAGTGATCGAGCCAATGCCGCCAATATCCAAAGTGCCTTTGAAGTCAGCACCGTTGATATTGGTGGCAGTGTTGGTTGCCACTGCATCGCCTTTGGTGGTTTCAGCAGTTGCGCCTGCTGTGACCGAAGTAAGGCCCTTCAGGGTTGCATCGCTGCTGACCTCAAAGGCAGCGGTCGTAGAGAGATCTGCGGTGAGCTTGTCTACATTTGAGACCAAGCCATCGGCGCTACCCAAACGGCTGATGGCTTTCGCATCACCCTCCACGTTTGTGGCTTTGGAGGTGTTACCGAAGTTGGTTTGACCAGTCACGTTGGCGATCCCGCCAACGTCGATACCTTCAATATTGGCACCGATCAGTGTGCCAGCGAGGCCCTCGGCCAGAGCTAGATCACCAGTGGTGACAGAAGCAGTGGCGCTGTTTACCAGGCTGCTGATGCCTTGTAGGGATGCGTCTGAACTTGAATCAATGCTTTGGGCTTTGAAACCCTGTTGGGTGCCAAACAGTTCGGCGGTTGCTTGGGCACCATTCCAAACTCCATCAGTTATGTTCGAATCATTAAGCTTGCCAGCATTAACAACTGTTTCAGCCGAAGCTGTAATTGTGTTGGTCGCCCTGCCGATGGCGGAGAGTTCTCCGCCAACGTCTAGGTCTTGGATGTTGGTAATACCAGCAGACTCTTGAATCGATGCCAGTGACACTGCATCGCCCTTGCTGGTGGTAGCAGCGGCGTTAACAGTAGTAGATGCAGAGGCATTGAGGCCAGCGTCGGATTTTACGCCGATCTCGTTTGCACCATTCAGGCCAAAGTTACCATCAACAATTGCAAGGCCTGCACTGTTGGCGCTAACGTTGGTTGCATCGGCAGTAGATTTTGCGCTCGATGTGGCTGCGATGGTTGCATCGGCATCAAGAAGGACTTTCCCGAGGTTGCTCAAGCCTGTGGCGTTGATATTGTCAACTGCTACTGATGCGTCTGTATTGGCAGCTGCGCCAGCAACAATTGTGCTGTTAAGAATATCTGTGTTGCTCGCTGCCTTCGCGGGAACTGATATACGGGGATCTGTTGAATTTAAATTGGCTTCGTGCTGATCATGAACTGCATCAATGCTTAAGCCGAGAAATGACTCGGAATTGGACTGGGCTGTATTGGAGGTTGCAGGAGCCATGGTTGCAAAGGATTGGTTGTGGGGTTGAACGTCGCGTGCGATCACCCCACAAGGGGGCTTGAAAGAAACCTAGTTCCAATAGTGGCTCTAGTCGATATTGCTAGGTATAGCTCAGTATTGACTCGCTATCTTTGCTTTACCGCGTTACAACGAATGGGCGGATGAGTGACCTCTGTCACGCAATACGGCCTAGGGATTTGGCTATGGCTTTCACTAGCTCTTTGAGTCTCGATGTATGGCTCGGTATTGATGACCTTCCGCTGAAATGAGGCTTGGCGTCCAGGCCATGCCCCTGAAAACTGTTTGATTAGAGTTGCTTATGCAAATGCTTTTTGTTGCGATTCTGCTGTCGCTGCGCGACTGCGACAGGCTGCCGAAGCCGGCAGGGCTTATTCAAAGTTCGTTACAGGGACCCTTGCCGGTGCTGTCAGCATGCGTTGGGGTCGCCGGAATCGCCTCCGCCTTGTGCTCAAAAGCGTTTCCGCCCCTACCAATCTCGATCTAATCAGCTAACTCAAGGCGATGCGGGATGCCTGTATGCGGCGTGGGGTGCGGATTCCGGCCTGGTATCTGCTGTTGGTGGCGGTGCAGGGAATCCTGTGCCGCTGCCAGAGCCTCCCCGATCTGGAGCAATTTGCCTGAGGCCACTGCCGGCGGTTGCTCTGCATGCATTGCTCAGGTGACGCTGTATTTGGGAGGACTGGGCGTTGCGATCAGCCAAGCCTGCTGTTCCACCGGTCAGAACCACGAGTTGGCGATGCTCAAAAAGTTGCTCGGTGAGCTGAATCTCGACGTCCTGTTGGTCCAGGGAGATGCCCCGCACACCCAGAAGCCGTTTTTCGGTAGCTCCAGGTTCAGAAGGCCAACCAGCTGACACTGGTCGGCCAGATGTGCTCCCTGTTCCAGGTCAAGAGCAAGATCCCTTCCCTGGCTATTGATTACGAGATCAGTCACGGCCTCAACATCACCTGGATGCTTCGGGCCATAGCCCAGGCTTCCGCGAAGCACTAGAGGCACCGGTGCATATCCGTGAGTCTTGGATCCGTACGAGCTGGATCGTGGAGGTGACAGCCAGAGGCAGCTGCGACGGCAAGCCGTTTCCGGTCTTCCCCCTGTTCCTCACCAGCCTGCGAATCATCCAAGAATCGTTGCTGCAACTGGTTCGTGAATGTTCGGATATTGAAGGCTGGCATTGGATCCTCGACACCCAGGACCATGAGGACGTTCACTGGTACGGCGGCAATGCCGCCGGAGGAAGCGCCACGCTGCGAACAGCAGCCCACAACTTGCTGCTGCTGTCTGGGTTTCGCTCGATCCGAGCCGGCTTCTAGGCGGTGATGCACGACGTCACTGCGCTTCTGGCGATGCCGATGCGCAAGCCAGAACTGGACCCATGCTGAGACTTTGAATCAGCCTTGGTTGGGGGCGGCTGAGTCCCCAACCAACCAAATGTCATCGGGCCTCAAGCTCGCCGCAATGCGGGCCTTTTTATGCCCTCGGGACCTCGCTGAGCTCAAGCCAGGCCCGCATCCCCACGACTAAGCCCCTCGAATTCCTGGTGATGAACGTACAAACCAATGCGTCCAAGCCCCTGGGCCCCGCGGAACACGTCCTAATCAAGCTCAATGCCGAAACCAGATTCCACTGGCACCCCAGCGGAATGCGCATAAGGAATGGATATCAATACGTGCATAGACGGCCGGTCATGGATTGCCGGCCACTGTCGGTTGGTTTTTGTTCCGGTCGCCGGTTGTTGGGGAAAGCTTGCCTGGATTGCCGGAACGGTATGTCTTTGTATTGCTCCTTTGTTCTGGTTGATCTCTTGTCGTTGCTTTTGCTGGAATTCGGTGGTTTCGATTTTGTATTGCTGGCAGCGTTAAAAACGCCATTTTGAGCAATACGAGCGCCTCGGGGCGGGCGTTTCGTGGGGCTCGGGGTCAGCGGTTGGCTCGCTGAAATCCCAGTTTGGAAGCGATGTCTTCTGCGGATGCAGCGCGTAGGGTTTGAAGCAAGGCCCTTCCGGGCGCTGTGTATACCAACCCCTTCCTTCTGTTCCCATGCCAACGACTGCAACCACCACCGACACGATTTCAGTTGCGGGTCTGCAGAGCCTGAATCTGAGCTCGGCTGCAGATGCCACGGTGCAGGCCACCACCACGGCGACGTCCAATGCCGAAGCGTCGTCGGTGAATGACGCCAGCTCTGGTACCTCGACTGTCAGCTTTAACGAGGCGATCAGTGCCGCCAGCGGTGGTGCCAACAACACGATCAGCTCGCTGGGTGATGGCCTGATCAGCGGCATCGCCACCACAACCGCACTGGGCAGTGCCGAATCGGTGTTGGGCGCTGCTACCGCCGGTGCCACGGTGGCCACCACCTCGGGCATCAGCGACATCACCAGTTTGTCGGTGGGCGGTGATCTGCAGGCCTTGGGCAAAGCGATCACTTCGATCACCGGAGCGGCCGACTCGGTGGGGGCGGCCGCCACAGCCACCTCTTCCTTAAGTGGTCTGCAGCAGGGTTTGGAGGCCACATCGATCACGGCCACTGGCGCCGGCACGATCACGGGCCAGGCTTCGTTGATCAACAACGCCAGCTCCGACACCACGGGCGGGGCTACTGCGGCAGCCTCATCGGCGACCTCATCGGCAGCCACCTTGCTGGGTGCCGACATCGACACCACCAACATCGGTGGTGCCGGCAGCCTGCTGGGTCAGGTGGGCTTCACCAGTACGGCCACAGCCGACAACGTAAGCGGTGCTGCCACGGCTAGCGCCGGCGTTGATCTGTCGAGGGGTCTGTTCAGCGAAAAGCTCAGCACTGTTACCCCACCAGCTGTTCCGGTTGATTCAGCGCTGATTGACATCAATGGCGCCGCCACCATCAAAGGCCTCGATGTCGGCACCACCACCGCCACGGCCACCAGTGTTGGCGGTGCCGCCACGGCCAATGCCGGCGCCAGCGATGTGGCCACCGCAATCGACATCAACAAACTCGATGTCGATGCCACCCTCAGCCTGATAGCCGGGGTTCAGACCGATACTGCCGCCATTGCCAGCAGTGTTGAAGGAAACAGCACCGCCAATGCGGGTCTGAGCCAGGTGCTCAAGGGCCTGGTGGCTGCCGATATCGATGTGGATGCCGCCGGCACCCTGTCGGCGCAGGCCTTTTTGAACCTCGACGCCACGGCCTCGAGCACCAATGGCTTTGCTGCGGCCACAGCAGGCAATACGACCAGCAAGCTGACCGGTATCGCGTCGGGCCTGGATCTCGACAT
>JAIXOF010000239.1 GCA_027486935.1 Cyanobium sp. C1_MAG_00004 | reverse complement strand
CCGGCGCCCTGGGCGATCGCGACCGCCAACGCCTCCAAGCGCTGGGGGTCCATCTGCTGCCCCCCGACGGCGCCCTGGAGGCGCTGGGCCAGCTGCTGCGCCGCGGCGCAGCAGGGGCGGTCGGCGTTCTCGATCTCGACTGGCCCCGTCTGGCGGCCCAGGCCAGCCCGCGCCAGGCGGCTCTGCTCGAGCCGCTGGTGGCGCGCGCCAACGCCCGCGCCGCTACCGGTTACAGCCCCGTTTCGGGCTCAGGCGGTTCCGCCTCAGGCGCTGGTGGCGCCGGGGCCGCTGCCGAACCCCCCGCCTACCTGAAAGTGCTGGCCGACACGCCGCCGCTGGAGCGCCAGGCGGTGCTGGTGGGTTTCGTGCAGCAGCAGCTGGCCAAGGTGATGGGCCTGGGCGATCCCCAGCAGATCGACCCCGGCGAGCCCCTGTTCAACATGGGCCTCGATTCGCTGATGGCCCTCGAGCTGACCGTGCTGCTCGAGAAGAACCTCGGCGTGCGCCTCACCGAATCGCTGGTGTTCGAGCACCCCACCGTCGACGACCTGGTGCGCTATTTCCTGCGCGACGTCCTCTTTCCTGAAAACGAAACCGAAGCCGAGCCCGACCCCGCGTTCCATTCCGATCCCTCGGTCCAGGGGCACACCATATCTGGTGTCTCGGATGCCCAAAAACAGCCCGATTTCGTAATGCAGCCGAAATCACTCCCCCAGGACCCGCTCCTCGACGATCCGAACCTCACCCCAGGCGCCAAATCCGCACCAACATCCGACTCCTGGGACCAGCAGGTGGCCGATGTGGCGGCGATGGACACCGCCGATCTGCTCAAGCAGCTGCGCGGCGAGTAAGGCCATGCACGGACATGCCTGCCACGAAAACGGCTGGCACGCGCATGCCCGGCGCGTTCACTTCTGTTCCATGACCCGCTTGAGGATGCGCATCGATTGCTCGAGGTTCGTTTCCATCAGCTCGTAATAGAGCGGCCGCACAAAGCTGGGGATCACCGGATCCACCTGCAGCTGGTGGCGCAGCTGCACGCCGCCGCTGACCGGGGTGATCGTCCAGTTGCCTTGCAGCTGCTTGATCTGGTCGCCGCGCAGCAGTTGATAGCTGAGCTGCCGCGGCGCCGTTTCGCGCATGGTCAGCACGGCGTTGATGCGCCGGCCAAAGGTGTAAGGCGCCTGGTACACCTGCTGCAGTTCGACGTTGCTGCCGTTGCGCGACAGCACGCGGGCCTCTTTGATGTCGGGCATCACGCCCGCCATCGCTTCGTAGCCGGTGAGCACGCTCCAGGCCCGCCGCGGCGTGGCGGCCACAAACACCGTGGCCGTGTAGTTGCCCTGGCTCCCGCGCACAGTTGGGGCACCGCTGGGCGCCGCGCTGACCGCCAGGGGCACCACACTTGCGGCGGTTACGCTCAGAGCCAGGGCAGCCATCGGCCGGAGTAGCGCAGGGTGCAGCACGGGGCGCAGGCGATCAACAGGCGGGTCTACTTTCTCAGCGGCTTTGACCCCCGCGGTTCGTCCTTTTATTACCGCCTGTTCGTTGAGCAGCTCAAGACCTACGCCGCCCGCAGCGGCCGCCCCTTGACTGTGGGTCGCCGCCGGGGTCAGTCCGACCCCCTGCTCAGCAGCTGGCACGTGCAGGACGGCCCCACCACGGTTCTGGAGGTGGTGTTCCTCCACTGGGACGACATCGTCCGCGACCACTGGCCCCGCAATCCCCTGGTGATCGCGGCCCAGGGCGTTCGCTTTGCGCTTTGGTACCTGCTGCGCGGCGGCCTGATCCGCATCGCCCGGCTTTGCCCGTCGGTGGCGTTGTGCGGCTTCTATCCGCTGCTGTTTTTCGGCACCTTTGCGGTGCTGTTGCTGCTGTTGGCGCTGCTGGTGGGCACGTTGCTCAGCGGCGCGGTGGGCTTGGCCAACCCACTGGCCTGGGGGGTTTCGGGTCTTCTCGTGCTTGCGCTGATTCCGGCGGTGTGGCGCCTGGCCGATCAGCAAGGGGTGATCTGGCTGTTTCGCTCGATCCTGTTCACCCACCGGCTGGGCCAGGCCCGCGACAGCGCCCTGCGGCCGCGGCTGATCGAGCTCGCCGAGCGCATCGTGGCGATCGAGCGCGACGCCCCCGCCGCACGCGTCGAGCTGGTGGGCCACAGCTCCGGCAGCTTTGTGATGGCGATGCTGGCGGCTGAGCTGCGCCGCCAGCCCACCTTTGCGGCCGACCTGGCGCCCCGCTTCAGCCTGCTGAGCCTGGGGCAGAACTTTGCCAATCTGGGCGTCCACAAAGGCGCCGCCGCCTTTCACGACGACCTGCGCACCCTGGCCGCGGTGCCGCGTCTGCCCTGGCGCGATGTCACCTCGCGCGATGACTACCTGTGCTTTGCCGGCGTTGACCCCTACCGCAGCTGCGGCATTGCGCTCGAGCCGCCCGCCTACCCGCGCCTTCAGCTGATCAACCTGGCCCAGCGCCAGGGCCTGTCCAGCTGGTGGGCCCTGATCACCAACCAGTTCCCGCTCCATTTCCAGTACCTGCAGACCGCCGCACCCCAGCTGCAGGGCGGCTTTGATTATTTCGAGCACCTGTTGGGAGCCGACGCTTGAGCGAACAGGAGATCACCGCGCAGCCCCGCTGCCCCTTCGCCGCCGAACCGGTTTACCCCAAGCCGGCCCCCTACAAGAAGCATTTCTTTTGGCGTTTGCTCAAGGGTCTG
>JAIXOF010000066.1 GCA_027486935.1 Cyanobium sp. C1_MAG_00004 | reverse complement strand
GAGGTTTGCGGAGTCCAACAGGTCTGAACCGAGAAGAAGGAGCAGGTCTGCCGATTCCGAAAGCACCCGGGTCATCTCGCGAAGGACTTGCTTGATCGTCAGGGAAACCCCGTTGAGCAGCTGTTGCCATTCGCTGGATGCCTCGCCAATCAACTCCTCGATGTCTGCTTCGTTAAAGGTGTCGACCTCGGGGTCGACCCAGAAGGCAGGATCATCGGAAGACATGGCATAGGGCGCTGAAGGGATGTTGGGGGAGCCGGGCCCCGTGAACGGGCCCGGTCTTGAACAGAACCTTCAGGGCAATCAGGCCACAGTGGCGGCTTCGGCCCTGGAATCGACACCCACGTTGGCCATAATTGTGGCATTGCCAGCGATGTGGATGTTGCCGCCTTCGAGGCCGATGGCATCAACGGAGGCCACGGCGGTGGCGTTGCCGCTCACCGAGCTGGCGCTCACGAAGTTGCTGTTTTGAACGATGGCGTTGATGCCGCCGTCGCCGCCCAGATCCAGGTTGAGGGTGGAGATGCCCTTCATGATCTGGGAAGCCTGGGCGTTGGCATTGCCAAGCACCGATTCAGCACTGGTATCGAAGGCGCCGGAGGCGGTGCCCAGGATGGTGCCATCGCTGGCGCCCTTGAGCTCGATGCCGGAAAGGCCAAAGATCGAAGAGGCATCAGCTGTGAATTCGAAATCACCAGTTCCAGCATCTCCCGCCAATTCCTTACCGGAGAAGGCATCAGCCGAACCAGACACACTCTCAGCACTCACACCAGCGGTGACTTGGGCTTGACCCTTGAGGATCGAGATGCCGCCGATACCGGCTTCCAGGGTTTGAATGCCGGTGGCATCAAAGTCGCCTTCTGCTTTGGCCGTGTTGGCGGTGCTGGTGGCGCTCACATCAGCGAGCACCTTGCCGATACCGGTGATGGTGCCATCAGAAGCGCTGGAGAACCAGGCATCCTGCAGGCCCATGGCATCGATATCGCCGCGGGCGTCTGCTTTGCTGGCCACACCCTCTGCATTGGCGTTACCGGTGACGGAACCCATGACGTTGAGGTTGCCAATGCCACCGGATTGCATGGCCAGGCCGTTGATGCCGGTGGCATCAAAGTCCATGGCGGCCCAGGCGGTATCGGTTGAAGCATTGCCGGTGCTCATGGCATCGGCGTTGCCCACCACGCTGGCGGTGGATTTGAGGATGTTGTCCGAGGCGGACTGCATCTCCAGTTGGTTGATGCCAAGAGCCGACTGGGCGGCAAAGGCATCGGCAATCCCGGTCACGCTTTCAGCCGATGCATCAGCGGTGCCCTGGGCCAAGGCCGTCAGGTCGCTGACACCACCCACCTTGATGTCCATGCCAGTGGCGATGCCAGTGACCTTGGAACTGCTATCACCGGCGTCGGCGATGGCGTTACCAGCGGTGCTGGTGGCGGTGGCATCGAGGTTGCTGAAGCCCTGGGCAGTCAACTTGGCATCAGAAGCCACGTTGATGTTCAGGTCGGTGTCGAAGCTGGCGGCAGAGATTCCGGCAACAGCCGGCGTGGCAGCAGCCCAAGTATCGGTGCCTGCCCCAGCTGATGTCAGACCCGTCACAGTCTGGCCTTGGCCAGCCAGGGCGGTGCTCAGGCCATCAACGCTATTGGCAATAGAAGCTGAATCCAGCTGGGCAGCGCCGGTGAGATTGGCCAGGCCGCCGACATTCAGGGAAGGCAGCTGGGCACCGGTGGCAGCATCAGAAGCACCCGAGGTGGCTGAGGCAGAACCAGCGGTGCTGGTGGCTGTGGCCTTCTCAGAGCCGATCGCCATACCCGAGAGGGTGGCGTCGGAGGCAACGTCAATGCCATAAACCGAACCAGTAGTGGCCTTGCCGATCAAGCCTTTTGCGGCATCAAGGTTGGCATCAGCCGTGGCTGCACCACTCACATTGCTGGCATCAGCAGTGAAGGCGAAGTTGGCCTGACCCTGAATGGTGCCCAGACCACCGATATCAAGGCCGCCGGCCGACAGGTCGGCGCCGTTGATCGTGGTACCGGTAGCGTCAGCATCAGCTGCGCCAGCCGTGGTTTCAGCCTTGGCAACGCTGTTGATCGAAGCAATACCTTTGACTGAGGCATCGCTGGCAATCGTTGCGATACCAGCGAGGTCAAGACCTTCAGCAGTGACCATGGTGCCGGTGCCTGTGGCGGCTCCGGTCACGTTGGAACCTTGAGCCAGGGAGGTGAGGTTGGTTTGGCCAACGATGTTGCCAACCCCGCCCACATCGATCTGGCCGAGCTGCGCACCTTGGAGGGTTGTGGCAGTGGCTTGAGCAGTAGCGGCAGTGGCAGCGCCAGTGGCACCGGTGCTCTCGGCAATAGCAGAGAGGTTGGCGGTGTTCAGGCCTGTAATGCCAGCGTCAGAACTGATCTTCAGACCATCCAGAGCAGACATACCATCGGCATCCTGCAACATGGCGTCAGCAGTGGAAGCGCCACCAGTGACGTTGCTGGAAGCAGCCTTGCCTGTGAATGTGGATTGACCAGCCAGGGTGCCGATGCCACCGATTTGAACGTCACCGAGGCTGGCGCCGTCGATTGTGCCGGCGAAAGCATCCGCATCAGCCACACCAGCGGTGGTGTTGGCGGTTGCTTGCAGGTTCAGGGTCGAGAGACCTTTGATCGTGGCGTCGGACTTGATGTCTGTGCCATAGGGAGTACTTGCAGCTGTTCCGGTAACAAGACCCTGGGCCAGGCCACCAGTGAAGGTGCTTGCGGCGGTTTGATCGCCCAAGGAGGCGGAAGCCAGGGAGTTACCGGTTACGTTTTCGCCGGTGGCTTTCGAACCGAAGTTCACCTGACCGGTGATCGAACCGATACCACCAATGTCGGTGTCATTGACGAGACTTGCACCTTTGAGGGTGTCGGCTTCTGCAATGGCAGTTGAACCAGCGCCAGAAGCAGCAGTGCCGCTGGCGAATGCATCGTTGCTGATGCTGGCCAAACCTTGGATGGTGGCGTCCGACTTGATGTCGAGCTTGGCGCCGGCCACAAGGCCGTCAACGCTGGCCAGGTCAGCCTGGGCGTCGGAAGCGCCGAGGTTGACATTTTCAGCCGTTGCCTTGGCGCTGTAGGTGGCTTGACCACCGATGGTGCCCACACCACCGATCTGAACGGTGTCGAGGTTGGCACCCTGGATCGAGGTACCGATTGCATCGGCATCAACGCGACCGGCGCTGGTTTTGGCGGTGGCGTTGTTGGTGATCGAAGCGAAGCCGGTGAGGCCAGCGTCGCTGGAGATGTCCAGACCAGCAGCGGAGTTAACGGTGCCTAAGCCAGCTCCATCCAAATCAAAGGTGGCGCCAGAAGCGACCAAGCCCTGGGCGCCAGTGCCCATCTTCGATTCGGCTTCGGCGGCGCCTGTCACGGATTCGGCCGTTGACAGGTTGCTCAGCGTGGCTTGACCAACAACATTGGCTTCACCGCCAACCTTCAGGCCGGTGAGGTCTGCACCTTGCAGTTGCTTAGCAAAGGCTTCCGCATCAGCTGCACCATTGGTGGTGAATGCATTGGCCGTGTTGCTGAACTGGGCCAGGCCTTGGAGGGATGCATCCGAGCTGATGCCCATTTGGGCGCCTTCGAAGCCCTCAATTTTGCCGCTCAGTTCAGAAGCAGCGTTGGAAGGTCCAACAACGCTCTCGGAAGTGGCGCTCAGGGTGTTCAGCGACCTACCAAGGCCGGTGAGCTCACCGCCAACGGTGAGGCGATCGAGGTCTTGGATACCTGCTGAATCGGCCAGGGCAGCAAATG
This sequence comes from Cyanobium sp. C1_MAG_00004, assembly GCA_027486935.1. GTDB lineage: Bacteria > Cyanobacteriota > Cyanobacteriia > PCC-6307 > Cyanobiaceae > RGUW01. The sequence continues at coordinate 1,501 of JAIXOF010000066.1, read as the reverse complement.
CACTGGCTGTGCCTGCGCTGGTGCTAGCGGAAGCAGAAGCAGTGGTGGTGGCAATGCCGCTCAGGCCCGCATCAGAGGCGACATCAACAAGGTTGGTGGCGTTTGCGAGGGCAGAGACCTGAAGGCCGGAGTTGAAATCGACATCGGCAACACTGGTGCTGCCGCCTGTGACATTGGTGGCGCTGGAAGTGCTCTTGGCTGTCGAGTTGGCTGCGATGGTGGCTTCAGCATCAACATCGACGTTGATGTCTTGGAGACCAGCTGCCTTAATCGAATCAAACGATTGGGAGAGGTCTGAAGGCGAGTTGTTGACTGTGGGCTTTAAAAAGTCAGCCATTGCTTTGTTGGGTTGCTTGTGGGGTTGAACGCGAATTCAGCCCCACCTGGGGGCTTGATCTGAAGTTATGCCCCCCGAGATGCCCATGTCGATATTGCTGGGCCATGAATCCTGTATGCCTTCGGCTTTGTCAAGCCAGCGAAAGGAACGGGCCTGACTGGATGCCAATGCTTCAAATACGCAGAGGTGTATACAGAAACCAGGCGACGCAGTTACTTGTATCGCCGCCGGGGCAATACGTGCCAAAGGGGCTGCAGGGCAGCGGATATGGGCTCCGGAACGATGACTGGATTCACCATGCCGACCGCCCCTCACGAGCACCCAACCAACCACCGGCGCTTGGGTATGGGGACAACCTGGTGATCGGGGGGTGGCGCCTTATCGCTGCTGGACTTTGCTTTGGCGTTGCTTATCAGTGCCCTTGCAGCCCTTCGCGGCTCGTTTTCAACGGTGCGTAACGGGCTGTTTTGGGGTGCTTTGAAGCCCAAAACGCCTCAACCCACCGGCAACGGTGCACCACCTGTGTCAAACGACAGCGAAAACTGGCCCCACGTCCTCAGCCAGAACCCACCGTCACCACCAACGCCAGTACAGACACGCAGGGAAGCAGCACTCCCTTGGCCCTGGATGCCAGGCGGGCACTGGGCGTATCTCAACAGCGGCGTACTGCTGGAGACCCGCGGCCTCAGCCATGCAGCGCCTGTGCTGCATGCTCGTTCAGCAGCACCACCAGCCAGATGGGCAGTGCGAGCCGGCCTGATCGGGGCCCAGCCAGGACAGAGCGCGAATCGCCTGTCCGGCGGGGCGATCGGCCAGCAGGAACTGCCAGCGGGGTGCCTGGTGCAGGGCCTAATCCACCGCGTCCCGCTTGCCCAGCACCAGGACAGCCAGAAGGCTTCCCTCGGGCCGACGGCTCGCTGCCTCCAGGATCTGGGCACTGAGGGCGGTCGTGGCAGTTCCGGTGCGTCGTCTCTTGCACTGATGTGTCAGAAGCGCACGCAAGTTTCTGACCCTCTGTCCATGGCCCTGGCGCCCCTGTTGGACACCCCCCCGCGGCCAGGTCGACAAAGACAACCCGACCAACCGAATTGGACACAACGGTGATGCTGCGGGTGGTTCAGGCCAAGCCGCCGTACTCATCCAGCAGCGCGATCACATCTCGGG
>JAIXOF010000123.1 GCA_027486935.1 Cyanobium sp. C1_MAG_00004 | reverse complement strand
TGCACGCGGCTGCGCTGCTGGGCCCCCAGTTGCAGGGTCTGGTGCAGGTGGCGGTTGGTGGGGGCATCTACCAGCCCCGGCCCTTTGTCGCAGTACGCCGCGGTGGTGCCGCCTTTTTGCGCTGGCGCCCCGGGTGGCTGGCCCAGGTGCCGGCGGCAGCGCCCCTGGCCAGCCCGTTGCGGGCCGACCTGCATGCCGCCCGCGGCCTGCTGGCCTGCAGCATGCGCCGTCAGGCCGTGCAGCAGCTGCCCCAGCTTGTGCACCGGCTCAGCGTGCCAAGCCTGTGGATCGCCGGCAGCAACGACCGGGTGATGGAGCCCCGTTACGTTCGCCATCTGGCCAGCTACACCCCCGACCATGATCTGGTGGAGCTGGCCGGGGCCGGCCATCTGCCGATGCGTCAGATGCCCGACCGGCTGGCCGGGGCCATCGACGGCTGGTTGGTTCAGAGGCTGGCCAGTCCCCGCTCCTGCAGCTCGGCCAGTCGGGCGTAGAGACCGCCTGCGGCCCGCAGCTGCCGGTGGCTGCCCTGTTCGACCAGGCGCCCGCGCTGCAACACCAGGATGCGATCGGCCGCCTCGACCGTGGCCAGCCGGTGGGCGATCACGATCGCCGTGCGCCCGCTCAGCAGGGTGTCGAGGTCCCGCTGCAGGGTGGCTTCGGTGGAGGGGTCCATGAACGCAGTGGCCTCGTCCATCACAAGCACCGAGGGATTGCGCATGGCCACCCGGGCCACCCCCAGCAGCTGTTTCTCGCCCGACGACAGGTTGCCGCCCCGTTCGCGCAGTTCGGTGGCCAGCCCATCGCTGAGGCGATCGAGCAGGGGGTTGAGACCCAGTTCGGCACAGGTGCGCTCGAGCTCGTCGCGGCTGATCGGTGCGTCGAGTCGCAGGTTGTCAGCGACGGTGCCGCTGAACAGAAAGGTGTCCTGCAGGACCACTCCCAACCGTTGCCGCAGGCTGGCCAGGGGGAGGTCGCGAATGTCGACGCCGTCCAGCAGGATCCGTCCCTGCTGCGGTTCGTACAGGCGGCACAGCAGGCGGATCACCGTGGTCTTGCCCGAGCCGGTCGGACCCACCAGGGCCACATGTTCTCCCGGCGCAATCCGGATCGAGAAGTCCTGCAGGATCGGCTCGTCGGGGCGGTACGCAAAGCTGACCGAGTCGAACACCACCTCGGCTGCCTGGCTGCTTGCTTGAGCAGGGTTCAGTTGAACAGGGTTCAGGGACCCGGTTCGGTCGGCGATCTCGATCGGTTCTTCCAGCAGTTCACCGATGCGCTCGACCGCCGTCAAGCCGCCCTGGATCTGGGTGAATCTCTCGGCCAGCTGGCGCAGGGGGTCAAACAGCCTCTGCGAATACAGGATGAACGTGGTCAGGGTGCCCAGACCCATGGCACCGGCGGTCACCATCGAACCTCCGAGGGCCAGCACCAGGGCCACGGCCACCAAGGCGACCCATTCGATGAAGGCCGAGATGGCACTGTCGTAAAGGATCGTCCCGGTGACGGCGCGGCGGTAGGCCCCGGTTGTGGTGGCAAAGCGTTCGCTGTTGCGGCTCTCGCGGCGGAACATCTGCACCACCTCAAGCCCCTGCAGGTTCTCCTGCAGGTCGGCATTGAGCTGGCTCAGCTCTTCGCGCACCCTGTAGTTGGCCTTGCGGTACCGGCCCTGCAACCAGATGATGCCCAGGGTCACCGGCACCTGGGCCACCAGCAGCAGCAGACCCAATCGCCATTCGATCGTCACCATGGTGGCGGCGATCACTATCAGGGTCACCAGGTCCCCCAGCACCCCCACGGCGCCGCTGCCGAACACCTCGGCCAGGGCGTCCACATCGCTGGTCAGGCGGGTCAGCAGCTTGCCGACCGGGGTGCGGTCGTGAAACCGCAGCGACAGGGCCATGGCATGGGCAAACAGGTCATCGCGGATGCGCGCCGTCAGCCGCTGCCCCACAGCCTGGACGTTGAAGGTTTGAATGCCCTGCAGGCCCAGCCGCAGCAGCACCGCGCACAACAGCAGCAGCACCAGCAGCTGCAGGGCCTGGGGCACCGCCAACCCCGCCAGCCACGGCATCGTCGGCTCCCGCCGGAGCACGGCGATCGCCTGACCCACCAGCAGGGGTTGCACAGCAGCCGCCAGGGCCACCGGCAGCAGCAACACCAGGGTCAAGGTCAGCCGCCGGCGGTCGCGCCCCAGATAGGGCAGCAGGCGCAGCAGGCGCTGCCGGTCACGACTGGCCATCAGGCCACCTCGATGGGTTGTGCAGCAGCGGCAAGCTCCTTCACCAGCTGCTGCATGTCGCCCTGGTCGAGGCGCAGGGCCAGCGGGTTGCCAACCAGGCGAGCGGTGCTGTGAAACAGGTCCTCGATCGCCACCAGGCCGTTTTCAGCCAGGGTGCGGCCGGTGGCCACCAGATCGACGATCGCCTCGCTCATGCCGGTGATCGGGCCCAATTCGACTGACCCGGTCAGATGGATCAATTCCACTGGCAGATCCAGTCCATCAAAAAAACGCTCGGCACAGCGGGTGAACTTGCTGGCGATGCGGCAGTGGGCAGGCAGGTCGGCGGCCCGCCGATAGGGGCTGCTGGCCTTGACCGCCACGCTCATGCGGCAGCCACCAAAACCCAGATCGAGCAGCTGGGCCACGGGCAGCTGGTGCTCCTGCAGCACGTCGTACCCCACCACACCCAGCTGGGCTTGGCCATAACTGACGTAGACCGGCACATCACCGTTGCGCACCAGCAGGGCCCGGGCCCTGCCACAGGGGCTGGGCACCATTAGCTGGCGGTTGCCTTTGTCGAGCAGGGCCGAAAAGTCGATTCCCGCTGCCGCAAAGCAACGCACCGAATCCTTGAGCAGGGCGCCCTTGGCCAGAGCAATGGTCAGCATGGGCGGGCAGCGGCGCCGATCATGGGGGTGGCCGCAGTGCGGACTTTAACGATGGCCTCTCTCGTGCAGCTTCAGTCCGATCCACCGATGTCGATCGAGACAGTGCCGGTTCTCAGCGACAACTATCTGTATCTGCTGAGCCGGGCTGGCCAGGCTGTGGTGGTCGATCCTGCGGTTGCCGAACCGCTGATCGAGCGGCTTGAGCGGCAAAACCTCGAGCTGGTGGCGGTGCTGCAAACCCATCACCACCACGATCACATCGGCGGCACCCCCGGGCTGCTGGCCCGTTGGCCCCAGGCCCAGGTGGTGGCTGCAGCCTCCGATCGGCAGCGGATTCCGCTGCAGACCCTGGGGGTCGCTGACGGGGACCGCCTGGTGCTGCTGGGTCAGCCCGTGGAGGTGCTGTCTGTTCCGGCCCACACCCGGGCCCATCTGGCTTTTTACCTGCCAGAGAGCGGGGATCTGTTCTGCGGCGACACCCTGTTCGTCGCCGGTTGCGGCCGGCTGTTCGAAGGCAGCGCCCAGCAGATGCTGGCGGCCCTGCAGCGGCTCACTGCCTTGCCCGAAACCACCCGCGTCTGGTGCGCCCATGAATACAGCGCCGCCAATCTGCGCTGGGCCCTGTCCCGGGTGCAGGCTTCTGATCCCCTGGCAGTTGCCCTGCAACAGCGGCTCGAGCAGGTGTTGGATCTGCGCAGTCGCGGCTTGCCGAGCGTCCCCAGCACCGTGGCGGCCGAACGGGCCACCAACCTGTTTGTGCGCAGCGGCTCAGCGGCCGAACTGGCAGGCCTGCGCGAGCACAAGGATCACTGGCGCGGCTGAGCCAGCAGCGGCACCGCACCCGGATACAGCAATGCCGTGGCACGCAGCCGGCGCCGCACCCGGCAGCGCTGGCCCCGCTGCCAGTCCTGCTCGAGTGGCAGTCGCAACCGCAGGCGCAGCTCGCCCTGCTGCACCTGCACCAGCCACTCGCGACCCAGAAATTCGCGGCCAAGCACCTGGGCGTCGCCGCTGGCATCGGCCTCCAATTGCAGCGCTTCGGGATTGACCAGCACGGTCAGGGCGCTGGGGTCCATGCCGCTGAGATCGCCCAGTTGACCAAGCTGCCAGCTCCCCAGTTCGGTGGTGACGCTGGTGGGGCTGCAGGCGGACACCAGCAGGGCGTTGCCCTGCAGCACAAAGCGGCCGACAAAGGGGCTGGCCGGTTGCTGCACCAGCTCCCTGGGACTGGCGCACTGGTGCAGGATCCCGCCTTCCATGACGCCCACCCGGTCACAGATCGCCAGGGCTTCTTCGGGGTCGTGGGTCACGATCAGGCCGCTGGTGCCGCACTGACTGAGCACCCCGGGCAGCTCGCTGCGCAGCCTCAGGCGCACCTCCACGTCCAGGTTGGAGAAGGGCTCGTCCAGCAGCACCACCGCCGGTGCCGGCGCCAGGGCCCTGGCCAGGGCCAGGCGCTGCCGCTGGCCACCCGACAGTTCATGGGGGTAACGCTGCTCTAGTCCCCCCAGGCCCAGCAGCTCGAGCAGCCAGGCAGCCCGGCTGGTGTCGGCGCTGCGCCTGAGGCCGAAGCAGGCATTGCCCCAGGCGCTCAGGTGGGGAAACAGGGCGTAATCCTGAAACACCATGCCGACGCCGCGGCGCTCGGGCTCAAGCCAACGCTGCGGGCCCGCCACCTCGCGGCCGTTGATGCTGATGCTGCCCCGGGTCGGCCGTTCAAAGCCGGCGATCAGGCGTAGCAGGGTCGTCTTGCCACAGCCCGACGGCCCCAGCAGACCCACCAGTTCTCCCTGACGAAGACACAGATCGAGGCCCTGCAGGGTCCATGCGGATTCAGCGGCGCCGTCATAGCGATGCCAGAGCCCTTGCAGGTGGACGTGCTGCGGGTGCTGCAGACCCCTGTCGGGCTGCTCGATCAGAGGGAAGGCGATGGCAGACAGGCGCTTGGGCCATAAGCTCACCCCCCATCTTGGACCGCCCCAGACGATGACCTCCAACCCCGAGCTTCAAGCGATTCACACCACTGCCGCCCCCGAGCCGGTCGGGCCCTACAACCAGGCGGTTCTGGCGGGTGGACTGCTGTTCTGTTCGGGGCAGATCGCCCTGGACCCCGCCAGCGGTCAGATGGTCGGCGCCGGCGATGTCGAGGCCGAGACCCGTCAGGTGCTGGCCAATCTGCTGGCGGTGCTGACGGCGGCGGGCTCCAGTCCAAACCGGGTTGTGCGCACGACGGTCTACCTGGCCGATCTGGGCGATTTTTCGCGCGTCAATGCGATTTATGCCCAGCTGTTCGGACAGGGGGTTTCGCCAGCCCGGGCCTGTGTGCAGGCGGCGGCCCTGCCCAAGGGCGCCCTGGTCGAGATCGACTGCATTGCCCTGGCGGGTTGATCAGGCCCTGCCTGCAGGTCACGCCGTGTCAGCTGTCGAGCGGGCAGTCCATCAGCCGGGCAGCCTGCTGGTCCACAGCGCCCAGGCGGGCCAAAATTCCCTGCAGGTCCACGGCCGACAACTCGCCGTCAGCACCCCACTTCATGCAGGACCTGCCCAACAGATCGTCAGGGCTCTCTGACTCGAATGGCCCGGATCCGCCGTTGGGTGTCAAGGGAAAGCCCATGCCTTGCCTGGATGTCCTGATTTCCACACTAGCTGCGTGTCCGGGCTCGACAGAGGTGTAAGGGTTTGATGCGTACCGAGCCCGCCCTGATAGCCGTGGCGAGACACCAGTGTTGCCCTAACGTGAACAGGTCGCGGGGCGTGGCGCAGCTTGGTAGCGCGGGTGCTTTGGGAGCACTAGGTCGCAGGTTCGAATCCTGTCGCCCCGACTGAATTCTCAGGGATTGGCCTACGTGATCGTGGGCAATACGTGGGCAAGCGAGCATCGCGGGACCCCTGTCCTGACCTGCATGCAGCACCCGTGCAGCACATCCGCCGCAGCTAACACCGCCGGCGGTGGATTCGTTGCATAGGTGGGGTGGGACGGCGAGGTTGCACCCTCGGCGGGCTGCAGACGCTGCTGTGCCCCCATCTGACTTCTGCGGCGCAAACCGTCAGGGATCAGAGCCCCTGCCCTGGCGCATCGTCCACAGACTTATGGCAGGTTGTCGCCACTGGCGGCATTTGAGAGCTGAGAATCACTTGATCGTCACTCGCTTTCCTCAGCTTTAAGGCACGCCCTGCCTACGACCCGATCCGGAAGAGGGGCGGAATCACAGCAGACCTGCAGCTCCATGCATTCAGAGTCATCAGATTAGCGGCTATAAAGTGCCTGAATAAATGCAAATGAACGAGAGCATATTCGGCCTTGATAGCATCATGGAGAATCATAAATTCTTTGTTTTAAATGCGTCCTCCAATCAAGTTCTTCGGTCTTAAAGTTATTGCGACCTCTGCCTCGGTTGCAATCAGCAGCCTCGTTCCCGCCTCCATGGCGGCTGCGGCGACAACCGTTGACCTAGAGCTATTCCTCTCCATGGATGTCTCCGGAAGCATTTCTGCCGCCGAATTCGGACTGCAAAAAACAGGTTATGTTCAAGCGTTTCAAGATGCAGACATACAGGCTGCCATTGTAAGCAAGCCAAATGGTGTCGCCGTGGCTCTTGGTCAGTGGAGCAGCACGGCTAACAACCCCATCCTTGGATGGAACTTGCTAAGAACATCGGCAGATGCCAATGCATTTGCTACTGCAATCAATGGCATATCTAGGCTATCGAACGACCTCACTTGCGTAGCATGTGGAATCAATGCTGCGGTTTCTGCTTTGCAATCGAACGCTTATCAAGGACCTAGTGTCATTGATGTCTCTGGAGATGGTTCTCAAAACCGCAATGCCTCCAATGGCCCCACCGGAACCGCAACTGCCCCTGGAGCTCGCAATGCTGCAGCTGCACTTGGTATCAAGATCAATGGCCTGCCTATCCTCGGTAGTGAGAGTGGTCTCCAGGATTGGTATATAAACAATGTTATAACAACTGATGGATTCGTTATTCCGGCAACCAGCTTCAATGATTTCAATCTTGCCGTGAAGAGGAAGATTGTAAGAGAAATCGCCGGCGATAATGCCGTCCCCGGCCCCCTACCAATTCTCGGTGCTTGTACGGCTATTGGCTTCAGCCGTCGACTTCGAAAGCGTATTAACATCGCCACCCTGGCCTGAGATGCGACATTGGCTCAGCTTCGGATGAGCTGAGTGCCACAGGTCCCCTCTGTGTAAGGGAGTCGCCCTTCGTTTCCAACGCTTGAGCAGAGGGCCGATTACGACGGCCGCGGCATGTCGCACACTATGGCCCACATCCTGGCAGAGGGCGGGGTAGCCCCCATGGCTGACGGCAGCGGCGTCTTGGGCTATGACTTGGGCGCTGTCTGCCGTCTAGGCCATGTCAGAGGAACAACTCTCAGCCTTCCTCGCAGCCGTCAAGGAGGATGCGGGGCTTCAGGAGAAACTCAAGGGTGCTGCAGACCTTGATGCCCTCTTGGCGATAGCGAAGGATGCTGGGTTTGATGTGAGCAAGGCGGATTGGCTGAGGTATCAAGCCAAGCAGACCTTGCAGTTGAGCGATGAGGAGCTGGAGGGGGTTGCTGGAGGGACGGCCGGTGAGATTAAAAAAACTGAGTACGATTATAGATTATTTTATTGTAATTAGTTTAAGTAGCAGTTTTGTACCATATAACCCCCAAGCCCCTGCCACCACAGGGGCTTTTTATTTCTTCAATAACCCGCCAGCGCCCATAAATCAGCCACCAATACTTGGCAACATTTGCCGTCTTCTCTAATGGCTATTACCCGTCTCTATGATGGCCTGTACGGGATACCATCGTGCCAGCAAAACGGAGATCCTCGCTTGCCTTAATGGGGCATCTAACCGTTGCATTAGGTGAAGTCGGGGCTTCTGAGTAGCGCTTGCGGCTGACAGCAGCGGCGTCTTGGGCTATGAATTGGGCGTTGTCTGCCGTCTAGGCCGTGTCTGAGGAACAACTCTCAGCCCTGCTTGCCAAGCTCAAGGAGGATGCCGGGCTTCTGGAGAAGCTCAAGGGTGCTGCAGACCTTGATGCCGCTGTGACGATTGCGAAGGAAGGCGGGTTTGACGTGAGTAAAGCGGATTGGCTTAAGTATCAGGCAAAGGAGACCCTCCAGCTAAGCGATGCTCAGCTGGAGGGGGTTGCTGGTGGGAAAGCAGATTCGAGTGATCCAGCGGCTTGGAGCTGTCGGCAGACTTGCCAGAGTTGCAGTGATATTATCGATATGTGTTAACACTCATCCCCATCACAGTTGGATCGTGGTGGAGCTGTCCTATCACGGCGGTACCCCCTCATTCCACCCATACATAAGCCCTTGCGCAGGGGCTTTTTATTTCTTCAATCACTTCCTCACCCAAAAACAACCATCCTGGGGTTGCCCCCATGGCTGACAGCAGCGGCGTCTTAGGCTATGACTTGGTCGTTGTCTGCCGTCTAGGCCGATGTCCGAAGAACAACTTTCAGCCTTCCTCGCAGCCGTCAAAGACGACACGGAGCTACAGAAGAAGCTCAAGGTTGCTGGAGATCTGGAAACAGCCGTTGCAATTGCAATGGAAGCCGGCTTTGCTGTCAGCAAGGCGGATTGGCTCAGGTTTCAAGCGAAGCAAATTCTTGAATTGAGTGATGCGGATTTGGATGCGGCTGCTGGTGGCACTGTCGGCTGGGTGATCGGCACACCACTGTCTTGCATCAATAGGACTGCCGACTACTGCGACTAAACCCTACCGAATCAATGGCCCCTGATACTCACGGGGCTTTTGTTTCATCAATCAAACCCAGAGCGCCTCAAAAAAGTCCGATTCATGGCACTTTTGAGTCCACTTCTCTAATGGTTATACAAGCGTCAAGCGCGATTAATGTACAGACTTTAGAGTCACCACTCCGCCGACACCCTTGGCCACCCTGCTTTCTGCAGCCCCTTCTACTCGATCTGCGCCGCATCCCTTGGCACTCAACGCCGCCCCTGGGTGAGCGGAGCCTTTGCTTCGGCAGGCTTGGGACAATTTGGCATTCTGGGTCGGCGGATAATAGCAGCACCGTTTTGGGCCAAAACTGAGGCATCGCTGCTGTTAATCCATGTCCGAAGATCAATTAACAGCCCTGCTTGCGAAGCTCAACGACGATGCTGGGCTTTACGAAAAGCTCAAGGGTGCTGCAGGCTTTGACGCCGCCGTGGCGATCGCCAAGGAAGCTTGATTTGATGTGAGCAAGGTGGATTGGCTCAGGTGTCAAGCCAAGCTGACCCGTCAACTGAGTGATGGGGAACTGGAGGGGGTTGCTGGGGGGAAAGGTACTGGTCCTGCTTGTTTAACCAGAAAAGATTGTGATCCTATGTCTTTTTGCACTGCGTGCTAAGACCTTTTGGTCGATACCTCTCTCTTGGTGCACTCTCAGGCAGGAGTAACTTTGACCACAAAAAGCCCCTGTTGCAGCAGCGGCTTTTTATTTCTTCAATCACTTCCTTGGCCCCAAGATGCCAGCGAATATTAGTAAAAAACGTGCAATTGCGATTGCTTCTAAATGTTTGCAGGTGCATCATTCGCCATCGACGGCCAACGCGATGCAGATCGCCAGCTTCGCGGCCTGCCGCCCGTGTAAGGCTGCTGCGGCCAGCTGGCGACCTCCAGCACCCTTGACGCAGCATCCCCCGTGCAGCCATGACAATGGAGCGGCAAGCCAAGATCCGCGTCCAACGACCCTCAGGCGCCTATTGGACTGAGGGCTATGTTGTCTCACCACTGCGGCGGGTCCGGCCGATCTGAAGAGGAATCTCATGGCTTATGTCGGACTGGTTCAGAAGGCCATACTGGTGTTAAAAAGTTAAAGTCTGAAAATCCGAATCCTGACGCTGTGTCAGATCCTCATCCCACCAGGACTGGTTTAGCTTCCTGGAGTCGAGCGTTGCTGGCGTTGGCCCTGGGGCTTCTGATCAGCATGGTTGGTCTACAGCCTGTCCAGGCTGCAGCAGCTTCGCCAGAAACTGTGCGGATAGGCGCATTTCTGACAGGTCTTAGCGATCTTGACCCATCTAAGAAAAGTTTCTCTGCATCATTCTGGCTGTGGTCAATCAGTAATCAGGAAGCGGGTTCCCCCCTTGATCGTCTGGAGTTCCCCAATGCGATCAAAATCGAGAGTCCCAATGCCATTTCGGAAGCAACAGCTTCAGGAGTTTGGCAACAGCGCAAGATCGTAGGCAGCTTCCGTCATGGATGGGATGTAAGGCGTTTTCCATTCGATCAACAGCTCCTGCGTATCGAGTTGGAGGAAGCTGAGAAAGACAGCCAGTCAATCTTGTTTGCAGCCGACGCGAGCAATTCCAGCTTCGATCGGGATATCAATCTCAGTGGCTGGAGGATTCACTCCACTCGCTTGGTAAGCGGCACTAAGACATACCGCACCACCTTCGGCGACCCACGTCTTCCACCTGGCAGCGCCAGCAGCTACGCAAAGGTCGAACTGCAGATCCTGCTACAACGCATCGATCAGACGGGCTTCTGGAAACTCACGATGGGAGCCTTCGCAGCCTCGCTCATCGCCCTGGCTTCGTTTGGGCTACGGGTTGATCATCCCAGTGCACTCAGCCCCCGCTTTGGCCTACTAGCAGGTTCTGCTTTTGCAGCCGTGATCAGCTTGCGCAGCTCTGCCAATGAACTGGGGGCAGCTGGTTACGCCACGTTGATTGATGCTGTACATATTGCTGTATTGCTCTACATCATGGTGGCGACTAGTTCTGGGGTGATTGCATGGCGATGCTTTCAGAAACACGGCGATGCTGCCGCCATCCAACGTCTAGAGCAACGCATGGCAGGCATAAGCACTTTTGTCTTCATTTCACTGATTGTGTTGCTCGTGATTCGCTCTGCACTCTGAAGGGCGTGCCGGAGGTTTGGCCTTGCCAAAAGGCTTCGCCGGCTCCCAGCCATGGGCCGATCGAGTCCGAATTGGGGTAACTCCTGGCCCAGGCTTCAGCACACCGATGTGGCCATTCCCTACTATTCCACCGCCGAGTGGACCTGGGCCAAAGGTGCGATGCAAACGGTGGATTGCCCCTATGGCTCGCTGCTCAACCTGCTGCACCACGGCGTAGGCTCTACCCACGTATGCCATCACCTCAACTCACGCATCCCGCACTTCAACGCCTGGCGCGGCAATTCCCTGCTTAGGCAGCGCTTGCCAGAGTTGGTGCGCTACGAGTCCTCACCGATCCACAAGGCCCTTTGGCGGGTGGCCTGCGACTGCGGCGCCGTGCAGAGCGACATCAGCGATGGGACGTTTGGGTACTGGGGCTTCAGCGCTTCTTCAATGGGTTGGACCTCGGTTGCTGGGGTTCACCGTCATTTCTGCTTGCTTTGACGTAGGGGCAGACCCCTACCCAGCTGACGGTGAGCGCTAAACGCTCCTTGGCCTCTGAGTTGGCAGTTTTTTGCTTCCAGAGCCTTGGACACCAGGTCGTGATCCCGCATCGGGCACAGGATCTCAATGACCGCTGCTGCGCTGGCTCCTGCACTCTCGTTGAGCACGGCGATCAAGGTGTGTCCGTGCCCGTTTAGCCAGGCCAGCGTTGCTGGATCGCGGGCCAATGCCTCAGTACAAGCCTGGACCAGCATTCAAATTCCGGCACACATGGAGAGGGCCGGCATTTAAATGCTGCGATGGCCAGCAAACGCACCCTCAATGCCAGGAATTTGGAAGCCCTTGGCGCCTCTGCCCTAGCCGAGCTTCTGATGGAGGTCAGCAGTGGCAACGCCGTAATTCAACGTCGGCTTCGGTTGGCCTTAGCCGTCGCCGAGGGCGTCGAGAGTGCTTTGCAGGAGGTGCGCAAACGGATCACAGCGATCGCGCGGGCCACCACCTTTGTGGACTCGCGCAAACGCAAGGCTCTGCTGGCTGATCTCGAGGCCCAGCATCAGGCGATCACCGGCCCGATTGCAGAAGCCGATCCTCACCAGGCCTTCCGACTGTTGGTGCGGTTTCTCGAACTGGCCGACGGGGTGCTCGAACGCAGTTCCGACACCACCGGGTCGGTGATCGGCGTTTTCAAACAGGCCCAAGGTGACTTGGCTGAGCTGGCCACAGCAGCAGCAATCAAGCCCGAGGCCCTGGCAGGGCAGATGGCCGAGCTGATTGCGGGCAATGGATACGGTCAGTTTGACGACCTAATTCCCTCGGTCGCCCCAGCCCTGGGCGAGCAGGGGTTGACAGTGCTGCAGCACCATTTCAAAGAACAGGGGGGCCCCGATGCGAGCTATGCCCTGCTGCAAATCGCGGAGGCGCAGGGTGATGTTGACGCCTATGTGGCTCAGTTCGATTCCAAACAGCTCAGCCGACCGGCGGTCGCCGCTGATGTGGCCTTGCATCTGCTTGAGGCGGGCCGCGCCGAGCAGGCTCTGGCAGTGCTAGATGGAGCCGCTGCCAACGTCATCGACTGGCTGGCAACCGAATGGAGCGATGCACGCATTGCGGTGCTTGATGCCCTTGCTCGGCATGAAGAAGCCCAACAGCAACGCTGGGAGCTGTTCTGCCACAGCCTCTCGATCCCCCATCTGCGCGACTATCTGAACCGGCTAGATGATTTCGACGATGTTGTTGCCGAGGAACGTGCTTTCCAGTTCGCCGATCAGCATCCGCAACCGCTGCTTGCCCTGGATTTCCTGATTCATTGGCCCGCACTAGCGCGCGCGGGGCGTTATGTGCTCAACAATGCCTCCCATTGGGATGGCGAAGCCTTCGACGTGCTCTCACCTGCGGCTGATCGACTCAGCAGCAGCCATCCACTGGCCGCCACCATCCTGCTGCGATCAATGGTGGTGTTTGCCCTTTCAAGCAGTCGAACCAGACGCTATCGCTACGCGGCCGACCACCTGCAGACCTGCGAAAGGCTGGCTGCGCAAATCGATGACTGGCAAGGTCTGGAGAGCCAGTCGAGTTTCATTGGCCGAATACGAGAGAGATTCGGCCGTAACATGAGCTTCTGGCAGCTGTTGGAACGCTGATCTTGTCTGAAACGGGGAACCACAGGGTCTTCTGGAGAAGGTCACGGCTGCTGCAGAGCTGGATACCGCCGTTGTAATGGCAAAGCAAGACGGCTTTGCTGTCAGCAAGGCGGATTGGCTCAGGTAGCAATCCAAGCAACCGGTAGAGCTCTGTAATGAGGAGCTGGAGGCAGTTGCTGGGGGTGCATTTACATGGGCTGATCAATGTCATGTAGATCATAGATAAGGCGGTGTTTTTGTGTTTAAATTTTTTCAATTGTACGTCTGTTTTAAATGCCCCTGTCCTGAATGCTCTGCGGATTCATCCTCTACTACGGCATCTGCAGTGATTTCTTGTTTGTAGCTTTACGCGGTAATCACCCGATTCTTGGTATTGATTATGCCTTGCGTGATGGCCTTTGGGGTCTTCGATAGTGCCGGTCAAGCGGAGATTCTGGCGGTTCTGATTGGACGTCGTCCAGCCATTGCACTGGGTAAAGGCGGTTTCTTCTGAGTAGCGCTGGCGACAGACGGATGCGGCACCCTGAGCTAGGAAGTAATTTGCTGTCTGGACCATGTCGAAAGCACAACTTTCAGCCCTGCTTGCCAAGCTCAAAGTTGATTCGCGCCTTAGGGCACATTTTCATGACGCTGAAGAGCTCGAGGAAGCAGCGATGCTTGCTCAGGGGGCTCGTTTTGATATCAGCATTCAGGATTGGCAGAGCTATACAGCAAAGCAAGCTCTGGATCTGAGCGATGAGGAGTTAGAGGAGGTTTCTGGAGGTGTAAAGTACCCAGCAAAGCCATCCGACAAGATCATTTGTAGTTTCAAGTGTGTAGGCTGAGGTCATTGGACAATTGGCTTGTTTTTAAGGCTGTGCCACGGGAAAGGATAAAATGAATACAAAAAATTTAATAATACCCTTAGCCAAGGCAGTAATTCTCTGCCATCAAACTAGCTTTTAGTCTTCCGGATTTCTCTCGTGCGCTGACAGCAAGTTCGGTGTTTGTGATTGCCAGTG
Organism: Cyanobium sp. C1_MAG_00004; assembly: GCA_027486935.1. Lineage (GTDB taxonomy): Bacteria > Cyanobacteriota > Cyanobacteriia > PCC-6307 > Cyanobiaceae > RGUW01. Next base: position 36,244 of record JAIXOF010000123.1, on the reverse strand, counting down.
TCTGATGCCCGTGATAATAATTGTGTCTAATATCTAGGGTTGTTCGTGAATCAGAAGTGTGCTAATTGTTGGCCGCGTATCGGTCTTATGGTTTAGTCGCCGTTTCTTCCGGAACTCCGTAGGCCTCCTGCGATTCAAAAATCGGGTTTTATCTCCACTGGCTGAAGTACAAGCCAGTAAGCCTGCAACTGCACCCTAGGCGCACCAACCGTTGTGAAACCGATCAGCCTGTAACCAGTCGCTCAGGCAGACGTGCGTGGCCCTGACCCTCATCACCTTGACGATGCAGAGGCCCATGCCCTGTTGGCCCGCCTCACCACAACCGACAAGCTGCAGTTGCTGAGTGGGGCCACCCCGTTCTGGTCGGGCATGGCTGACATCGCCTTCAACGACGCCTCGCACCGCCATGGGTGGCCGGGGGCCGCTCTGCGCCAGCTGGATCTGCCGCAGTTGAACTTTGTCGATGGACCCCGTGGGGTCGTGCTTGCCGGGGGGGCAACGACCTTTCCGGTTCCCATCGCCCGTGGCGCTACTTGGAATCCGTCACTGGAGCGGCGGATTGGCGCTGCGATCGCCCGCGAAGCGCGCTCGTTTGGGGCCAACTTGGTGGCTGCTGTCTGCGTCAATCTGCTGCGCCATCCCGGTTGGGGACGGGCGCAGGAGACCTATGGCGAAGATCCGGTCCATGTCGGATCCATGGGTGCCGCCACCACCCGTGGGCTGCAGCGCCATGTGATCGCCTGCGTCAAGCATCTGGCGCTCAACTCGATCGACAGCTGCCGCTTCATCGTTGATGTGCAGGCCAGCAATCGGGTCCTGCATGAGCTCTATCTGCCGCAGTTTCGTGCCTGTGTGGATGCTGGGGCGGGGTCTGTGATGAGTGCCTACAACCGTGTCAATGGACAATGGTGTGGTGAACACGACGAACTGCTGAACCGGATCCTCAAAGGTCGCTGGGGATTTAAGGGATTCGTTGTTACCGACTTTATCTTTGGTCTGCACGATGGACTGGCAGCCCTGAGGGCCGGCCAGGATCTCGAAATGCCGTTCCAGATGATCTGGCCCGGTGTCCTGGGCGATGCGGTAGCGGCAAGCCAGTTACCGATGAACCGGGTGGACGATGCGGTGCTGCGCCAGTTACGCCAACGCCTACGCCTGGCCAAGGGTGACTACGGCCCCCAGTGGCGTCGCTGCAAACGGCACTTGGCCCTGGCTCGTCAAGCCGCAAGCGAATCGATTGTGCTGCTGCGCAATCAGCCCACTGGTGATGGCTCGCCCCTGTTGCCGCTGGGACCATTGCGGTCGCTGGCGGTGATCGGCCACCTGGCCGCTACCGCTAACCAGGGTGATCGTGGCTCGTCCGACACCCGTCCACCACCGGGTGCCGTCGTCACACCCCTGCAAGGCCTGCGGGCCGCCCGGTCTGGGTTGCCTGTGCATCACGACTGTGGTCGTGACCCCAAAGCTGCGGCCGCCCTGGCGGCGCGCTGTGATGCTGCTGTGCTGGTGGTGGGTCTGGACTGGCGCCACGAAGGCGAGCACATCCATGCCGGCGACATTGCCCCGATCCTGCGGCAGACGCCGCCGCCTCGGTGGCTCGAGCGCCGCGTTGAACGGGCGCGATTGCAACAGTGGTGGCAGCCGGTGCCATCGTTGCTGTCCTGGTTCACCAGCCATGCGACGGCTCCATTGCGAGGTGATTTTGCGGCCGGTGATCGCATTGACCTGGGATTGCCCAGCAAGCAGGTGGCCCTGATCAAGGCCGTGGCTGCAGCCCAACCCCGCACCGTTGTCGTGCTGATGGCAGGCGGTGTGCTGATCTGCGAGTCCTGGCTGCAACGGCTCGGTGCCCTGGTGTTGCTCTGGTATCCCGGTGAGCAGGGCGGCCATGCCCTGGCCGATGTGGTCTTTGGGGCGGTGTCGCCGTCGGGTCGACTGCCGATGACGATCCCGACGTCAGTAGCCCAACTACCGCCGTTCAACCCCAGGGCGCGGCAGATCCGATATGACCTGTGGCACGGCTATCGGCGTCTGCAACACCAGGGCGAGCGAGCCGGCTTTCCGTTTGGCTTTGGGCTGAGTTACGGCCGCTTCAGCACCACGGTCCCCACCGCTCAGTTGATCGATCACGGCAGCTCGGACCCCAGGATCCGTTTACACGTGACGGTCAGCAATGACGGGTTGGTCAAAGCCGCCACGGTGGTTCAGATCTACCTGGAGCCGCCACCTGTTGGGATCGAGCGCCCACCGCGCACCCTCGTGGCCTTTGTGAAGGTGGACATGCAGCCTCGGTCTCAGCGCCGGCTCAGCCTGACGATCCCGTTGCACCGTCTGGCCTGCTTTGACGAAGGCCGGGATCGTTTTGTGGTCCAAGCAGGCCGGCACCGGCTCGTGGTCGCCGACCATGCTGACGATCCCGGCCAGGGAGTCGCTTTGGATCTGCTGGAACGGGTGCTCGTGTCCTGACCCTGTGGGGTGTGCCGAACCGTGCCAACGCGCGCTGCACCCGGCGGCGGTTGTGACGTTGCAGCACCAGACAGGGCAGGTTGAACACGGTCGCAAACACCAGATTGATCAACACCCCCAGCGGTGGCAGCCACAATGCCGTTGGCAGGCATGCAGCCCACAACAGCGCATGCACCAGTTCGGCGCGCCTGGTTTCCCGCTGCAGGCTGGCCAGGGACCGTGGATCAGGGCGGCTCAAGGCCGCCTTGCGAACGCCCCCCGGCAGGGCTGCACCCGCATCGGGAAGCCAGCGTTTCCAACGGCGAATTCCAGGGGCATCGGGCCCTGACTGCCGCAGGGGCAGGCAAAGCAGCCACCGTTCGGGCAGATGGTTGGCCATCCCGCCCACCAGCAAGGAGACCAACAGCCAGTAAGCAGCCGAACTGAGCACCGGCATCAGCACCTCAGGCCAGAAAGCAGGTGACGTGCCCATGCTCATCGGGTCTTGACGATGCGCTCCTTCCAGCGCACCCGACCCCGTTCGAGATTGAGGATCGCCAGCACAAACACCACCAGAAAAAACAGCACAGGAATCGGAAACAAGGCGTTGATCCAGCTGAACCGCCCGACCCGCCGGGTCAGAACGGCCAGTTGCTGGACAGAGAGGGCGTAGACGAGTCCATTGATGAGCAGGCTCCGATCCCCCACCAGCGGCCAGCCGAGCAGGGCCGCTGGCAAACTCCAGGCCGCCCAGAACAACCCCGACAGCCACAGCAGGACCGCCAGCATCCGCGGCCAGCGCACCTCACCGGCCGCGGTGGCGAAATTCTTGTCAAAGCCCAGGACCAGGTCGCCCAGACCGCCGGGGTACATGCGGTAGGTGATCAAGCCATCGCCGATGAAGGCGCTGACCGGCAGGCCGGCCGCCTCATAGCAATGGGCCAGGAACCAGTCTTCGACCACCCGGCCTGCCACGGCCGCGTGCCCTCCACTGCGCAGGTAGTCAGTGCGACTGGTGGCCATGGCCGGTCCAAAGGCGACACCACACCCCGGTCCCAGGGGAACCGCCATCAGTCCCACCAGGTTGAACAGCAAGGACAGTTGTTCATACGCTTTTTCGGTGCGGTGATAGGGCTGGACCGAAACCAGCCCACCCAGCTGCTGCAGCTGGGCCACAAGGCTGGCCAGAAAGCCCGGCAAGGGTTCGGTGTCGGCATCCAGAAACACCAGTGTTTCGGCCTGAGACGCCTGTACGCCCTGGTGCAAGGCCCAGGTTTTGCCACACCAACCCGCAGGCAATGGTGTTGACGCAATGACGCGAACCGGCAGGGCCCAGTCACCGGCAGCAGCAAGCTCTGCGGTGCCATCGCTGGAGTGATCATCGATCACAATCACCTCACTCGGTTGTAGCGATTGCTGGCCCAGGGCCCGCAGCAACTGGGGCAGGGTCAATGCCTCATTGCGTGCCGGGATCAGGACCGCCAACGAGCTCGATCGTGCAGGCTTGTGGTCCAGCAGTGGCAGCGCCGGCAACCGCAGGCCCAAGACCCAGCCCAGCAGCCAGCGCACCAGCAGTGAGACGATTAGCCAACCCATCTGTGGCCATCTCTGCTGCAGTGAACCGCACGCTAATCAGCGTTTGTCGGGTTCAGTCAGGGCCGCAGCAGTTCGCGGGCCAGTGGCTGCAAAGCTGCACGATCACGCATCAGTTGGGGGTGGGTCAGCACCGGCAGCATCGTGCGCTGCCCCACAGGTAAGACCGCTCGCCAGCCGGGCAACACCACTAGATCCAGCGCGGAATAGAAGCTGTGGCATTCGATCCGCCTCAATGGATCGAGGTCCCGATTCAGGCGCAGCAACAGATTGCTGCCCCATTTGACATCGTCGATGCCCTGAAACACCCCTCCAGGCCAGGGTTGGGCGGTGATGGTGCCCTGATGGGGGCTGCCAATGCTGATGAACCGCCGAATGCGCTGAGCACCGCCCAGCAGCTGAATCCAGGAGCGGGCAATCACACCACCCATTGAGAATCCCAGCAGATCAATGGTTTGGTGAGCTCCGAGACTGTCTTCGATGGTGGTGGCGAGCAGCTCGGCGGCCTGCAGGACAGGGGTGCGTCCCAGGCGCATCGGCAGGGCTGGGCTGATCAGGTTGGGCCGGCGGCCGCCCAGGTGGCGCCTAAGGCCGTCAAACACCTTGGGGGTATCCAGCAGCCCATGGACCAGAACCAGGGGTGGGGTGTGAAGTGCGCTCATCTGCATCATTCCTAACACCGATCTGACGCCGTTGAGGGTGGTCGGCTGGGCGCAGCGACGGCCCGATCGTGTTCTCTCGAAGGGTGTTCTGAACAAGATGTTGTTTTGACTCGCATGATTGCGGGCTGTGACAATCCCGACCAACCTGTGATGTTTGGTGCCGTTGGCTGGCAGGACGGCTCCATGGGTGCCAGGCTTTGAGCAGCAACAAGGTTGTGGCGATGCGGGTAGTGCCAGACGATTTCAAGCAGCTAAGCGCTGCTTCAGGCGGTTCCGTCTGTGGTTCGCCGATGCAGATCGTGAGTCGCTCTTTGCACTACTTTTCCCTCCACTACAGCGAACCTTGTGTCACTGCAGACATACTCCTAGCACTGGAAATCAGTGAAGATTGTCTCAGCTTCAGTTTTGATCAGGTCCGCGGCATGACGCCAGCCCAGGCGTTGCAGGAACACCGACTCAACCGCCTGTTTACGGCGCTCACCGAGCATCCGCGCCAGGGTCTCAGCCATGCGATCGCCGCTTGTGGGCTGGGGCAGACCACCGGTGTGGTGCCCATGTTTGAGCAGACCTTTGGCATTGAGATGCCGTTGTTCCTGCTGACCTGCCGCCGCGCCGCGGATGACCGCCATTTCCGCAGCTTGCATCCCGATCCGGATGCCCTGGTGCTAGCGCCCTGAACCCAATGCCTTGGCGATGGCGCCCTGAAATCAGCACCCCGAGCCTTGTCGTTTCGTTACATCCTGTTACAGTTGCTGCAACGTTGCGAAACAGACCATGGCAAAAACCCCCTCCAGCGACAAATGGTTCCAGGATCGTGCCGCCGAGCAGATCCACCTCGACCAGCTCAAGCGTGCTGAGCGCTTCAACGGCCGTGCAGCCATGCTTGGTCTTGTGATCGGTGTGATCACCGAAGGCCTGACCGGTGCTGGCATCGCCCATCAGATTGGCCTCGGGCCCCTGGTTGACGGTTACGCCGCCTGCCACACCCAGTTCCTGCCCTTCTGCTTCTGACCATCAGGTCGATGCCCAGGCGTCCGATCGAGGGTCAGGGAATCAGCTCGAACACCAGATTGGATCGGGGCTCCTGCCTGACGCACCACAGGCGGCTCGAAACCTGGCCAAGCTCCCTTAGCAGGGTGTCGATGTCGCCGCTGTTGAGCCAGTTGGCCTTTAGTTGGGGCAGCTGCACCTGCAGGGCTTCGATCGGTACCTCGGCCAGTAGCAGGCTCATGCCTGCAGCCGCCCGTCGCAGTGAACCTTCATCGCTGCGCTGCCAGACCCGAACCAGCAGTTCGAGAACCTGACGCCTCCCTTCGTCGCCGGGGGCGTCGGCATCCCCGATCGCCTGGGGCAACGATTTGCCCTGCAGGGGCATGGCTCGTCTGCCGTCCTGTTCCAGCAGCGCAAGGGCAATCAGGTAGGGGGCTTCGGCCATGGGACAGGGGCAATCAGCACCAGCCTGCCCCCAGGCCGCCCCCCTTGACTAGACAAGATCGAGACACTGTCTAGACAAGGTCCCACAGGGCCAGGCCGCCCCCTCGCCCGCGGGCTGCCAACCAGCCGCTGGAATCCCTGGCGATCAATGCAAAAAAAGGCATGCGCTGGGGCTGGGGGGTCGGCAGTGAACGGGCCCACACAACGCTCTCGCCCCACCTGAGCTCCACCGTCTGGAAACTGAACCGCAGCAGGGGGCGCCTGCCCACCAGTTCGGCAGTTCCGGTGAACCGCAGGTTGATGGGGCCGAACAGGATCGAATTGGCGATCCCCACCCCGGCTGCGCTGTGTTCCAGCTCCAAGGTTGCCTGGACTGCACGCAGGCCCATGCTCGCCAGGTTCGAGGGCGTCGTCTGGCCCTTACCCCAGACCTGAGCCAACCTCCAGCGGCCCACCAGACCGTGGGTGGTGATCCCTGTGCCGTGACGCCTAACCGTGGCCTCCTGGGTCAGCAGGTCGTGGCCGTTGGGTCGATCAGACAAGTCGATCAGGCAACAGGGGGTTCAGAACGGTTGAACGCATCATGGGGCTCAGGCCTGGCGCTGAAGCTCGGGCCGCTCCTCGGGCAGGATCGCACCGGCGACCGGGCAGACCTGCAGGCAGATACCGCAGTCGATGCAGGTGTCGAAGTCGATCCAATAAAAGGCTGTGCCCTTGCTGTTGGCGCCCTGTCCTGGATGGATACAGGCCACTGGACAGGCATCGACGCAATCAGCGACCCCCTCGCAGACATCGGTGACGATCGTGTGGGCCACGGATGTTTCGTACAGACATCCGTTGATCGTAGGCAGCGAGGGTCAGGGCCCGAGCCAGATCAGATCACCGCATCCCCGCTGGCTGGCGACAGCCTCGGCGGCACTGCGATCGGGGGTGGCTTCGCCGAGCAGCTCAGCGGGGATGCCCTGGCTGTGCAAGCTCTCCAGTCGCTCGAGTGCCACCTCGAGCGGTGTGGCGGGACCACGGGCCACCAGCACCGTCTGCTGCCCATCACGGGTGCTGCAGACCAGTTCGCGCACGTGCTCGACATCGAACCCGAACCCGACACCAGCCGCAGGCAGGGTCATCAGGCTGGCGGGAGTGCTGAAGCGGCCCACCAGGGCGTCGTAACGACCGCCACTGGCGATGGCGATCGGCACATCAGCCCCTTGGCAGACCAGCTTCAGCACCAGCCCGTCGTACAGGTTGAAGTGCGGTTGGAAGGTTGGATCCAGCTGCAGTTCGACACCAAGGCCCTGGGCCGCTGGGGTCACCAGGTCGATCACCCGCCCCAGGTCCTGCAACAACGGCATGTCGCCCAGGCGGTTCTGCAGCTGGGCCAGCACCTGCTGCGGACGCCCGCGCAGCTCCAGCAGCGACAGCAGTTCGCCGCTGTTGCCCAACTGGGGTTCCAGTGCCTGCAGGCTCAGGCGGTCAAAGCTCGTCAGCGCTGCCCTCGCCGGTTCCCCCAGACCGGCGGGCAGCGGCTCAAGCAATGCCTGCAGCAGGCCGTGGTGACCCATGAGCAGGGTGGGTTTGTGCTCTGGCTGGAGCCCCAGGCTGCCGGTTGCGGCCAACAGCAGGCGGATCAGTTCGACGTCGGCGCTCAGCGATGGCTCGCCCAGCAGCTCCACACCACTCTGGATTTGCTGGTGAATGCGTAGGCGCCCGGCATCGCCCTGCAAGCAGCGAAAGATGTTGCCGTCGGCCCAGAGCCGAAGCGGCAGGGGGTGATCGGCCATGCGCGTGCAGGCAGCTCTGGCAATCGACGCAGTCAGCTCGGGTCTCAGGCCCAGCGGGTCGTCGCTCACCAGGCGCACAAGCTCCTCGGGGGCGATGCCACCGCCGGCCGCCAGGGTGTCAAGCGTTTCAATGCTCGGTGGATCAACCTCCTGATACCCCCAAAGGCGATAGACGCCGGCCAGGGTCTGGCGGATGCGGCGATTGCCCTCAACCTGTCTGGGATTCAGGTCCCTTGCACCAGCCGCGGGTTGCAGGGCCATGGGGGCTGGATTGCGCAGATCTGGCAGTGATCCTATGGAGCCGTTGCGTCGAGCTCGGCGGCGCCGAAGCTGGCGCCGCTCAACGGCCTGCAGGCTGCAAGACCATCGACCAGGCTTTGTTGCAGGCCCGGGGCACAGGCGATCAAGCGTCCACTGCCCAGCTCGAAGGCTGAACCGTCGTAGGCGCTGACCAGGCCACCGGCCTGCTCGACCAGAACGACGCCTGCAGCAAGGTCCCAGGGGCTCAAACCCCGCTCCCAGTAACCATCGAGTCGGCCTGCTGCCACATAGGCCAGATCGACCGCCGCAGCCCCGCCCCGTCGCACACCGTGGGTGCGATGGGTGAACCAGGCGAATTCGGCGTAATTGTTGTCGAGGCGTTGCTGACGGTCGTAGGCAAATCCAGTCACCAGCAGTGCATTGCCCAGCTCACCACAGTCGCTGACCCGAAGCGGTTGCTGGTCGCACCAACAGCCATGACCCGGAGCCGCCCAGAACAGCTCGTCCATCCTGGGGACAGCCATGGCCCCAAGCAGGGGAATCCCTCGCCACAACAGGCCCACCGAGGTGGCGAACATTGGGTAGCCGTGCGCATAGTTCGTGGTCCCGTCGAGGGGATCGACGCACCACTGCAGATCTTCGCTGGCACCAGAACCGCCAGCCTTCGTACCGCTTTCTTCGGCCAGGACAGCCACCCCGGGGCTGTCGCGCTGCAGCAGGTCGAGCACCGCCGCCTCGGCGGCGGTGTCGGCATTGGTGACCAGGTCGCCGGCGCGGCCCTTTTCGGCAATCCGCTCCAGCCGTCCGAAATGCTGACGCAACTGGCCACCGCCGGCCTCGGCAGCACGGCGGGCTATGGCGGCCAGCTCTCCGAGCTCCTGGTGGCTCAGGCCGCTACGGCGGGCGGCATCATCCGATTGATTGACCACTGCGGTTTCTGCAGACATCACCGGTTCATTCCTCATCCAGCGGGAGTCCAGCCTTGACTTTGCCGCGCCCAAAATGGCGTCCGAACTGGAGCTCGTAGACCTCATCCTCATCCTGGGTCTCTACCTCCAGAGGTCCGGTGGCCCTGGCCACGCACAGCAGGCCATAACCCCGATCCCTCAGCTCACGCGACAGTCCAAGGGCCTCTCGGTGGTCAATGGTGCCGCTGATGACCCGCACGGCACAGGCTGTGCAGCAGCCGTTGCGGCAGCTGAACGGCAGGGGATCACCCTGTTGCTCAAAGCTGCGCAGGATGTACTCGCCTTCTGGGACCCGGTGGCTGATCACCCGTCCCTCTTGGCGCCAGTGGATGGTGATGGGATGGGTGTTGGTCATGCTGCTAGATTGCCAGTTGCCCCATTTTGCCCCTGGAGAGGTGGCCGAGTGGTCGAAGGCGCAGCACTGGAAATGCTGTATAGGGGCAACTCTATCGAGGGTTCGAATCCCTCCCTCTCCGTTTCAGAACAGCCGGCTTCACCGCCGGCTTTTTTGTTGATAGAGCCCCTGTCCCTTTGGGGGGAATGCGGCAAGCAAAAAAGCCCAGACCCGGGGGCCTGGGCTTGCGTTCCGACAGGCAACGACTCAGCCGAAACGGCCGCTGACGTAATCCTGGGTGGCCTGCTGACTGGGTGCGTTAAAGATCCGCTCGGTGTCGTTGAATTCCACCAGATAGCCAACCTTGCCGCTGCCGCCTTCGACCGCTTCAGCATTGAAGAATGCCGTCATGTCGGCCACGCGCACGGCCTGCTGCATGTTGTGGGTCACGATCACGATCGTGTAGCTGCGCTTCAGTTCATGCATCGTCTCCTCGATCTTGAGTGTTGAGATCGGATCGAGTGCCGAGCAGGGCTCGTCCATCAGGATGACTTCTGGCTCGGTGGCAATGGCACGGGCAATGCAGAGCCGCTGCTGTTGGCCGCCCGAGAGGGCAAAGCCACTTTCCTGAAGCTTGTCCTTGCATTCATCCCAGACGGCAGCCTTGCGCAGGGAGCGTTCGACCAGTTCGTCCATGTCACCTTTGAAACCGTTGATACGGGCACCAAAAGCAATGTTTTCGTAGATCGTCTTGGGAAACGGATTCGGCTTCTGGAAGACCATGCCGATGCGCCGGCGCACTTCGACCGGATCAATGCGCCTGTCGTAGAGGTCATTGCCATCGAACAGCACCCGGCCTTTCAGAGAGCAGCCAGGCACCAGATCGTTCATGCGGTTCAGGGCCCGCAGCACGGTTGATTTGCCGCACCCCGAGGGACCGATGAAAGCGGTCACCCTGCCGTGGGGAATGTCCATGAAGACATTGCGAACCGCCTCGAACTTGCCGTAGGAGATCGTGACGTTCTGCAGGGACATGCAGACGTCGCTGCCCGTGCTGGTCTGGTTGGTTGCGGTGTTGGTCATGACTCAGGAATCAGGAAGAACGGTGACTGCGGTGCAGAAAAGGGTCAGGGCTGTGCTGCTTTGCTGATCCAGCGGGCAAGAAGATTGGCGCCAAGAATCATGATCACAAGCACAAACGAGGCAGCCCAAGCCAGCTCGTTCTGAGCTTCGTAGGGCATGATCGCAAAGTTGAAAATCAGCACCGACATCGTTGCGATCGGATTGAGCACACCCTCAGGCCAGAACGGAGAAAAGAGGGCGGTGAAAATCAACGGAGCTGTTTCACCAGCGGCCCTTGCAATCGCCAAAACCACGCCGGTGGCAATTGGGGTGAATGCTGCCGGCAAGGTGATCCTCAGGATCGTCACCACCTTTGAGGCACCAACGCCGTAGGCACCCCAGCGAAGTTCCTGCGGAACGAGCTTGAGGCCTTCGTCCGTTGTCTTGATCACCGTCGGCAGCATCAGCACCGACAGGGCGATGCCACCGGCAAGAGCGCTGTAGCTCTGTCCGCCGATGGCCCTGGTGGCGACGATGATCCCGTAGACGAACACACCGCTGATGATGGACGGCACGCCAGAGAGCACGTCATTGGCGAAGCGAACCGCTGAGGCGAACCACCCATTCCGGGAGTACTCGCTGAGAAAAATCCCGCCGCCCACACCGATCGGGATCGAAATCAACGAAGCCACCAAAGTGACCACAACCGTTCCCAGGATGGCGTTGCCGATGCCGCCGCCTTCAAGACCTGGTGCCGGAGGTAGTTGCGTAAACAGCTGAAAGCTCAACAGCTTCCCGCCCTGGACCAGAACGTAAATGAGGACGAGGAAGAGGGGAAGTACCGCCATCGCTGCAAACAAGCCAGCAAGGCTTGTGCAGAATTGGTTGAAGCGGTTGCGAAATAAATTAGGGTTATAAGTTAATGGTCTCCTCTCAAAGAGAGGGGTGTTGCTGTAAGTGATGGGAGAGTAATTCATGACGGATCAGTACTTCAGGCTGAGACGACGCACGATCCATTGGGCAATGATGTTGACGACAAGGGTCAAAATCATCAGGATCAAAGCTGCAAACATCAGGGCAGAAACCTGAATCCCATCCGCTTCGCCGAACTGGTTGGCCAGCATGGAGGCAATCGTGTTGCCTGGAGCCAGCAGAGAAAGATCAAAGTTCAGCGAATTACCGATGATCATTGTGACGGCCATGGTCTCGCCCATGGCTCGACCTAGCGCCAGCATGATCCCGCCAGTGATGGCCGAGATGGCGGCAGGCAGAATGATGTTCATCAAGGCACCCCAGCGGGTGGTGCCGACCCCATAGGCACCCTGGCGCAGTTCGACGGGGACCTGGTTGAGCGCATCACGACTGATGGCCGTGATGATTGGCAGGATCATCACCACCAGAATCAGGATGGCCGGCGCCATGCCGGGTCCCTGGGGTTCCCCTGCAAAGAAGGGGCTCCACCAAAACAGGGTATGGAGCAGATTCAGTGCAGGTCGGATCGCGGGCTCCATCACAAAAATGGCCCAAAGACCCAGGACCACCGAGGGGATCGCCGCCAGCAGTTCGACCATTAGGCCGATCAGATTGCGCAGCTGGGTCGGAATCAGGTCCTCGGTGATGAAGATCGCCGTACCGATACCCAGGGGAACGGCAATCAACAGGGACAGAAAGGCGGTCACCAGCGTTCCGTAGATGGCGACAAACGCGCCGTACTGGTTGTTGACCGGATCCCAGGACGAGGTGGTGATGAACCGGGCTCCAAAGGTGGCGATCGCCTCCCGTGCTCCATGGAACACGGTCAAAACGATCGCCAGCAAAAGCAGGCCAACGAACGAGGCCAGGGCCAGCGTCAGGTAGTGAAACCCCTGATCGAGCAGCTTTTCAGAGGCTGGCCTGCGGCGCAGACTGAAATCTGCTGTGGCAGGGGGCGAGGTTGGGGCCGATGTCATGCAGGGGTGACCGCACCCCGAACGGGATGCTGAATCCTTACGATGGCCAATCTAAAAACCGCCTCTGGCGAGCCGTTTAAGCCCCGATTAACCTCGGTGTGGCCCAGACGTTCGATCCTGGGCCGGCGACGTAACGGGACTTCAGCGGCATGGGCCGAATCGTCGGCATCGATCTGGGAACCACCAATTCGGTGGTCGCGGTGCTCGAAGGGGGCCGTCCCACCGTGATCGCCAGTGCCGAGGGCGGTCGGACCACGCCATCTGTGGTCGGGTACAGCCGCGAGCAGGAACTGCTGGTCGGTCAGTTGGCCAGGCGGCAGTTGGTGCTGAACCCCCGCAACACCTTTGCCAATCTCAAACGCTTCGTTGGGCGCGGCTGGGACGAGCTTGATGACGGCAGCCTGTCGGTTCCCTACACCGTGCGCGCCAACGACGCCGGCCATGTGCGGGTGGTCTGCCCTGCGACCGAGAGGGAGTACGCCCCCGAGGAACTCGTCGCCAGCGTGTTGCGCAAGCTGGTGGATGACGCCGCCACCTATCTGGGGGAGCCCGTGGAAGCGGCGGTCATCACCGTGCCGGCTTATTTCAATGATGCCCAGCGCCAGGCCACCCGTGATGCGGGCCGGCTGGCAGGCATCACGGTTGAACGCATCCTCAATGAACCCACGGCGGCAGCCCTGGCTTACGGCTTCGATCGCAGTGCGGTCAAACGGGTGCTGGTGTTTGACCTGGGCGGAGGCACCTTTGACGTGTCGTTGCTGCGGATTGCCAACGGCGTGTTCGACGTCAAGGCAACCAGTGGGGACACCCAGCTGGGCGGCAATGACTGGGACCGGCGCATCGTCGATTGGCTGGCCGACGGGTTCGAACGGGACCACGGCCTTGATCTGCGCCGCGATCGCCAGGCCCTGCAACGGCTGACCGAGGCTGCCGAAAAGGCCAAGATCGAGCTGAGCGGGGTCCAGAGCACACCCATCTCGCTGCCGTTCATCGCCACTGCCGAGAGCGGACCCCTGCACATCGAGACGACCCTGGAACGGAACACCTTCGAGGGTCTCTGCCCCGACCTGCTGGACCGCCTGTTGCGGCCCGTCCAGAGGTCGCTGCGGGATTCGGGCCTCGCTGCCGAGGACATCGATGACGTGGTCCTGGTCGGCGGTGCGACACGCATGCCGATGGTGCAGCAGATGGTGCGCACGCTGGTCCCGCTCGAACCCTGTCAATCGGTCAACCCCGACGAGGTGGTGGCGATCGGTGCGGCGGTGCAGGCCGGAATTCTCACCGGCGAATTGCGCGACCTGATGCTCAATGACGTCACACCCCTGTCTCTAGGCCTCGAGACGATCGGAGGCGTGATGAAGGTGCTGATTCCGCGCAATACCTCCATTCCCGTGCGCAAGAGCGACCTGTTCAGCACCTCCGAGGCCAATCAGAACGCTGTTGAGGTGCATGTGCTCCAGGGGGAGCGCCAGATGGCCGACGACAACAAATCACTCGGTCGCTTCAGGCTCTCCGGCATTCCACCGGCACCCCGCGGTGTTCCCCAGATCCAGGTGTCGTTTGACATCGACGCCAACGGCCTGCTGCAGGTTTCGGCCAGCGACCGCACCACCGGCCGGCAACAGAGTGTCTCGATCCAGGGCGGTACCAATCTTGCTGAGGAGGAGATCCAGCGGCTGATCGAGGAGGCCGAGCAGAAGGCGGCCGAAGATCGCCGCAAGCGGGCAGACATCGACCGACGCAACCGTGCCCAGACTTTGGTGGCCCAGGCAGAGCGTCGCCTGCGGGATGCGGCCCTCGAGCTTGGGCCCTACGGGGCCGAACGCCAGCAACGCTCGGTCGAACTTGCCCTGCGCGAGGTCCAGGACCTGCTTGCCGAAGAAGCCCGCGGTCGCGCCGATCTGGCTGATCTTGAACTGGCCGTCAGCCAGCTGCAGGAGGCCCTCTACGGACTCAACCGCCGCCTGCTGAGCGAACGCAAGGCCGATCAGGGTCCCTTGCAGGGTCTCAAGAACACGCTGGGTTCGCTCAAGGACGAGCTGTTTTCAGATGACGACTGGGACGACTGGGATCGCCCCGGCAGCGATCCATGGGCCATGCCTCCTTCGCGGCGTCCGGCGTCCCCGTCCAGGGGGCGGGGCTGGGACGACGATGATCCCTGGGGTCAGCGCTGAGTTCCGTGGTTGCTGGACCTACCGTGCCCGATTACTGGGACGTCCTCGGACTTGAGCCGGGTGCCGACGCCGTCAGCCTGAAGCGTGCCTTCCGAACCCAGGCCCGGCGCTGGCATCCCGATCTCAACGGCAATGATCCCGTTGCCGAAGAGCGCTTCAAGCTGGTTAATGAGGCCTATGCGGTGCTGTCGGACCCTCGGCGCCGCGAGCTATGGGAGGCAGGGTCAGGCAGTGGTTCGGCCGGTGGGGGGCGGCCGGCGGGCGACCCGTTTGCCAGCGGCTTTCCCGCATTCGAGGACTACCTGGACACGCTCTTTGGCGAGCGGCGCCGCCAGCCACCGTCTCCGCCGTCCGAGGTCACAGCGGCGCCACCGCCACCACCGCCGGTCCAGGCGACGGGAGATCTGGAATCCCTGGTCGAGCTCAGTCCCGATCAGGCTCTGCGGGGGGAACGGGTCGAGCTGGCGTTAAGCGACGGCACGGCGGTCGAGGTGTGGACCCCACCCATGGCGGGCGATGGCTGGCGCCTGCGGCTGGCTGGTGTGGCTCGCGGCGGCGGCGATCACTTTCTGCAGTTGCGGGTGCGCACCGCCGAGGGGCTGCGCATCGATGGGTTGCGGGTGACCTACAACCTCGAGCTCAGTCCAGCTGAAGCCGCTCTCGGCTGTCTGGTGTTGGTTCCGACCCTGGACGGTGACGTCCAGCTGCGGGTGCCGCCGGGGTCCTCCAGCGGCCGTCTGTTGCGGCTGCGGGGCCGGGGTCTGTCCCAGGGGGAGCGTCGCGGCGACCAGCTGGTCGAGATCGTGATCGTGGTTCCCGAAACCCTGACTGAGGCCGAGAAGGCCCTGTACCGGCGGCTGCAGGAGCTGGCAGCTGATGGGTCCGACGACCGGTGAGACACTGGGTTCGTCTCTGTTGCCTGGGTTTTGGCTGCCGAATTGGTTCATGTGCTGCTGTTTGACGCCGGCAGCGATCAGGAAGGCATTCACTCTCTGGAGCTGTCCGGTCGCACCGTCGTTTTGCTGTTTGAGCAGCGGGATGACGCCGAGCGATATGCGGGTCTGCTGGAGGCCCAGGACTTTCCAACGCCGTCGGTGGAGGCCCTGGAGCGCGACGAAATGGAGTTGTTCTGCACTCAGGCCGGGTATGAAGCACGGTTCGTGCCGGCAGGCTTTCTGCCCACCACCGCCGAGGACAGGCTGCTGATCGCGCCGCCCGAGCAGAACATGGACACCAGCCTCTGGCGCGAGGGCGAAGGTGATTCGGCCCAGAACCAGAACGGGCCGGCCCAGGCGCTTGAGTCTGAGCCGATCAGCTCTGGCGACGCAGAGCTCGAAGCCTTTCGCCGACGGCTCGAGGGCCTGCTGTGAACAACGTCCCGTCGGCCGATCGGGGGCATCTGCTCACCGAGCAGGCCAACCCCCTGAGCGTCGATCTCGATGTCCTCGGCACCGAGGCCCTGGTGCAGCTCTTCTGCCAGGAGGATCTGCGTCCCCAGCAGGCCGTCGCTGCCGCAGCGCCAGCTCTGACAGGGGCCATTGACGCCATTGCCCAGCGTCTGCGCAGCGGTGGGCGGCTGTTCTACCTGGGGGCGGGGACGTCAGGACGTCTGGGGGTGCTGGATGCGGCCGAGTGCCCCCCCACCTTCTGCAGTGATCCCAACCTGGTGCAGGGTGTGCTGGCCGGGGGCGCCCCAGCCCTGTTGCGCAGTTCTGAAGGGCTTGAGGATGATGCAGCCGCCGGCATCACTGACCTGCAGGCCCGGGGCTTCGGATCGGGGGACTGCCTGGTGGGCATCGCCGCTGGCGGCACCACCCCCTATGTGCTGGGTGGCCTGGACCATGCCCGCCAGATCGGCGCACTGGCGATCGCCATGGCCTGCGTGCCGGCCGACCAGGCAGCCATGCCCTGCGACATCGACATCCGCCTGTTGACCGGCCCCGAGCTGCTGACTGGCTCGACCAGGCTCAAGGCCGGAACCGCCACCAAGATGGCGCTCAACATCCTTTCAACCGGGGTGATGGTGCGCCTGGGCAAGGTGCACGGCAACCGCATGGTCGATGTGGCTGTGACCAACGCCAAGCTCGAAGACCGGGCGCTGCGCATCCTGCGGGACCTGGCCGGGGTGTCCAAAGAGCGGGGCCTGGCCCTGCTGGCAGCTGCCGGCGGCTCGGTCAAGCTCGCCCTGCTGATGGAACAGAGCGGTCTTGACGCCGCCCAGGCCCGTCAGCTGCTGCTCGGCCAGGGATCAAGCCTCCGGCAGGCCCTGGCTCAACTGGCCCAAGGGCCCCAGTAGGGGGTTGTCAGCAGGTCGACCCGTTGCCGGGTTGCCGCCGGCACCTCGCTGATCGGGGTCATCAGGGCGTGGCGCAGGGCGTGGTGAGAACTGCTGGGTGGCCTCTGGGCTGCGACCCGTTCGGCTGCCACCCGCACGATCTGCTGGGCCAGGGACGCGTTGGCCCTGAGGTTGTCGATCACCATCTCGACGGTCACCGAGGCGTGCTCCTCGTGCCAGCAGTCGTAATCGGTGGCCATCGCCAGAGTGCTGTAGGCGATCTCGCATTCGCGGGCCAGCCGCGCTTCTGTGTGGTTGGTCATGCCGATCACGTCACAGCCCCACGAGCGGTACAGGTGGGATTCGGCACGGCTTGAAAACGCAGGGCCCTCCATGCACAGGTAGGTGCCGCCGCGATGCAGGCGCCGGCCCTCCGGCATCAGGCTCTCGGCCACGTCGGCCAGCAACCGGCTCAGCACAGGGCAGAACGGATCGGCAAAGACAACATGGGCCACCAGCCCCTCACCGAACATGGTCGTCTGACGGGAGGTGGTGCGGTCAATGAATTGATCCGGGACGACCATGTCCAGGGGCCGGATCTGTTCCTGCAGGGATCCAACGGCTGAAACCGACAGCACCCAGCGCACGCCAAGGCTGCGCAGGGCCCACAGATTGGCCCTGTAGGGCACCTCGCTGGGTGTGTAGCTGTGGTGACGGCCGTGCCGCGCCAGGAACACCACCTCAACAGTGCCGATCCGGCCGATGACCAGCTCGTCCGACGGTGGGCCGTAGGGCGTCTGCACGGTGACGCTGCGCCGGTCCTCGAGACCCTCCATGCCATAGAGGCCGCTGCCCCCGATCACACCGAGACGGGCCGTGCCCAGATCAACCTTCGAATCCACCAGGGTCAAGCCGTTGCTCCCATTCTCACTACCGCGCTGCCCGTCGCAACCGAAAGCCACTGGCTCATACAGTCGGGTTTTGCGAGCTGAACGTGACCAAGGCCCTGATGGAAACCGAGGCCGGCAGCCTGACCCTCGAACTGTTCGAGGCTGATGCCCCCAACACCGTGGCCAATTTCGTCAAACTGGCTGAATCGGGTTATTACGACGGCCTGGCATTTCACCGGGTGATCGATGGTTTCATGGCCCAGGGTGGCTGCCCCAACAGCCGTGAAGGCTCCCGTGGCATGGCCGGAACCGGCGGACCTGGTTACACGATCAACTGCGAGATCAACGCCAGGCAGCACGAGCCCGGTTCCCTGTCCATGGCCCACGCCGGTAAGAACACCGGTGGCTCTCAGTTCTTCATCTGCCATGGTGCCCAACCCCACCTGGACGGCGTTCACACGGTCTTCGGCAAGACCGATGACATGGATGTGGTGATGGCGATCCGCAAGGGAACCAAGATCACGAAGGTCACGATTCAGGCCTGAGTCGTCGCCCCCTGCCGCAGGGTGCTGCACAGCAGAGTCACTCCCGTGTCTGCTCTGCTGGACGCACCCGCGAGCCGGGGCAGGATCCGTACGGTCGCGAAGCCCTCTTCTGCCCCGACCAGGTCATGCTCAACAAGGCCTCTGGAGCTGTTGCCGCGACGTTGCTTGCCTTGGCCGGGGCCTGGGTCTGGCCCCCCGCGAGCCGTGCTGCGTGCCTGGCAACACCGGTGGCCCCTGGGACCAACTGCGCCACATTCACCCCGGACACTGCCTCGGATGTGGTCAACATCTATTGGTTGCACAACCTGGCGCTCAACCGTTTTTTCCAGTTGTCGCTGTTCACCACCGCCGATCAGCCGGTTGTTGTTCAGCAGCCGCAATGGTCGAAGGACGGCTCCTTATGGACGTCTTTCACACCGCTGAACGTGCTGGCTGTTGACAGCGGCTTCGCCTACACCAACATCGTCAGCCTGCCGGCCCCGATCGGCAATCCCCTGCACGTGCGCTACACGATTCCCGCTGGGCCTCAGAACCCAGTCGGCACAATCGAGCAGGACGATGTGGTCAGCTCTCAGTTGATCTCCAACGCCAATGGAGCCACTGCACCCCAGTGGGATGCGGCCCGGGAACTGCTGGTGCCGGTGTTGCGCCCCCAGGCCGGCAATCGTTACCTGCTCGAGCAGCGGGACCATGTGGATGCCCCGGCAGCCGTACCCGGACCGTTGCCGGTGCTGGGGGCGGTCGGTGGTTTGACCGTCTGCCGCCGCCTGAGGCGGCGGCTCAGGATTGCCAGCGGATCAGCAACCCCGGATCGGGCTGCAGGTTGACCATGCCCTCCTGGCGCAGGTCCTGAAGACTGCGCTCCTCAAGCAACAGCGAGGCACTGGGGTGGTTGAGATGCTGGGGGTCCGGGCTCAACACCAGGCTGACGCCGGTGGTCTCGGGTTGACGCGCCAGCCGTTGCAGGCAGTTTTGCAGCCCCAGATCTGACTGGGCCGTCTGGGGCGCAGCCGCGGTGCTGGCAGTGCTGAGCAGCAATGCCAGCTGGGGCTGGTTGAGCAGGGCCAGCAACCGCGGATCCTGTTCGGTCTGGCATTGCAGCCCGTGCTCGGTGGCCAGGCTGCCGAGTTCTGCAGCCAGGGCCAGGGCCCCCTCGCCATCAATCGAACCGTGCCAGGCCAGCAACGCCGAAGGCCCACCCACCGGGCAACTGGGTCCTTGACCCATCAGATGGCCCAGTTTGGTGCGTTTGGCTGACAGGTAGGCGGCGTTGTGGTCGCCCGGATCCATCACCAGCGGCACCCGGTCTTCGACCTGCAGGCCGTATCCGCCGAGGCCAGCAATCTTGCGTGGGTTGTTGGTGATCAACCGCAGCCGATGCACCCCCAGATCGCTGAGGATCTGGGCGCCCACCCCGTAGTTGCGCAGGTCAGCGGGAAAGCCGAGCCGTTCATTGGCTTCGACCGTGTCCAGCCCGGTGTCCTGCAGCGAGTAGGCCCGCAGCTTGTTGACCAGGCCGATGCCCCGGCCCTCCTGGCGCAGATAGACAATCACGCCTTCGCCAGAGGCTTCGATCATGCGCAGGGCCGCCTCGAGCTGGGGTCGGCAGTCACAACGCAGGGACCCGAACGCATCACCGGTCAGGCATTCGCTGTGGACCCGCACCAGCACTGGACCGGTGGCCAGTTCAGGCTGACCCTTGACGATGGCCACATGCTCGCTGCCGTCGAGCTCATTGCGGTATCCGATCGCCCTAAACATGCCGAAGGCACTGGGCAAACTGGCTTCGGCCTGGCGCCGCACGAAACGCTCGGTGTCGAGCCGGTAACTGATCAGGTCGGCGATCGAGATCAGGCGCAGGCTGTGTTTGCGGGCATAGGCAGCCAGTTGGGGCAGCCGGGCCATCGACCCGTCACTGTTCTGGATCTCGCAGATCACACCCGCGGGATACAGGCCTGCCAGGCGGGCGAGATCGATGGCGGCTTCGGTGTGACCGGCCCGCTTGAGTACGCCACCCTGCCGCGCCCGCAGTGGAAAGACATGTCCCGGCCGGCGCAGATCAGCGGGCCGGGTGCCCGGGTGGATCGCCACCTGAATGGTGCGCGCCCGGTCGTCGGCCGAAATGCCTGTGCTGACACCATTTTCGGGCCCCGCATCGACACTGACGGTGAAGGCGGTCTGGTTGCTGTCGGTGTTGCGATCGACCATCAGCGGCAGGTCCAGCGCATCGAGCCGTTCGCCTTCCATCGCCAGGCAGATCAGCCCCCGGGCCTCGGTGGCCATGAAATTGATCTGTTCAGGGGTGGCGAACTGGGCAGCGCAGATCAGGTCGCCTTCGTTCTCGCGGTTTTCGTCATCGACCACCACCACCGACTCACCATTGCGGATCGCTGCCAGGGCATCGGCGATCGCATCGAACCGGATCGCGGCTTCGTCAGCGCGGGGTTGAAGGTCGTTCAAGAGGCGCCGTTCGCAGACCGTGAGGTCTGAGCAATCATCCTTTATAAATCCCTGAACGCTTCAGCACGTCCGTGGCCCACCAACGTGTCGCAGTCATCGGCGCCAGCGGTTACGGGGGACTGCAGACCCTGCGGCTGCTGCACCAGCATCCCCATCTTGAGGTCAGCTTCCTGGGCGGCGAGCGCAGCAGCGGCAAGCGCTGGAGCGAGCTCAATCCTTTTCTGCCGCTCAAGGGCGATCCGGTCGTGCAGGCTCCGGACCCCGATGCTGTGGCAGCGGCCGCTGACATGGCCGTGCTGAGCCTGCCCAACGGGCTTGCTGCCACCCTGGCACCAGCCCTGTTGGAGCGGGGCGTCAAGGTGGTCGATCTGTCGGCTGATTACCGCTATCGCTCCCTCAGCCAGTGGATGGAGGTCTATGCCAGCGAAGCCCGGGATCGTCCTCGCCAGGATTCAGATCTCTGCGCTGAAGCGGTGTATGGGCTGGTCGAATGGAAGGCCGAGGCCATCGCAGCCGCCCGGCTGATCGCCGCGCCGGGATGCTTTCCCACCGCCAGCCTGCTGGCCCTGCTTCCCTTTCTCAAACAGGGGTTGATTGAGCCCAACGGCATCATCATCGATGCCAAGACCGGCACCTCGGGCGGGGGACGTGCCGCCAAGGAGCACCTGCTGCTGGCCGAAGCCTCTGAGGCCGTTGCCCCCTATGGCGTGGTCGGCCACCGCCACACCAGTGAGATCGAACAGCTGGCCAGCGAGGTGGCAGGCAGCCCGATCACCCTGCAGTTCACCCCCCACCTGATGCCGATGGTCCGGGGCCTGCTGGCAACCGTCTACTGCCGGCTGCGGGATCCAGGCCTGACGGCCGCCGACTGCAGCACCATGCTGAGCTCGGCCTACCGCGGTTCACCCACGGTTCAGGTGCTCCCGGTCGGCACCTACCCGTCAACCAAATGGGTACGCCAGACCAACAGGGCCCTGCTGTCGGTTCAGGTCGACAACCGCAGTGGTCAGCTGATCGTGATGAGCGCGATCGACAACCTGATCAAAGGCCAGGCAGGCCAGGGAGTCCAATGCCTCAATCTGATGGCTGGACTGGACGCCCAGACAGGACTGCCCCTCCTGCCGTTTTACCCCTGAGCCAGGGACCCAAGCCGTTGTCCCAGCAAGGCAACGGCAGCCGGTAGCAACCGGTGTTCCTGATCCTGAATCCGGGCGCTGAGGCTGCTGTGGTCGTCGTCCTCGAGCACGGGCACCGCCGCCTGCATCAGGATTTCGCCGGCATCGACCTCTTCAGCGACCAGGTGAACGGTGCAACCGCTGAGCCGAACCCCGGCCGCCAGGGCCTGCCCGACGGCGTCCATGCCGCGAAAGCTGGGCAGCAGGGACGGGTGAATGTTGACCAGGCGTCCGGCATAGGCCGCGATCAGCACCGGCGTGACGATGCGCATCCAGCCGGCCATCACCACCAGATCCACGGCGCTGTCTTGCAGACAGGAGACCAGCTCCTGATCCAGCAGCAGGCGGCTGCGTTGGCGATGGTCCACCAGTTGCCAGGGCACACCCAGCCGGTCGGCCCGCTGCTGGGCCCCGCAGCCGGGGTTGTTGACGATCAGCTGCACGACCGCAGCGCCCTCGAGGACGCCACCGCGGCAGGCGTTCACCAGGGCTTCAAAGTTGCTGCCGGAGCCGGAGGCCAGCACGCCAAGCCGCAGGGGTGGCGTCAGACCGGGCTGCGGTGGCAACGGCCACCGGATCGAAAGCTGGTTCTGGCTAGGGTTTGGTAAAGCGGGCATCGGCTCATGTCCCACCTGTCCATCCTGCCAACCGTGCTGCGCGATCTTGCAGCACTGGCATCCAGTCTTGAGGCCCTTGGTCTGCGGCCTGAGCGGGGCGGTGTGGTCCCTGGCTTTGCTGCCGAAGCGCAACCGGTCGCCCTGCGGGTGCAGCTCGAGGGTGGTCACACCATCGGCTGGCAGCACCAGGCCGATGGACGACTGGCCCTGGTTGCGGATCTGCAACGCCTCAGTACGGTCTTGCCCCTGCAGCGGCTGCTGCGTGACCTCACCCGCTGCTACGCAGCCCGTACAGCCCTTGATCAACTGGCCGCCGAGCCTGCCCTGGCCGGAGCCGAGGTGGTGCTCTGCCCCTGAGCGCTGCCGTGCCCCAGCTTGAACTGGACCTTCGCGAGCCCCACAGCCAGCGCCTGGACGCGCGGCTCTGCTTTACACCGCGTTCCACCAACCTGGGATTGTCCCTCCCCCGTTGGACCCCCGGCTCCTACCTGTTGCGTGAGTACGTGGGCCAGCTTGAAGGCCTGCAGCTCCATCAGCAGGGAATCGCCCTGGCCCCCCGTCGGGTGACCCCCTTTCGTTGGGAGCTGGAGCTCGCTTCGCTGGCGCCGGTGACCATCACCTATGGGGTCCAGGCCACCGAGCTCAGTGTGCGCACGGCCCACCTCAACGACGAGCATGGCTTCCTGCCCTTGGCGGCCATCGTTTTGCAGATCGATGGCGAGCGCTGGTCACCCCACAGGCTGCGGCTGTTGCTGCCGCCTGGTTGGCAGGCTTTTGTGCCCCTGCCAGAGCAGGACGATGGTGGTTGGCTGGCCTCCGATTTCGACCAGTTGATCGACAGCCCGGTCGAAGTCGGGCCCCACCCCTGCCATCGGTTTGACGTTGCCGGAGTCCCCCATCGCTGGGTTGGCTGGGGTGGCGATGTCCCTCAGCAGGACCAGGAGTGGCTGGCCGATGTGCACAGGGTCTGCCTGGCCTGCTGCCGGTTGATGGGGCAACAGCGACCCGCCGCCTGCGACTACTTGTTCGTGCTCCATCTCACCGAGTCGGGCTATGGCGGACTGGAGCACGACACCAGCACGGTCCTGCAGTTCGGCCGGCGCCGGCTGACGGGCCCTGTGGGACGCCGCAAGCTGTTGCAGCTGGTGGCCCACGAGTACCTGCACCAGTGGAATGTGCGCCGGCTGCGCCCGTCCCAGCTGGTGCCCATCGATTACGACCGTGCCGTGGTTGTGCCGACCCTCTGGTTTGCAGAGGGGATCACCAGCTATGTGGATCAGCTGCTGCCCCACGCCGCGGGGTGCTGCCCAGCCCACGAGGTCCTTGAGGACCTGGCCGAGGACCTGGGCCGTTATCTGGGCAGCCAGGGACGGTCCGTGCAGAGCCTGCGTGCCAGCAGCGAGGAAGCCTGGGTCAAGCTCTACCGGCCGCACCCCCATGCGGCCAATCAGCAGGTCAGCTACTACCTCAAAGGTGCCGTCCTGGCGTTGGTGCTTGACCTGCACCTGCGGCGCCAGGGGGCCTGGCTGGGTGCTGTGCTCCAGGACCTCTGGCGCAGCCATGGCACCAGCCGGCGGGGCTACTGCGACGACGATCTGATCGACGCCTTTGCCAGGCATGCCCCCGATCTGCGGACCCTGCTTCCCCACTGGTTGACCAGCACCGAGGATCCACCGCTGGAGCAGCTGCTGCTGAGCGAGGTGGGCCTGCGCCTCGAGCCCCTGCGGCCCACCGTCGTTGCCCTGGGCTGGCAGCTCGAGCAACGGCCAGCCGGGGGGCTGTGGGTGACCCGCACCAGCCGGGGTGGTGCGGCCCAGCAGGCCGGTCTGCAGGTGGGTGATGAACTGATCGCCCTGGGCCAGGAACGGGTTCGTCAACAGGACGATCTCAACCAGCTGCTGGCGTCCGCCGTGCCTGACCAGCCGCTCGAGCTGCTGGTCAGCCGTGAAGGTCTGCTGCGCCGGTACACCCTGCACCCCGGGCCACCCAAGCCCGAGCGCTGGCAGCTGAGGGTGGACGCTGACGCTCCACCGCCGGTCCATCAGCGCCGCGATGCCTGGCTGCAGCTCAGACCATGAGCGTCGATCGTCCTGCTGTCACGGTGTTGGCTTCGATTGCTGTGATCGGACTGGGTGCGGCGGCTTGGCTGAGCCGCCAGCCCCGTTTCACCGCGGCTGGTACCCCTGCGCCACCCCAGAGCACCGCGGTGCGCAACCAGGCCCCGACGCCGCCCCCGCAGCAGCCCTGGCGCTCGCCCCTGGAACGCCGCTGTCAACCGGGCAGCAGCGCCCTGCGCCTGCAGGTGCTGCAGCGTCTGCGGCAGCTGCGCCAGAACCGGGTGACGGTGGCGATTCATCCCACCAACTACGGCGATCGCTACAGCCGCGATGCCTTTGGACAGCCTCTGGATCCCCGTCCGCGTCTGATCGTTCTGCACGAAACCGTCTACGGGATCGGCTCGGCGATCAACACCTTTGTCACCCCCCATCCCCGCGATGACGACCAGGTCAGCTATCACGCCTTGATCGGCCAGGACGGGACGGTGGTCCAGCTACTTGATCCTGAGAAGCGTGCCTTTGGAGCCGGCAATTCAGCCTTCAACCGCTCCTGGGTGGTCACCAACCCAGCTGTCAGTGGATCGGTGAACAACTTTGCCCTTCACGTCAGCCTTGAAACCCCCTTGGATGGCGAAGACGCTGATCCCGGTCACAGCGGTTACACCGCGGCGCAGTACGACGGCCTGGCTGCGCTCCTGGCCGACTGGATGCTCCGCTATCGGATCCCGTACCAGAACATCACCACCCATGCCTACGTGGATCTGGGTGGTGAGCGGGCTGACCCCCGCAGCTTTGACTGGGCGGCTCTTGAGATCCGTCTTCAGGCACTGGGATTGCTCTGCGGCACGGGTCCCCGGAGCCTGTTCAGATCACCGCTGTCGTAGCCAGCTTGCGCTTGCCGTAGAGCAGGGCATGCAATTCGGCGTCCTGCATGTAGCGCAACACCCGGCGCGGATAGTCGAGCTTGCCGTTGTGCAGGTAGGCCAGCACCGCCAGTGATTTGGCCTCGCGGGGACTGAGGCTGGCATTTAACACCGACGTTCGGCTGTAACCCAGTTCATCGCGCAGACGCGCGAACTTGCCCACCAGCAGGGTCACGTTGAACTCGGGATCCAGCAGTCGGGTGCGTGCCTGTTGTAACTGCTGATCGCTGGCGCGTTCGGGCAACAGCCCCTGGTGAACCATCTCTCCGATCCCCAGCTGGGCTGGCCCCAGAGTGCTGAACAGTCCGGACTGGGCAGCCAGCGGATGGGCCTCACCCGGTTTGGCGTGTTGCATCTCATCAAACAACACGGCCATCACCAGCATTGGGTTGATCCGATGGCGGCGGCTTTCGCGCAACACGATCGGGCGCAGATCCTCGAGACGGGAGAGGGTGACGGCCCGCAGGGGTTCGAGTTGATCCAGCCCGGCGGTGAACAACTGGGCCAGCCGAGGCTGAGGTCCGTGGACACCAAAGCGGCGATGCAGTGTCCTTAATTCAGCAGGGCTGAACTCAAGGGGGTCAGCCGTCTGGCCGCCTTCGGTACTGCTGATGCTGCCGACCAGACCTGGGTCGGTGAGCAGGGTTGTCTGTTGAAAGTTCTGAAAGCCCTGATGGACCAGCAGGAACCCGAGGGTGGTCAACAGGTAGGCACGGCGATGCCATGAGCAGCTCCGCCACAGACCCAGAAGCGCGGTCGGTCGCAACATCTGCAGTGGCGCAATGCCGTGGACGCTCCCATGGTTGCACAACTTCAACAAACGCAACAGCGGAGCAGATGCGCCAGCGCCCCGACGCGACGGTGTCGAACCATCGATTAAGGGGGACTGTGTCGTTGCGTGCTGCCAACGGGGGCAATCACCGATAGGTTCTGGGGACTGTGCCGTTGCAAGCTCCCATGTCCCTGGCCGCTGATCCCTTCAGTTCGAGTCCTGCTCAACAGTGGGACCGGTTCTGCGAACTGCTCTGGTTCAACGGGGATCTGGGTTTCTGGCTCGACGTCAGCCGGATGGCGCTCGGCCCTGCCCAGCTCGAGCAGCTGCGCCCCCGATTTGCAGCGGCCTTCGACGCCATGGCTGCGCTTGAGGGTGGGGCACTGGCCAATGCTGACGAACAGCGCATGGTCGGCCATTACTGGCTGCGCGCCCCCGAGCTGGCCCCTGATCCGGACACGGGCGCCCACATCAGCAGTGAGATCGCCCGCATCGAAGCCTTCGGAAAGCAGGTGCTGGCGGGAAGCATCCAGGCTCCAGGGGGGCGCCCGTTCACCGATGTGTTGTGGATCGGCATCGGCGGCTCTGGCCTTGGCCCGCTGCTGATGATCCGCTCCCTGCATGAGGAGGGCCGCGGACTTCCGTTCCATTTCTTTGACAACGTCGACCCCGATGGCATGAGCCGCACCCTGGCGGCCATCGGTGAACGTCTGCTCACCACCCTGGTGATCGTCGTCAGCAAGTCAGGCGGCACACCCGAACCCCGCATCGGCATGGAGCAGGCCCGTGCCCGCCTGGAGGCCATTGGCGGCAACTGGCCCGCTCAGGCGGTGGCGGTGACCATGGCCGGCAGCCATCTCGATCAGTTGGCAGCTGACCAGGGATGGCTTGAGCGTTTTGACCTGCCCGACTGGGTCGGTGGTCGCACCAGCGTCATGGGCGCCGTGGGGCTGCTGCCCGCCGCATTGATCGGGGCTGATCAGCGCGCCTTTCTCAACGGTGCAGCGGCGATGGATCGCCTGACCCGCAACCCGACGTTGGAGGGCAACCCGGCTGCCCTGCTCGCCGCCAGCTGGTATGCCGCCGGGGGTGGCAAGGGCCAGCGGGACATGGTGGTCCTGCCCTACCGGGACCGGCTTGAGGTCTTCAGCCGCTATCTGCAGCAGCTGGTGATGGAAAGCCTGGGCAAGAAACTGGACCGGGAGGGTCAGGTGGTGCACCAGGGCATTGCCGTCTACGGCAACAAGGGCTCCACCGATCAACATGCCTACGTTCAGCAGCTGCGGGATGGGGTCGACAACTTCTTCGTGACCTTTGTCGAGGCCCTTGAGGATCCCAGCGACATTCAGGCCGTGGATGGTGAGCATCCAGCCGATTTTCTCGACGGTTTTCTGCAGGGGACCCGCACAGCCCTGCTCGAGGGCGGTCGCCAGAGTCTGACGATCACGATGCAGGTCTTCGATGAGCGCAGCCTCGGTGCGTTGATCGCCCTGTTTGAGCGGGCGGTCGGTCTCTACGGCGAGCTCGTCAACATCAATGCCTACCACCAGCCTGGGGTGGAAGCCGGCAAGAAAGCGGCAGCGACGATCCTGGCCCTGCAGGAGCGGGTCGAACAGTGTCTGGCCGACGGCCAGTCCCGCAGCCTTGAGGGACTGCTGCAGGATCTTGGTGCTGAAGCACCCGAATCCCCCGAGGCTCTGTTCTGGATCCTCAGGCACCTCTGCCACAACGCGCGTGGGTATGAGGCTTCGGGTGACTGGGGGCAACCAGCGACGCTTGTGTTCAGCCGCCGCTGACCCCGTTCCGGGCTTGGGTGTGGCGGATAACCGAACTCGTACGTAGCGCTTGGCACACCCAGCCGCTTTCACAACCCGTTACACTTCCTTCAAGTTTCGTCACTAACGAACTCGACCATGGCTGATTCCAACACCCGCTTCGGTTTTGTCGCTTTCGCCGAGACCTGGAATGGTCGCCTGGCCATGATGGGCTTCGTCATCGGTCTGGCCACCGAACTGCTGACCGGTCAAGGCATCCTCGGCCAGATCGGCCTCGGCTGATTCCTGCCTTGGACAAGGGTCCTGAGACCTCTTTTGAACACCGACCCCCGGCTCAGCTGGGGGTTTTTGTTGTGAGACCCTGGCCTTGCAAGCGATCAATCCGCAGCGTCCTGGGCTGAGCTTGCGACACTGGCCGGGTTGGCTCGCCGATGCGGATGCCTGGTTGGCCGAGCTGCGCCACCAGGTTCCCTGGAAGCAGGAGGCGATCACCCTGTTTGGCCGCACCCATGATCTGCCCCGTCTGACCTGCTGGATGGCAGATCCGGGGTGTCACTACCGGTACAGCGGCATCGAGCAGCAGCCAGTGCCCTGGTTGGCCTGCCTGGCACCGTTGCGGCAGCGGCTTGAGAGCCTCTGCGGCCATGAGCTCAATGCCCTGTTGCTCAACCACTACCGCGATGGCAACGACGCCATGGGGTGCCACGCCGACGATGAGCCCGAGTTGGTGCCGGACGCCTCGATCGTCTCGATCAGCCTGGGGGCCAGTCGCACCCTGCGCTTCAAACCCAAACCGAGGTCACCGTTGGCGGCGGGTTCTGACGCCCTGAACCTGGAGCTTGGCCACGGCGATCTGCTGGTGATGGATGCTCCGACCCAGCAGCACTGGCTGCACGAACTGCCCCGCCGGCGGCGGGTTCAGTCGCTGCGCATCAACCTCACGTTCAGGAGGTTGATGCGCAGCGTCTGATCAGGGCACCAGGTTGACGAGTTTGCCGGGTACGACGATCACGCGACTGGGGGCCTTGCCTTCGAGCCATTTGGCAGCGATCTCGCTGCCCAAGGCCAGCTGCTCGAGCGCCTGACGATCGGCGTCGGCCGGTACTTCAAGGCTGCCACGCACCTTTCCCTTGATCTGGATCACCAGCTGAACGGTGTCGCGCACCAGGGCCGAATGATCCACCTGGGGCCAGGACTGCCGATGCACAGCATCGGCACCCCCCAGCTGTTGCCATAGCTCGGCCGCCAAATGGGGAGCAAAGGGTGCCAGAAGCACCAGCAGGTTCGTCAGCGCTTCGACTGCGACAGCATCACCACAGCGCTCGAGATGGCTGGAGATCGCATTGCTGAGCTTCATCAGCTCGGCGATGGCGGTGTTGAACTGATAAGGATCTTGGAGGTCTTCGCTGATCGCTTCGATCGCCGTGTGGACAGCACGGCGCAGCTCGATTTCATCGGGGTTGGGCGGTTGACTGCCCTGCTGAGCCGCAACAGAGGCCTCGGAACCATTCAGGCTGAGCCCCCGCTCGCGAGCGCCGTTGATCTGGCGCCAGATCCGCTGCAGAAAGCGGAACTGGCCCTCGACATCGGCGTCGTCCCACTCCAGATCCTTCTCGGGGGGGGCCTTGAACAGGATGAACATGCGCGCGGTGTCGGCGCCGTAGCGCCCGATCACCTGGGCCGGGTCGACGCCGTTGTACTTGGACTTGGACATCTTCTCGAAGAAAGTCTCAAGCCGATCGCCCGTGATCGGGTCCCGCGGGTCGCTGGGCTCGGCCACATCGCCGGGGGGTATGTACTTGCCGGTGGCTGGATTCTTGTAAGTGATGCCCTGCACCATGCCCTGGGTCAGCAGCCTTTTAAAGGGCTCGTCAAAACTCAGCAGGCCGCGGTCACGCAGCACCTTGGTGAAGAAACGCGAATACAGGAGGTGAAGAATCGCGTGCTCGATACCACCGACGTACTGATCGACCGGAAGCCAATGGTCGGCGGCCTCACGGGTGAACGGCAGTTCACTGTTGTGGGGATCGGCATAGCGCAGAAAATACCAGCTCGAACACATGAAGGTGTCCATGGTGTCGGTTTCACGCCGAGCCGGCTTGCCGCAACAGGGACAGTCGACCGCGACCCAGCCCTCAAGCTGGGCCAGGGGTGATCCACCCTTGCCGCTGAAGGCGACAGTGCGGGGCAGTTCGACCGGCAACTGATCGCTGGGCACGGGCACCACACCGCAGTCCTCGCAGTGGATCACCGGGATCGGACAACCCCAGTAACGCTGCCTGGAGATCAACCAGTCGCGCAGGCGGTATTGCACCCGGCCCCGTCCCCAGCCATCGGCTTCAGCGGCCGCAATGATCGCCGCCTTGGCTTCGCTGTTGTTGAGACCATCAAAACGGCCTGAATGAATCAGGACGCCACTGCCCGTGAAAGCAGAGCCCTCAAAGGCGTGTTCATCGCTGCCCTCTGGCACGATCACCTGGGTGACAGCCAGCTCGTATTGACGGGCAAAGACAAAATCGCGCTGATCGTGGGCCGGTACGCCCATGACCGCACCGGTGCCGTACTCGGCCAGCACGTAGTCGGCGATCCAGATCGGAATCAAGTCGCCATTGGCAGGGTTGCGAACCCGTGCACCGATCGGCACGCCGCGCTTGGGTTTGTCGTCGGCCGTCCGTTCCTGTTCACTCTGAAGGCTGACCAGATCGACAAAGGCCTCCACCGCCAGCTGCTGCTCAGCCGTGGTGAGCAGCGGCACCAGTGGATGTTCGGGTGCCAGGACCACATAACTGGCGCCAAAAATGGTGTCGGGCCTGGTGGTGAACACGGTGATGTGCTCACCGGTGACGGTTCCGCCCCCATCGACCACCTCAAAGCTGAGTTCGGCGCCGGTGCTGCGGCCGATCCAGTTGGCCTGCATCGTGCGCACCCGTTCCGGCCACCCCGTGAGCGTGTCCAGGTCGTCGACCAGCTGATCGGCGTAGGCAGTGATCCTGAGAAACCACTGCCTCAGTTTGCGTTTTTCGACCAGGGCGCCTGAACGCCAGCTGCGGCCATCGGCGTCAACCTGCTCGTTGGCGAGCACCGTCTGATCGATCGGATCCCAGTTGACCGTGGCGTCCTTCTGATAGGCCAGCCCCGCCTCCAGAAACTGCAGGAACAGCCATTGCGTCCAGCGGTAGTAATCGCTGTGGCAGGTGGTGACCTCCCGGTCCCAGTCGATCGACAGGCCCAGCCGTTTGAGCTGCTCGCGCATGCTGGCGATGTTCTGGTCGGTCCAGGGACCGGGCTCGACCCCCCGCTCGATCGCAGCGTTCTCGGCCGGCAGGCCGAAGGCGTCCCAACCCATCGGTTGCAGCACCGCATGGCCCCGCATGCGGGCGGCACGGGCAATCACATCGGTGATCACATAGTTGCGCACATGACCCATGTGCAGGTTTCCCGAGGGGTAGGGAAACATCGACAGGGCAAAGAATGGTGGGCCCTGATCGTTGTGTGGTGCATCCTCCTGTTCCTGCCAGTGACGCTGCCAGCGCTCTTCGAGCTCCTGAGGCTGATAACGCTGGGCTGACAACGGCTGATCGCTCGACACGGTTGGGGCAGCCTGAGCCACCGACGGCAGGTGCCCAGATCGTGCCACAGGGTCCTCAGAGCAGTGATCGGATCAGGACCACAGCCTCACGGTTGATCAGGGTCAGCGGCTGATCCTCGCCAGGACACAGGGCCAGGTAGCGCAGGTCCTGCCAGCGCAGGATGCCCTCCAGGGAGTCCCCTGTGCTGAGTAGAAGCCGCACCGGCGTGGTGTGGCGGATCAGATCCTGAATGTGGCGGATCCCCGGCTGGGTGGTGTCCAGCGTCGGGGCTCGGCGATCAAAGGAGCTGTTCATAGGATCAAGGAATCAGCTCAACACCCTGGCCTCGTGTTCCATTTCAGCAAATATCACGGTCTGGGCAATGACTTTCTGATGGTTGACGCCCGCGCGGAGGAAACCGCGACGACCATGGACCAGCTGACTGCCGAACGGGTCCAGCGCCTGTGCGATCGGCGTTTCGGTGTTGGGGCCGATGGGGTGATCCTGGCTCTGCCACCGCAGGTCGGTGGCGATGTGCGCATGCGCATCTTCAACGCCGATGGCAGCGAGCCGGAGATGTGCGGCAACGGCATCCGCTGTCTGGCCCGTTTTCTGGCCGACAGCGATGGCGACGGACCGGGTCAACGCTGGCAGGTCGAGACCCTTGCAGGACGGATCGTGCCTGAGTTGCAGGCCGACGGCACGATCAGGGTCGACATGGGTGCGCCGTTCCTGCGTCCTGAAGCGATTCCCACGACGCTCGAGGTCGGCCCGGCCGGGTTGCCTCAGGGCAGCCTCGAGGTGAATGGCAACACCCTGCAGGTGGCCGCCGCCGGCATGGGCAATCCCCATGTGGTGATTCCTGTTGATGATGTTGATGCCGTTGATCTCGAGGGCCTGGGTGCAGCACTCGAGGTCCACCCGGCGTTCCCGGCCCGCACCAATGTGCATTTCGTTCAGGTGCTGAATCCCAGCCACCTGCGCATGCGGGTGTGGGAGCGGGGTGCCGGCCCCACCCTGGCCTGCGGAACGGGGGCCTGCGCCACCCTGGTGGCCTGCCGACTGCTGGGGCTGTGCTCGAGTCAGGCGCGGGTCGACCTGCCCGGTGGCCCCCTCGGCATTGCCTGGGACGGCGATCCCGGCAGTTCGGTCTGGATGAGCGGCCCCGCGGTGGCGGTCTTTGACGGCCTGGTGACACCGGAGCTGTGGGGTGAAGAGCCCGTTTCTGCTGATGCCCCAGCCGCCACCAATGCCGATGCAGCTGCAGCTGTCGTTCCAGTGCAGGCGATGGCGGTGGATTGCGCCACGGTCTGCGTCAACGGCTGCATCCGGCCCGACGCCTGTCCCAGCGCCGAGGCCCGCGCCCGGGCCATGGCCCTGCTGGAGCGCAGCTCCCTGGACGACCTGTTGAACCTTGCTAGTGACTCGCTCGAGAGTCGAACCCGCGCCAGGTTTGTGGGTGGTGGCTGAGGCGCCGCTGTACCTGGATGCCTGTGCCACGACCCCGCTGGCGCAGGTTGCCCATGAGGCGATGGAGGCAGCCCGCCAATTGGCCTGGGCCAATCCCTCCAGCCTGCACGGATTTGGTCTGTCAGCAGCCGAATCCCTGGAGCGGTCCCGCCACAGCCTGGCCTCCAGCCTGGGCACCGGCGCCGAAGCGATCCGCTTCTGCTCCGGTGCCACAGAGTCGGTCCATCTGGCCCTGCTGGGGGCCGCCGCAACCCTGCCCGTGGGGCGATTGCTGATTTCAGCGGTCGAACATCCGGCGGTGAACGCTGCGGCTGCCCAGCTTCAACGCCAGGGCTGGCAGGTTGAGCCCATCCCCGTCGGCCCGACGGGACTGTTGGATCTCGGCGTTCTGGAGAGCCTGCTGCATCCACCGACACGGCTGGTCTCGGTGATCGCCGCCCAGAGTGAGGTGGGATCGATCCAACCGCTGACGACGATCGCCCAGCTGTGCCGCCAGGCCGGCGTTCTGCTCCATACCGATGCGGTGCAGCTGGCCCCCCACCGACCGATCGCCATGGACGAGCTGGGCCTGGATCTGGTCAGTCTCAGCGCCCACAAACTGGGTGGTCCCAGGGGCGTTGGTGCGTTGCTGGTGCGGCCTGGGCTCAGGCTTGAGCCCCTGCTGGGCGGCGGTGGACAGGAGCGCGGCCAGCGGGCCGGTACCGAACCGGTGGTGCTGGCCGCCGGCTTCGCGGCGGCCCTGGCGGCAGCGCGGCGCCATCAGCTCGATGGCACCAGCCAACGTCTTGAGGCGTCGCGCGATCACCTGTTGCATGATCTGCTGGCGTTGCCGGGCGTGCGGCTCAGCGGCCCCGATCCAACCCGTCAACCGCGCCTGCCCCATCACATCAGCCTGTTGCTGAGCGATGGACAGGGGCGACCCCTGGATGGGCGCAAACTGGTGCGCGCCCTCTGGAACGAGGGGGTGGCTGTCAGCAGCGGTTCGGCCTGCAGCGGCGGCAGCGGTCGGGCCGAACCCAGTCCGGTGCTCCTGGCCATGGGATGGGATCGGTCCCAGGCTGCTTCCGGCCTGAGGCTCAGCCTGGGCAGCTGGCTTGAGGCCTCCCAGCTGGAACGGGTGCCCCTGGCTCTCGAGCGGGCCATGGCCAGTTGCGGGGCTGCCGCTCCCTAAGGTCGGCCCGTGTCGCCGCCATGACCATGCTGCCTGCCGACCTGCACGCCGCCGAGGAGCAGACCCTGCAGGCCGTCGTTGCGGCCCTGGCCGCCGATGCCGCCGGCCGCTGGACCGTCGAATGGCGTTTTGAAGGACTGCGGCTGCTACCCCCGGTGCTGCGCCTGTTCGAGCGCTTGTCCCAGCAACAGGACGTCACGCTGGTCTTCGCCGATGCCGGCGGCGCAGCCCTGGCCCGGCGTGACGCCCCTGACCGTGCGCAGCAGGTGCTTGATCTGCGTCAGCTACAGCAGCGCCAGAGCGAGGAACCCAGCCAGGGGATTCTGCTGGCGGTCAATCCAACGGCGGCCGATTACGAGACATTTGAGAGCGTCTGCCAGGGCCACCGCGGCGCAGTGGTGATGGTCAACGGGCGGCTCGAGGACGCGGCCGTGGGCATCGGCAGCGTCGCCCGTGAGCGCCGCAAAGGGTTCGTGGCCACCTGGCAGAGCGCCTATGCGCTGCAGCCGCTGGCCGGTGGTGCCCTGCGCAGGGCCTGTCCCGGCCCCTGGGAGCTGTATCGCCAGGATTCCGATGGATACAGGCTGCTGGCCAGTTCCGAGCTCAAGCCCGACAACGAGGCGATTGCCGCTGCCCTCGGCGGTGACGGTGGCACCGGCCTGGGAGGCACCCTGCGCGCCGTTGATGCCTTGCTCGAAGGCCTGCGCAACTGACCCGGCCCCTGGTCGGCAGCCGTCGGGCTCCGTACACTGCCGCTCATTGCATAGGCGGTCATGGCGTCTGCTCCCCAAGCTGGTCGCACGCGTTCCTGGAGCTGGGTCGACCTGGGAGCCGGCGCCGCCGTCGCTCTGGCAGCCATTGGTGTGGTCTGGAGTCCCAAGCTCAGCAATGCGGTCGCCCAGGCCACCGGCGGCCTGCAGCCCGTCCAGGTTCTGGTTGATGTGCGTGGCGTTCCCGTGGCCGATCCCGCTGGGATCGTCGCCTCGGCTCGCAGCAGCGGCAAGTTGGCGATCGTCATTCGCAACCAGCCCCATGGAACCGTCTCCCTGGAGCAGGTCATCCCCCTGACCCGTCGACTGACTGCGGTGCAGCCCAACGGCACCGTGGTCACTGCAGCCGATCCCAATCAGCAGGTGCTTCCGACCCTGGATGCCCGCTTCGTGCTCAAGGGCCAGGGTCGCAAGACCGGTGGTGGTGTGGTCTTCGGCAACCAGACGATCAAGATTGGCGCTCCGGTTGAGCTCGAGGGCGAGACCTTCAGGGTGCTGGGCACCGTGACCGGTCTTCAACTCGGAGCCTCCTGAGCGTTATGGCTCGACCACAGGGCTGGTTGTTGCTCCTGGTCGGTGTAGCAAGCCCGGCGGCGTGGGCCCAGACCCCTGCCTTTCGCCCTGCAGTGCCATCGCCGGAGGCACTGGCCCAGGTGCCATTGGCCTCGCTGCCTGCGGCTCCCCCACCGATCGGCCTGCCCCAGCTCCAGGATCAGGTCAGTTGCCCTGCTCTGCAGCAGCGTCTCCGTGCCCTTCTGGGCGGGGAAGCAGGTGTCTGGAGCGTGACGGTTGCCGATCCCAGCGGGCGCCTGCTGGCCGACATCAACGGCTGGATCCCCAGGATTCCGGCGTCCAACCAGAAGCTGATCAGCACGGCCTATGCCCTGGATCGCCTTGGGCCTGATTACCGCCTGCGCTCCCAGCTGTGGCGGCTGACCGATGGCAGCCTGCGGCTGACCGGCGAGGGTGATCCCGATCTGGCCCTGCCCCAGTTGCAGCGGTTCGCCAAGTTGGCCCTGGGTGCGGGGGGTGGTACTGGCCCTGCCGCAACCCTGGTGCGGCTCGAGGGTGCCGAAGAGCCTCCCCAGGCCTGGTGGCCGTCGGGATGGGCCGCC
>JAIXOF010000201.1 GCA_027486935.1 Cyanobium sp. C1_MAG_00004 | reverse complement strand
CAAATCCCTGACCCTTGATTACAACAAGGCCCGTCAGGCGGCGATCACCCAGGAAATCCTGGAAGTGGTGGGCGGCGCCTCAGCCATGGCTTGATGCACAGCGGCTTCGGCTGCTGTGCGTTGAACCCCCAGTCCCTTACGGCGGGTGTGCATGCGTCGCGTGCAACACCGCCTTCAGGGGCTGGGGGTTTTTGCAGGCCAGCCTCGCGTGATGCTTTGGGATGCTGGTGGTAGCGCCCTGGCAGGGGCGGCGTCCCCATGACCACGATTGCTGATGGTGACTGACCACGTTGAGGACAGCCAGCCTCAGCAGCCACTACAGCCGCTGCCGTTGCCGGTGCCGGGGGCGTTGGTGATCCAGCCGCTGTTTCCTGTGGCGTTGGCCCAGGTACAACTCAGGCCTGATCCGCTCGATCTGGCTGTCCAGCTGCAGACCCTGCATGGGTTGCGCGGTGCGGCCAGCAGCAACCCCGATCCTGGTTGTGCCTGGACCGGGGACCTCAATGGCGTCTGGCAGCTCCATCGCCATGCCGCCTTTGCGCCGTTGATCGCCGAGGTGCTGGTCCACGCTCACGCCTATCTGCAGCAACTGGGGTTTGACCACAGCCAGGTCGCCCTGCACATTCAACGTTGCTGGCCGGTGCTCAGTGAACCCGGCCAGGTGGTGGGCCGCCATCACCACCCCAATGCCCACCTCAGTGCTGTCTATTACCTGAGCGGGGACGGCGGCGGTCGCTGCGGGTGCCTGAGGTTCTGGCCCCAGCGCCAGGTCAATGAGCTGGTGCCGGGCATGGCTGTGGGCCACGGCGGCCCCCTGAACCCGACGCGATGGAGCCAGCCCTGGGTGGATGTGGCTCCACGGGCTGGCCTGCTGGTGCTGTTTCCTTCGTGCCTCGACCATGCGGTTCTTCCGAATGAAGCCGACGACGAACTGCGGGCCTCGATCAGCCTGGACCTGGTGCTGACGGCATCGGCGGATGTGCCATTGCCGCCCGAATACCTGGCCCCCCATCCCGTTCACTGGCAGCAGGCCTGAACCGGCACAGCTAGGGCCGAAGCCTCAACTGGGAAGATGGTCACTGCAGCACCCGCAGCCGTGAGCGAGCCTTCCACCTTTCAGATCACCGCCCAGATCGACGGTGTCAGCCACAGCTTTGCCTGCCGCAGCGATCAGACCGTCCTGGCGGCGGCCGAGGCGGCCGGGGTGGCCCTGCCCAGCTCCTGCTGCTCGGGGGTCTGCACCACCTGTGCGGCCCTGATCAGCAGTGGCACGGTCCATCAACCCGATGCCATGGGGGTCAAGGCCGAGCTGCAGCAGCAGGGTTACGCCCTGCTCTGCGTGGCGTTCCCCACCAGCGATCTGAGCCTGCAGGCCGGCATGGAGGACGCCCTCTACGAGGCCCAGTTCGGTCGATATCAGAAGTGAGCGCAATCGCGCTCAGGCCTGTGCTGCTGCAGCTGGAGCGTGCCCCGGGGCCGCTGCGTCTGCAGATCGAGGCGGCGCTGCGCGTCCAGGGTGAGCCACTGCGCTGGGCGATCACCGCTGTGCAGCTCCGCCCTGATGCGCCGTCGTTGCTGCAGATCGAGGCAGTTGTGCGCAGCGCTGGGGGGTGTTGATGCGCGACACAGCGCCCCTGCCCACCCTGCTGCTGATTCCCACGGGCATCGGTTGCGACGTGGGTGGGTATGCCGGTGATGCCCTGCCGGCGGCGCGGCTGCTGGCAGCGGCCAGCGGTTGCTTGATCACCCATCCGAATGTGATGAACGGCGCGGCGCTTTATTGGAGCGATTCGCGCATCCAGTACGTCGAGGGATCCAGCCTGGATCGCTTTGCGGCAGGCGAGCTGCTGCTGCGGCCGGTGCGCCGGCAGCGGCTGGGCCTGCTGCTCGATGCAGGCATCGAACCCGAGCTGCGCCAGCGCCATCTGCAGGTGGCCGATGGCTGCCGCGCCACCCTGGGCCTCGACATCGGTCCGGTGGTCACCACCGATGTGCCGCTGGATGTGGGCCTGAGCCTGGGCGCCAGCGGCATCAGCTGGGGTCAGCTGGGCCAACCCCAGGCCCTGCTGCAGGCCGGCCTGCAGCTCAAGGCCGCCGGCGCCACCGCCATCGCTGTGGTGGCCCGCTTTCCGGATGACCCAGACAGCGTTGCCCTCGCCGCCTACCGCCAGGGCAGTGGCGTCGATGCCCTGGCGGGGGCCGAGGCGGTGATCAGCCATCTGCTGAGCCGTGAGCTGGGGTTGCCCTGCGCCCATGCGCCGGCCCTGAGCCCGCTGGCGCTGGATCCGGATCTGGATCCCCGCGCCGCCGGCGAGGAGCTGGGTTATACCTTTCTGCCTTGCGTGCTGGTGGGTCTGAGCCGGGCGCCGGACCTGCTGCCGGCTGGATCCGACAACGCCGTCCTGTCGGCCGGCAGCTCCACCATCACCATTGATGCGGTGGGCGCGGTGATCGCCCCGGCGGGGGCGCTGGGTGGCGCGGCGGTGCTGGCCTGCGCCGAGCGCGGCATCCCGGTGATCGCCGTCGACAACCCCTGCCTGCTCGAGGTCAATGCCGAGGTCCTGGGGCTTGAAGTGCTGAAGGCCGGCAGTTACGCCGAAGCTGCAGGGTTGGTGCTGGCGTTGCGCGAGGGGCTCGCCCCTGCGGCGCTGCGGCGTCCCTTGCCTTCGCTGCGCGAGATCGCCTGATGGCGGGCTTTGGTCGCTCAGCGCTCGACGGGCAGCAGCCCTGCCCCTGTGGTGGGGGCCGTTATGGACGGTGCTGCCGTCCCCTGCACCGCCAGGAGCGCGCAGCGGTCAGCGCCGAGCAGCTGATGCGGTCGCGCTACAGCGCCTTTGCCCTGGCTGAACTCGATCATCTGCTGCGCACCCAGCCTTCGTCAGAGCCGTTGCCGCAGCGGCGCCGCTCCCTGGAGGCCAGCTGCCGGCAGCTGCGCTGGTGCGGGCTGGAGATCGTGGCGACTGCGGGGGGCGGCCCCACAGATCTGGAGGGAACCGTGACCTTTGTGGCCCGTTACAGCGTCGGCGGTCAGCCGGGTGTGCTGCGCGAGCAGTCGCGCTTTGGGCGCGAGGGCGGCCGGCTCGATGGAGCCTGGCTGTATCTCGAAGCGCTGCAGCTCAGTGACTAACGCAGGCAGGCCATTGGGTGCCGCGGTGGCACCCCCAGGGCTTTGGCCACCCCCGGATGGCAGACCGAGCCGGCAATGGTGTTCAGCCCGCTGACCAGCTCGGGCCGCTCGGTGATCGCCTCGCTGAGGCCCCGGCCCGCCATCACCAGGATGTACGGCAGGGTGACGCTCACCAGGGCCTCGGTCGACGTGAACGGCACGGCACCGGGCATGTTGCCGACGGCATAGTGCTGCACCCCGTGGACCACAAAGGTGGGATCGGTGTGGCTGGTCTCGCGGCTGGTGGCGATGCAGCCCCCCTGGTCGATTGCCACATCGACGATTACCGAGCCGGGTTTGAGCTGCTGCACCAGGGCCTCGTCCACCAGGGTGGGGGCGCGGCCGCCGGGGGTCAGCACCGCCCCGATCACCAGGTCGGCACCGGGCACCAGCCGCTCGATCAGGCTACGGCTGCTGACCAGACTCACCAGCCGGCCGCGCCGGTCGGCCTCGAGCTGGCGCAGCCGCTGCGGTGACCGATCCAGCAGAAACACCTCGGCGTCCATGGCCGCGGCGATGCGGGCGGCGTTCCAGCCGACGCTGCCCGCCCCCAGCACCACCACCCGTGCCGGGCGCACGCCGGTGCAGCCGCCCATCAGCACCCCCCGGCCGCCATGGGGTTTTTCGAGCAGATAGGCCCCCACCTGGGCGGCCAGGCGACCGGCGATTTCGCTCATCGGCGCCAGCAGCGGCAGGCTGCCGTCGTCGAGCTGCACGGTTTCGTAGGCGACGGCCGTGGTGCCGGCCTCGAGCAAGGCGCGCCCCACCTCGGGGTAGGCGGCCAGGTGCAGGTAGGTGAACAGCACCAGATCGGGCCGCAGGTAGGCGAACTCCTCGGGCTGGGGCTCCTTGACCTTGACCACCAGGTGGGCGGACCAGGCCTCGTCGCGGTTCACCAGCCGGGCCCCCATCGCCGCATAGTCGTCGTCGAGGATGCCCGCCCCCAGGCCGGCGCCGGTTTCGATGCGCACCTCGATGCCCTGGCTGACCAGCTCGCGGGCACCATCCGGGGTCAGGGCAACCCGCTGCTCATCGCGCTTGATCTCTCTGGGTACGCCCACGCTGGCCATCGGACTGGCCAGGGGGGCGGCACTGCCGGTGGCGGCCATGGTTCGCTCGCGCTGCTGGGCTGCTTCCAGCTTGGCGCCGGGCAGCGCGGCTGGCCACGAGCGTGTGCCATGCCCTGGTGACGGCATTCACCCCATTCACGCAGTGGTGAATGCCATAGCTCACATACACATAAAACCGCCCAGGCTCCCCAAACAGCGTCTCGTTGCTGGGGCTGCAGCGGCGATAGCCGTGGCAGGCGGGCTCCTCTTGTGAATACGCCTCCGTTTCCACAATCACGCCCCAGAGCTGCTCGCCCGTCGGTTGCCGTTTCACCAGCAGGCAACCGATAAGGTCGGGGGCGACCACCTCGGCGGGGCGGGCGAAGAAGGGTTGGGGAAGGGCTGGGAAGTCGTTGGTGGTCGTGGTGGCTATGGGAGT
>JAIXOF010000172.1 GCA_027486935.1 Cyanobium sp. C1_MAG_00004 | reverse complement strand
GTATCGCCCCCCGACCGTTGCGGGATTTCCCTGTATCGCCGTTGCGAGATTTCCCCGTATCGCTTTAATCGCTGCAAATAACGCCTTCAGCTCTAAGCTCCACAAGGGTGTTAAATTGGCAAAATACATATTGGCGTGCGGGAAGGTAGCCGTTGCCGGTATCGGACGTGACATTGTCGAACTGGAAGCGCAGCTGGTCGTTTGAGGCCTTTGTGTTGAGGCCCGTGAAGGCCATGGTGCCGGCCGGGGTCGCTGCCATCTTCTCGAGATCGAGGCCGATGTGGAAGTTGGTGCTGCGGTAGAGGGGGCCGCAAGTGAATCCCTCGGCCGACTGAAGCTGCCCAAGGCATTTCGACAGTTGGTAGTAGGCCTCCGCCAGGCTCTGAATCGGCATCTGGGGCCACAGGTGCGCGCCGGCCGTCAGTTGGAAGCGGAAGGTGTCGCGTGTGAAGTTGTAGTTGGGCATCGTGGTGTTGTCCGCCGGGGCTCCGCCGTGCCAGCAGGTAAACATGTTGCTCTCGGTCCACTGCCCCGCATAAGCCGCCGGGAGCCAGTTAAGGAACACGCTTTGCAATCGACTGAAGCTTCGTGACAGAAGGACGGACCAGGAGCCGGCGTTTGCGGCGATGTTGGTGAGGGTGAAGTATTGGTTGTTCCACGTGGACAGGCTGAGGCTCAGGGGCTTGCCCTGTAGGAGCGCCTCGTCGATGGACTCGTTCATCTGAGAGTCTAAAGATATGGTGTCGACCTTGATGCTGCAATTCTGGATCGTGAATGCGGTCGATGTGTTGCTGGGGCCGGCTAGAGGCCCAGGCATGCATACGTCGTTGGCCTGCTTAACAAGCTCAAGTTGGACCTCTAGAGGGAATCGTCCGATGGGCAGGAGGTAATGGGAGTTCAGGAGCCCGCAAGGCAGGTCGCAGACGATGGTGCGCGTCTCGCCCGGCTCGATGGCCTCGGGCCCGGGCGACGTCATGGTCAGGTTGTTGGTGGCGGTGCCGACGCCCATGGGGCCCTCTGAAGCCACGGCGTTCGACGTGCGGAAATTCTGAAGCATCCCAAGGAGGCGGTTGTAGTAGAGGATCCTCCACCTGCGTTCCAGCGATGCGTATCGTGAGTCTCGAGAAGAGGCACGCCGGGTGCCTCCCGGTGAGGTAGAGTGGGTTGGCGCCGTCGGTGTTGGTGATCTGGAAGTTGAGTCGGAGCGTGTGGAGGTCAAGCATGGCCTTCCCGCCGTCGGAAATCAAAAACCGACTGACCCTCTGTCCGCTGGCGACGCTGTAGATATTTGAGCCCGAGGGGTGGAACGTCGAGAAATTGCGCTCGCGCACATAGCTGGAGGCCTTCTGCGTGTGCAGGGAGTAGCCCAGGCCCGGGACGATGGCGTCCTCGACGGTCGCGACGATTGCGTCGAGATTGCTCATTTACTAAGGGGTGAACCAAAATGTTCATGCCCGCCCTGCCCTGCCCGACCGCCTCATCGGGGCTCTTGCGTTGGGAGCGTCGGCGTCGGGTGCTCGGAAGCTGGAGAGTTTGCCGGAGGTCCGGTAGGAGGACGCCGCAGGGGCTGCGGACGCTGCGGCCCTGGCGTAGTCTTCGTATTTCGGGACGCGGAGGGCGGCGCGCGCGAGGGAGTTGGAGCGGCTGCGCGGGGGCGTCTCGATGTTGCTACTGTCGATGGTGATGTCTACCTTAGGCTTGAAGGCGCTGGCTCTGCCCGGAGTGGGTCGCATCGCTCGGCCTCGTTCGGGCGGCGCCTCGGTGTCCGACTTCTGCCCAAACATCATGTAGTCCTCCTCGGCCTCCGTGTCCATGTTTGGCGACCGTGCCTTGGCCCTTGTCCTTGCTCCCCCGCTCGGCGGTGGCGGCGGCGGCGGCGGGATGGTGGCGTGGACGGCCGGGGCGTCCGGGTCGTTGGCTCCGCGGTAGTACTCGTCGAAGTATCGGCTGACAAAGTCGACGCTGTCTTCCCGCCTTGAGCTGTCCGCGATGACCTGCGCCACGTCGCCCGTGCCTCTGTGCTGCTGACTCCATGCGCTCGCGACCCTATTCCGATGCAGCCACAGGAGCTTCTCGCGCTCCTCCTGCCGCTCCTTCGCCTGCTGCTCGATGGCGAAGGCGTTCGCGGTGTGTCGATCGTCGAAGCGGTTGTCCATGAAGGCCCTCGGGTTCTTCTTCCGGAGCATCTCTCGGAATGCGATGAGTTGCGGGTCGTCGGAGGGGTTCACGCCGATGCCCCTGGGTTCGCGGGGCGTGTGTATGGTGAATCGCTGGGGCTGCGCTTGCTGTTGCGCTCGCTGCTGCGCTCCCATCCAGCCTCCGGGCGGCGGCGGTGGTGGTCCGCCTCGGCCCAATGGTGCGTAGGGCTCGTCGGGGTTGCCGTCGCGTCGCCTGGGCGGGGGCACAAAGCCAGACGCAGCAGGCCCACCCGGCGGTCCACGCGGCCCCGGCGGTCCGGCCGGGCCGTCGCGACCCGCGGGGCCAGCCTCGCCAGCAGGTCCACGCTCACCGCGCAGTCCCGCAGCGCCGGGCATGCCGGGCGGTCCGGGCGGGCCAGGGGGTCCCTGGGCTCCGACCTCTCGCTCTCGCATGTTCCGCATGTGTACGAAGAGTCGGCTCGCCATCGCCTCCCCCTGCTCCCTCGCGACTTGCCCGAGCGTCTCGCGTATGACGTCGACGGGCATGTTGATGTTGGCTGCGATCTGCGTGAGGGTGGCGTGCAGGAGCTGCTGCTGCGCCAGGAGCTCCTGCGTCGTCTCGATGCTCTTGAAGTGTGCGTAGAGGTTTTGGTACGCGGGGCTCTCCATGATCTCGGTGTGCTTGAGGGCGTGGGGTTCGTGGAGCGTCGTCTTGTTTTGCAGCATGTCTTCGAACTGTGGGACCACATGGAGCCCTGGTCCGATGACTCTGCGCGCCATGTTTACTTGTATTGCTTCATCTTACTCAGCTCGTGGTTTAGGTGCGCCAAGTGCTCGATGACCGCTCGCGAGTT
The DNA here is from genome assembly GCA_027486935.1 of Cyanobium sp. C1_MAG_00004. GTDB lineage: Bacteria > Cyanobacteriota > Cyanobacteriia > PCC-6307 > Cyanobiaceae > RGUW01. The sequence continues at coordinate 10 of JAIXOF010000172.1, read as the reverse complement.
CGTCGGCCTG
>JAIXOF010000041.1 GCA_027486935.1 Cyanobium sp. C1_MAG_00004 | reverse complement strand
GTCGCAAAGGCTTTAAGGAATGATAACTCCATCCAGGATTGCAATTTGATCACCAACCGCGCGCTTTGGTTAGTCCCTTCCGATCAGTAGCCGATCGCGACTGGCAGGGCTCGACCAACTGGCTTCCACAGCCAACAACCAGGTCCACCATCCCTGCTGCGTAACACCCCGGTCCAGCCAACCAGCCGCGCACTGGGACAGCAGCGTCGATCGGTCATCGGCTTTTTACGATGGCCGCACACGACGCAGCCCCCGCATGTTTGACGAGCTCTCCCAACGGTTCGAAGAGGCGGTCAAGAGCCTGCGCGGCCAGGCCACCATCAGCGAGACCAACGTCGAGGGGGCCCTCAAGGACGTGCGCCGGGCCCTGCTCGAAGCCGACGTCAGCCTGGCGGTGGTGCGCGAGTTCGTCGACGAGGTGCGGCGCAAGGCCGTCGGCACCGAGGTGGTGCGCGGGGTCAGCCCCGATCAGAAGTTCATCCAGGTCGTCCACGAGCAGCTGGTCGAGACCATGGGCGGCGAGAACGCGCCGCTGGCGGCTGGTGGCAAAGCCGGTGCCCCCTCGGTGGTACTGATGGCGGGCCTGCAGGGGGCCGGCAAGACAACCGCCACCGCCAAGCTGGGCCTGCACCTCAAGGACCAGGGCCGCAAGACCCTGCTGGTGGCCGCCGACGTCTACCGGCCCGCCGCCATAGACCAGCTGCAGACCCTGGGCCAGCAGATCGGTGTCGAGGTGTTCAGCCTCGGCGCCGATGCCAAACCCGAAGCGATTGCCAGCGCCGGCATCGACAAAGCCAGGGCTGAGGGCTTTGACACCGTGCTGATCGACACCGCCGGTCGCCTGCAAATCGACACGGCGATGATGGAGGAGATGGTGCGGATCCGGCAGGCCGCCCAGCCCGACGAGGTGCTGCTGGTCGTCGACTCGATGATCGGCCAGGAAGCGGCCGAACTGACCCGCGCCTTCCATGAGCAGGTGGGCATCACCGGGGCGGTGCTGACCAAACTCGACGGCGACTCGCGTGGGGGCGCGGCCCTGTCGATCCGCAAGGTGAGCGGCGCACCGATCAAGTTCATCGGTACTGGTGAAAAGGTCGAGGCGCTGCAGCCCTTTCACCCCGAGCGCATGGCCAGCCGCATCCTCGGCATGGGCGATGTGCTCACCCTGGTCGAAAAGGCCACCAAAGAAGTCGAACTGGCCGACGTCGAGCGCATGCAGCGCAAGCTGCAGGAGGCCTCGTTCGACTTCTCAGACTTTGTCCAGCAGATGCGCCTGATCAAACGCATGGGATCCCTGGGCGGGCTGATGAAAATGATCCCGGGCATGAACAAGATCGACGATGGCATGCTCAAGCAGGGCGAGCAGCAACTGAAAAAGATCGAGGCGATGATCGGCTCGATGACCCAGGCCGAGCGCGAAGACCCCGACCTGCTGGCCGCCAATCCCTCGCGCCGGCGCCGCATCGCTGGCGGCAGCGGTCACACGGCCGCCGACGTCGACAAGGTGCTGGCCGACTTTCAGAAGATGCGGGGCTTCATGCAGCAGATGACCCGCGGCGGCGGCATGGGCGGCGGCATGCCCGGCATGGGCGGGGGCTTCCCCGGTATGGGCTTCCCCGGCATGGGCGGCGGATTTCCGGGCATGGGGGGATTCCCAGGCATGGGAGGCGCTCCCGGCCGGGGGGGTGGCGCGCCGCGCAAGGCCCCCAAGCCGGCCAAGAAGAAAAAGGGCTTCGGGGAGCTCTGACCCCCGGAAGGTACACTTCTCGTTTGGACACCCAGCGGCACGGCCACAATGATCAAGCTCCGCCTGAAGCGGTTTGGTAAGAAGCGGGAAGCGAGCTTCCGCCTCGTGGCCACCAACAGCACCTCGCGCCGCGACGGTCGGCCCTTGCAGGAGCTCGGCTTCTACAACCCCCGTACCAAGGAGACCCGGCTCGACGCCGAGGCCATTCGCCACCGCCTGACCCAGGGCGCCCAGCCCACCGACAGCGTGCGCTCGCTGCTTGAAAAGGGCGGCCTGCTCGAAAAGACCGTGCGCCCCTCGGTGGTGGTCGGCCAGAAGAAACAGGCTGATGCCCGTGAGGCTGCTGCCAAGCAAGCCGCCAAAGAGGCAGCCGAAGCCAAGGCAGCCGAAGAGGCCGCAGCCCGTGAAGCTGCTGCTGCCGCCGCTGCTGCCGCTGAAGCCGAAGCCGCTGCAACCGACGACGCCGCGACCGCAGAAGCCTGACGGCGCGCCCCATGAGCGGGGCTCTGTTCATTTTCAAGCTGCCAGACGCCGATGCGGCTCTGGCATTGGCTGGTGAGGCCGAAGCGACACTCCGCAGGATGGAAGCCCTGACTGGGGCTTCCCTTGTCCTGCGGGGCATCGATCTGGAGTTGCGGGGCACACCGAGTCAACTGGAGCGCTGTTCAGCCCTGGTTGAACTGCTCAGACCCCTGTGGCAGGAAGGGCAGGTCGTCGGCCCCGTCGACCTGCAGACCGCCCTCAGCGCCCTCGACACCGGCCGCGGTGATGAACACCAGCAGCTGGGTCGGCAGGTGCTGGCCCGCAGCCAGAGCGGCAAATTGCTGCGGCCGCGCACCTTGCGCCAGAAGGCCTATGTCGAGGCGATGGAGCGCCATGATCTGACCCTGGCCCTGGGGCCGGCCGGTACGGGCAAGACCTTCCTGGCCACCGTGCTAGCCGTGCGCATGCTGCAGGAGCGCAAGGTCGAGAAGCTAATCCTGACCCGACCCGCTGTCGAAGCCGGCGAGCGTCTCGGCTTCCTGCCCGGGGATCTGCAACAGAAGGTCGATCCCTACCTGCGCCCCCTTTACGACGCCCTGCACACCCTGCTGGGGGCCGAGAAGGTGGCCGCCCTGCTCGAAAAGGGCGTGATCGAAATCGCCCCGCTGGCCTACATGCGCGGCCGCACCCTGGCCGATGCCTTTGTGATTCTCGATGAGGCCCAGAACACCACCACCGCCCAGATGCGGATGGTGCTGACCCGCCTGGGCGAGCGTTCGCGCATGGTGGTGACCGGCGATCCCACCCAGATGGATCTTCCAAGTGGGGTGACCAGCGGCCTGCACGAAGCAGCCGAGGTGCTCGAGGGGGTCGAGGGGGTGGCGATCTGCCGCCTCAATGCCGCCGACGTGGTGCGCCACCCGCTGGTGCAGCGGTTGGTGACCGCCTATGCCGAACGCGATCAACGGGCAGTGGCCAGAGGCGGCAGAAAACGGTTGGATAGCCCATCCACCCGCTCCAATCCGTGAACCGAGCCGAACAGCTGCGCATCCCCGCCGCGATTGCCATCGCGAGCCTGGTGGCGTATGTACTGGGCTTCTATTTCACCAGTCTGTTTCCGGGCTACCTGCCCAAGATCGGTGGGCTCTGGTCTGCCATTTCGGCGATCGTGGTTACCCAGATCACCCGCCAGGAGGCGCGCAGCTCGGCGTCACTGCGGGTGCTGGGCTCGGCGATCGGTGCAGCAACCAGCGCCGTGTATCTGTCGTTCTTGCCCTTTCATCCGGTGGGTATGGCGCTGGCGATCTTTGCCACAGGGGTGATCTGCACAGCCCTGAACATCCCCAGCCACGGACGGCTGGCCGCGATCACCGTGATCGTGGTGATGGTGACCGCCAGCCTGGATCCAGGCCTCAACCCCCTGCTGAATGCGCTGCTGCGCTTTGTCGAGTCGTGCATCGGCACCGCGGTGGCCCTGCTGGGACTGCTTCTCTGGCGCCGATAGGGGGATCCGCACCAACGGGGCGTCAACAGACCTCCCACAAGCCAAAAAGCGCTGGCAGGATGAACGGAGTTCGTTTCCCGGACCGTCATGCCGGCCAGCAGCAATTTTCAACAGGCCATCCGCGAGGCGCAGTCCAGCGCCCTGGTGGGGCCCAACGTCGTCAACAAGGCGCTGCCCTATGTCGGCGGTGGCATGGTCCTGACCGCCGCGGGCGTGCTGGGCGGCCTGTCGCTGATGGCGGCCAATGCCGCCTTGTTCATGCCCCTGTTCTGGGTGGCCCTGATCGGCAACTTCATCCTGTTCTTTGTGGCCCAGAACGTGGCCAACAAGGGCGATAACGCCACGGCCCTGCCCCTGATGGCGGCCTACAGCCTGATCACCGGCTTCACCCTGAGCGGCATTGTTGGCTATGCGGTCGCATCAGCTGGCATCGGCGCCGTCGGCACCGCCGCCCTGGCCACCGGCATCACCTTTGTGGTGGCATCGGTGATGGGCCGCCGCATGAGCGACAACGTCGGTCAGGCCCTGAGCGGCGTGGTTGGCCTGGGCATCCTGGGCCTGGTGATCGCCATGTTCGTGCAGATCATCGGCAGCTTTTTTGCTCCGGGGATGTTCACCACCGGCGGCTTTGAGCTGGCAATCGCCGGCTTCGGCACCGTGTTGTTCGTGGGAGCCGCCTTCGTCGACTTCTACACCATGCCCCGCACGTACCGCGACGACCAGTATCTGGCCGGCGCCCTGGGCATGTACCTGACCTACATCAACCTGTTCATCTTCATCCTGCGCCTGATCATCGCCCTGCAGGGCGGCGGCGGTCGCCGCGACTGAGCAGCACCTTGCGCCTTCGGGAGAAGGGGGTTGCCCAAGATGTCTCGACAATGTCTAGACACTGTCCCGCACCCCCACTCAACCCCCACTCACCCCCGCCAATTCAAAGGGCAACCGCTTCAACCGCCGCCGCAATGGCGGCTTTTTGCTGGGCGTCATAGCCCCAGCGCTCCAGAAAGGCCACATCGTCTCCCTGGTTTTCAGCCGCTGCAGCTAGCAGGGTCTCGAGCCGTCCGCGCACCAGCTCGCTGGGCAGCAGCCGCAGCAATTCGGTGCAGCGCAGGGCCACGCGCTCGGAGGCCGACTGCTGGGCCCCATCGCCGGCGCGTTCATGGTGCAACGCCATCGACGTGCTCATCGCCAGATTGCGGGCACTGAGATCGACCACACCCTCGCCGGCCGCCCCGAGTGCCAGCACCAACGGCTCGGGCAGCCGATCCATCAAGGGGCAGTCGCCCGCCAGGCTGACCACAAAAAAGCCCCGCGCGCCATCACGGCTGGCCACCAGCTCGGCCACCCGATCGGCCAGCACCTCGTCGCTGAGCTCGCCGTTCTCCCACAGTCCCAGCCACTGGGCCGTGATCTCCATCGCCTGCTGAAAGGTTGGTTGAACTGGGGCTGCAGTCTCCACAGCGGCAGTCTCAACAGTGGCAGTCTCAACAGTGGCAGCGTTGTCGAAGCTGGGTGCCTCTGGCTCACGTGGGTCCATGAATCCGTCGGGAACGATCTGCCCAGAGCCTATGGACCGGGGGGATCGAACGGTCTCTGGCACTGTTGAGCGATGACGACGAACCCCGCCAACCAAGAGCTGAACCCGCCGGATCCAGAACACGGTGAGCCTGAGGGGGTTGAACCTGGGCAGGGTCAGCCTGTAAAAGGTCAGCCTGTAAAGGGTCAGCCTGTAAAGGTTCAGCCTGAAGAGGGTCTGCCTGAAGAGGGTCAGCGTGAGCAGGGAGGGATCCTGCTGCCGATTCCCGATCCCCAGGAGTCGGCAAGGCTGCTGGGCCAATCGGCCGGCTTCCGATCGGGGTTCGTCGCCCTGATCGGCCGTCCCAACGTGGGCAAGAGCACCCTGCTTAACCAGCTGGTGGGAACCAAGGTGGCGATCACCTCGCCGGTGGCCCAGACCACGCGCAACCGACTACGGGCGATCCTGACCACCCCCACAGCCCAGCTGGTGCTGCTGGACACGCCGGGCATCCACAAACCCCACCATCTGCTGGGCGAACGCCTGGTGCAGAGCGCTCGCGGCGCCATCGGCGAAGTCGATCTGGTGCTGCTGCTGGTGGATGGCAGCCAGCCGGCAGGCCGGGGCGATGGCTTCATCGTCGAGCTGCTGGCCCGCAGCCCGGTGCCCGTGCACGTGGCACTGAACAAGCAGGATCTGGTGAACCCCGACCAGAGACTTGAACTGCGGGAGACCTACCAACAGCTGCTTGCCGGCGAGGGAGACAGGCCTGCGCTCAACTGGCCCCTGCACCCCGTCAGCGCCCTGACCGGCGAAGGCAGCAACGCCCTGGTGGAGAGCCTGGCGGCCCAGTTGCCCGAGGGGCCCTACCTGTACCCGCCTGATGCGGTCAGCGATCAACCCGAACAGCTGCTGATGGCCGAGCTGATCCGCGAACAGGTGCTCAGCCACACCCGCGAAGAAGTGCCCCATTCGGTGGCGGTTCAGATCGATCGGGTTGTCGACGATGGTCCCCGCACCGCCGTGCTGGCGACCGTTCTGGTGGAACGGTCAAGCCAAAAAGGCATCCTCATCGGCAAAGGGGGACGCATGCTGCGCACCATCGGCCAGGGCGCCCGCCTGCAAATGGAAAAGGTGTTCAGTGGCCCCGTCTACCTGGAACTGTTCGTCAAGGTCGTGCCCGGCTGGCGCCGCAGCGCCGCCCGCCTGGCCGAACTGGGCTACCGCGGCGACTGAGGCCTCAACAGAGGCTGCAACTGAGGCCACGACAGAGGCTGCGTCCAGGCCGCGACTGAGCTGATGCTGGTCTGGTCCATGGAGTGTCGGCGCAGGGACCAGTCTTTTGGCGTCCATGCCGATCTCGATGCCGTGATGCGCGCGTGCCGTGATGCATGCGTGCTGTGATGCGTGCGTGCCGTGATGCAGGTGTGCCGAGATCGGCAGGGCTGAGAGAATGGCACCCATGAGCGACACCCCCTCGACTGCGGACCCAGTTCAGTCCCAGGAAGCCTTCCCCCCGACCAGCATCGCCGCGTTCCTGCGTTTCTCTGCCGGCGAGTGGCTCAGCCTGCGCAGCCGCTTCGCGCTTGGCGTGGGCGCGCTCGCTGCCGAGCCCCCAGCTGCAGACCCCAATCAGATGGGGGATGGCCCCCAAGATGGCGAGGCTTGGCACAGCAGTGAACGGGGTGAGTTGAGCATCGCCTATCTGAACCCCGATCAGGACGGCGAACCGGGTGGCCTGGGGGTTTCCACCAAGAACACTCCTGGGCAGCGCACGCTGGTGATTTTCAGCAGCGACGGCTATTTCCGAAGCGGGGACGGTCTCGGCAGGGAGAATGCTGTCTGCAATGGGGATGGTGTCCGCAGTGGGGATGCTCTCGGCAGCGGGGAGCCAGCCAATGGCTCCGCCAGTCAGGCCAAGGCCGGCAGCCAACAAGGCCAGTGGACCTTGTGGCCTGACGGCAGTCTGGAGCTGGTGATCAGCACCCCCAGCGGCGAGTTGAGCGAGAAGATCTGGTTTACCAAGCCGAATCTGCGCCTGCGTTCGACGGTCGAAACCCGCGCCGACGGTGCCCCTGGCAGGGCCAGTTTCTGTTCGGAGATTCGCCGGGTCAGCCGGCCCGCCGCCTGAAGCGATGCGCCTTGATGTGGTGAGCCTGGCCCCTGAGGCCCTCGCCCCCCTGCTGAGTCTGGGGGTGATCGGCCGTGCATTTGAGGCTGGCATCGCTGCACTGCACACCCACAACCCGCGCGATTACGCCACCGACAGGTACCGCAAGGTGGACGACGTGCCCTATGGCGGCGGTGCCGGCATGGTGCTCAAGCCTGAACCGGTGTTTGCGGCCGTCGAGGCGATCCCGGACCTGCCGCGGCGCCGCACCCTGTTGATGAGCCCGCAGGGCAAGGTGCTCGAGCAGGCCGACCTGCGCCGCTGGGCCGAGGACTACGACCAGTTGGTGCTGCTCTGCGGCCACTACGAAGGCTTTGACGAGCGCATCCGCAGCCTGGCCGACGAGGAGATTTCCCTGGGTGACTTCGTGCTGACCGGCGGCGAACTCCCCGCCGCTGTGATCGTCAACGGGGTGGTGCGGTTGCTGCCGGGCACGGTCGGCACCGCCAGCTGTCTGGACGACGAAAGCCATAGCGCCGGATTGCTGGAGCATCCCCACTACACCCGGCCGGCCGACTTTCGCGGCATGGCGGTGCCAGAGGTTCTGCGCAGCGGCGATCACGGGGCGATTGAGCGCTGGCGAACCCAACAGCAACAGCAGCGCACCCTGGAGCGTCGCCCCGATCTCTATGCGCGCTGGCAGGCCCAGCAGCAGGAGCAGCAGTGACGGCGATAGGGTCGGACCCAGGCCCCCACCTCGCCCCATGCAGCTGCGCATCGGCAACGGCTATGACATTCATCGGTTGGTGCCGGGGCGGCCACTGATCCTGGGCGGCCAGCAACTCGAGCATCCAGCGGGGCTGGGGCTCGATGGCCACAGCGATGCCGACGTGCTGGTGCACGCGATCATGGACGCCCTGCTGGGTGCCCTGTCGTTGGGCGACATCGGCAAGTACTTTCCGCCCGAGGATCCCCAGTGGAAAGGGGCCGACAGCCTGGTGCTGCTCGAGCAGGTCAACGCCCTGGTGCAGCAGCGGGGCTGGTGCGTGGTCAACATCGACAGCGTGATTGTGGCTGAGCGACCCAAGCTCAAGCCCCACATCGGTGCCATGGCCGCGGCCATCGCCGCCCGTCTGGGGGTCCAGGCTGACCAGGTCGGCGTCAAGGCCACCACCAACGAACGCCTGGGGGCCGAGGGCCGCGAAGAGGGCATCAGTTGCCACGCCGTGGCGCTGCTGAGCCGCAACTGAGGTGGACACCATGGCTGCATGGGGCCGCCGCCGGATCGCGGGATTGCTGGAGCTGGCTCTGGAGCTGGCCATGGGGGGGGCCCTGGTGCTGGCCTTGGTGCTGCCGGTCTGGCTGCTGAGCGTTGCCGAGCCCGCCAACGCGGCAGCCGGCGCTTACGACGTGGTGCTGGTTGAGCACCTGCGCATCAAGGTGCCGGCCGACGCCGTGCAGGACTGGATCCAGGCCGAGCGCGGCAGCTGGGAACCCTGGCTCGAGGCCCAGCCCGGCTTTCTCGATCGCCAGCTGCTGTGGGACCCCGAACGGGAAGAGGGCACCCTGCTGATCCACTGGCGCAGCCGCGACGACTGGCAGTCGATCCCCGATCAGGAGATCGCCAGGGTGCAAGAGCGGTTTGAGCAGCTGGCCCAGGACCTGACCGGCAGCCAGCAGGGCAATCCCTTCCCACTGTTGTTTGAAGGGGAGCTGCTGCCGCAATGACAGCTGGCCCCTCTTACGTGCTGGGCACAAGCGCGGGCGAGCTCGAACGCCTGGGCCGTCAGCATCAGATCTGGCGCGATGACACCCTGGCGGGCTGGCGCCAGGCCGGCTTTGGCCCGGGGCAGCGGATCCTGGATCTGGGCTGCGGGCCCGGCTTCGCAGCCCTCGATCTGGCCGAGCTGGTCGGCACCGGGGGCCGGGTGTTGGCGGTCGACAACGCCGAGCCCTACCTGGCCCATCTGCAGCTGCAGGCCGAGGACCGCAAGATGCCGCAGCTGGCGACCGTGACCTGGGATCTGAACACGGGACGCGCCAAACGCACAGGCCTCAGGGCCAATGCCCCACCGCCGTTGATCGTCCCAGCCGGCTGGGACGGGGTCTGGTGCCGGTGGGTGGCGATGTTTCTGAACGACCCTGAAGCGCTGGTTCAGCTGATCGCCCAGGCCCTGCGCCCCGGCGGCCGCCTGGTGCTGCACGAGTACGTCCAATGGGACACCTTTGCCCTGATCCCCGGCGGCGAGGCGGTGGCGCGGTTCGTGCAGTGCTGCATCGGCCATTGGCAGGCCAGCGGCGGCGATCCCCACATCGGGCGCCGCCTGCCTGAGCTGCTCGAGCGCCATGGGCTGCGCCTGGTGCAGACCCGCAGCCTGCTGGCCTGCGAACGGGGCGATGGGCCCAAGGCGCTGTGGCTGCAGGACTTCCTGCAGTGCTACAGCCCCCAGCTGGCGGCGGCGGGGCTGTGGTCGCCGCAGGATCAGCAGCAGCTGGAATCCGAGCTGCAGCCGGCTCGGCGCCGATCAAGCCTGTGGGTGACCCCGGCCCTGGTCGAAATGATCTGGGAGCGGCCATGACCACAGACGATCACCAGCTCGATCTGGAGCGACGGGACCGCCTCGGCATGGTCGAGGCGATCTGGGGCGAACACAAGAGCGTTGACCAGCTGGTGCGCATCATCGACACCCTTGAGGGGGCCGGCGAGTTGATCCTCGCCACCCGCATCGATGCCGACAAAGCCACGGCCGTGCTGTCCCTGTTGACCCGGTTGGGCCATGGCGCCGTGCGCTACGACGCCGAAGCCCGCTGCCTGGTGAGCGCTGCGCTGCCTGCCCCCGACCGGTCGGTGGGCACGGTGGCCATCCTGGGCGGCGGCAGCAGCGATCTGCCGGTGGCTGCCGAGGCCCGGCTCAGCCTGCAGGCCCACGGAGTCCAGGCCGAACTGATGCTCGATGTGGGGGTGGCGGGCCTGCAGCGGCTGCTGGCCCGGCTCGAGCAGCTGCGCCGCGCCCGGGTGCTGATCGCCTGTGCCGGCATGGAAGGGGCCCTGCCCACGGTCCTGGCCGGCCTGCTGCCGCAGCCGGTGATCGCTGTGCCGGTCTCGGTCGGCTATGGCGTCAGTGCCGGCGGCCAGGCTGCCCTGCACGGCATGTTGGCCAGCTGCGCCCCGGGGCTCAGCGTCGTCAACATCGACAACGGCTACGGCGCCGC
>JAIXOF010000022.1 GCA_027486935.1 Cyanobium sp. C1_MAG_00004 | reverse complement strand
TGACTTGGAACGTTCAGGTAAATACTTCCTAAGGTGCCAGTACTGGTTGTGCAGCCACTCTAGAGTTCGGATTTTACCCAGCGGGATGAAGTGCGCCCAGGCTTCGTAAAAGCCACCCAGCTTGCTCTGCTCATTGACCGTCGGCTGCGGGTACACCGTTGGCTGCTTACCGGGTCGCACGCCGTGTACTCGCTCGTGGATCTGTTCGAGGAACTCCTTCATCTCCTCAACGGTGTAGCGAAACTCGACGCTGTCGCGCGAGAGCACCCTGCGGCCGTTCTCGGTGGGTCTGTATCGATTGGTGAGCTGCTGCAGCTGGATCGGCACGCAAAACCCGTCGAGGTCGATGCTGGCCAGTGGCATAAGGTTCATTTGCCGGGCCATGTCGATGGGTATGTAGGGCGTCCCACGCAGCGCACGATTAAGGATGGTCTCCGTGTGGATGCGGCCATCCGAGACGTAGCTCGCCTTCCAGTCGTACTGGAAGCCCTCGCCGGCTTTTGCCTGGGCGATGTCGAGGGTCCAGTAGGCATCGCTGGCTCGCGCGATCACTATTGTGCCTCCAGTCTTCCACTCCTCAGGATACTCCTGCGCCCAATGAGCCTGCAGTGCCTCCTTGATAAACTCCTTCTGTGCGTCCGCGTCGCGCACGGCGTGCGTCGTAGTGTACTTCATCATCGCGTGCAGCGACGGCATGGTGTCAATTGAATCTCCGATTGATTGTAGGTTGCGAGTTACCTCTTTGTCGGTGATGACAATCTTGTCTACAAACGTTCGATCTTTGTGATGCCCGATGGCTGGGATGAGCACCTCCCATTGGTTCTGCTCGCGGAACCGCAGACCCTTGCGAGTGGGCTGCCACTCTAGTCCGTTCGGCCCCCGCACCAACTTCTGCAACACGTGTTTTGTACTGCCCTCCAGTACATATTGCGTGTTGGCGGTGCGACGGAGCTCGCCCTTGTAGCGCACTGGGTCACGGCCGCCCAGCTCGTGCCACAGCTTACCGTTCTCAGTGTATTCCCCGTAGCGACCTCGCAGCATAATCTTCGGCTTGCCTACAAACATAGCGAATCCCCTTCCCTCATGATACGGCTCGGCGTTCTCCTCGACAAGGGCGATGAGGCGCGCCCGTATGCGCGCGGAACTCATTTTTGATCTTTGGGCCCGGCTGACGCTCGTCAGTCCAAGTCTCAGGTCTGGGATGCGCTTGAAGCGCGGGGGGGAGGTTTTCCATTGCGACTCGGCGTCGAGCGGGTCGCCTGAACGCGCAGCACATCAATCAAGTGCTGGCCGATGTGACGACTGCGCTGCGCCATCTGATCCAGGGCCTTCCGCACCGCCGCGCGCGTCTCCGGATCGAGCGATCGAGTGCTCTCCAGGATGAACACCTCGTCCTGCATGTTGTCCATAAGGAGACGCTCCACGATGTCCTTGCTTGTGTTGTAGCTTCCCTCCGGATGAAGCGTCGTGAAGCGCGGCCTCTCCATGACGACGGGGACGGATTCTGCGGGCGTTGCGCATTTCTTCTTGTCCCCCCCGTCTTGAGCCCCGGTTTGACCGCGCTAAAAAGAAAGATGATTTGCGAAGTGTCCTGCCTGCTGATCGTCATGATCTGGCTACCGCTCACGCTCTGGATCGTGATGGAAATAGAAGATCCCAGACCTATACAAAGATGGAGGCGCAGCTCGCCTGTCTACCGGGGAGTTATGCCCAGCAGCGCTGCCGCGAGCTCGGACTCCCCGCCGGCTCAGGGAAGGATTGTAAGCGGCGTCTCCTCGAGTTCTTCCGGGCGGAGCCGCGGCGGATGCTTCGGCTTCAGGCGGCCGCTGTCCCCTTGAGCCTCTACAAGCGAGCCCTCTGGATCTTGGACCATCTGCCCTGGGACCGGCTGTGCTCCCACGGCCTCCGCGCCGCCGCCCAGGGCAACCAGAGCTTCTCCCTCGGCCGCACCTCCGGCTTCTGGGGCGTCTCGCACGACATCATCAAGAAAAGCGTCCGCGACCCGATCGCGCGCGCTGCTGCAGCTGCTCTGGGACACGCTGCGCGACATGGCCGGCGGCTTTGAGTGCAGCACCGCGCACGTGAATCGCGACTTCAACGGCGTGCCGCATGTGGACAAGAACAACGTCGGCCTCTCCTGGGCGCTGTCCCTGGGTGACTTCACGGGCGGCGAGCTGGTCATCGAGACGGAGGATCCTCGGGTGCTCGCCTGCCACACCACGAAGAGGCGGCCCGTCATCTTCGACGGACATCGCCCCCACTGGGTGCTGCCCTACGAGGGGCGGCGCTACTCCGTAATTCTCTACACCTCAAGAAATGGATTGGCAGCAGATCAACACGATCTGGCTGGAGCTAAATCGCCCGAGCGCTGACCGCCTCAACGCCGTGCTGAAGCGGCGGGGCATTCAGGTGTCGCTGGAGAATCTGCGCAAGTTCTTGAAGTCTCGCTCCGAGAAGGAGGTCTTTGCCGCGCGGCCCGTCTACAAGGGTCGCGTCTACGCGGCCGACAAGGATCAGCGCTGGGCCGCAGATATCATTGACTATACGAAAAACCCCTCGACGGTCGACGGACGCACCTATACCTATATCCTTCTGGTGCAGGATATTTTCACGCGCTTCGCCTGGGCGGAGCTGATGATGAGTCGCGATCAGGCTCCGGACATGTTCCAGCGCATCCTCGAGCGCGCCAAGACGGAGCATCACCAAGCGCCCACGGTGCTTACGACGGACGAGGACTCGGTGTTCATCAGCTACCGCTTCCAGGCCATGCTGAAGAAGAACGACATTGTGCACGTCCTCAAGCGCTCCCGCGAAGAGCTGGCGACGATCGATCGCCTCATCGGCCAAGTGCGCCGTGCACTCGCCATCGAGGTGCGCGCCGGCGCCAGCTGGGCGGAGCGCGTGCAGCAGGTGATCAGCGGCCACAACAAGGCGCCGCACCGCAAGCTCTTTAACGAGGCACCCGCGGATGTCTCCAAGCCTCCCGAGACGGAGCACGAAAAGAGCACGATCTTTGACCTGCGCTACCAGGCGGCGACGGACATGAAGCACAATCAGGATTTGATTGACAAGCGCAAGGAGAAGCTGCAGAAGGCCCGCGGCTTCCGGAGCTTGTTGAAGGTCAAGCGACTCAACCGCCGAGTGTACAACGAGGTCTGGAGCACCAACGTCCATCTCATCAAGGGCTTCGACGTTACCGGTGCCCATGTGCAGGACACGCACGAGCACTGGTACGCGACCAAGGACGTGCTGCCCACCGACACGCCGGAGCACGAGATCCCGGCGGCGGCGCAGGAACAGGGCGAGGCCCCGGTCGAGCAGGAGGCCGTGAGTGAGGCGCAGCCGCCGACGCCTGCGTCCAGGCCGTCCTCCGCAGAGCTGTCGGGCAATCAGAGGACAGAGCTCATTCGACGCTGGAAGGCCTTCTACGAGCGCGGTCTCCCAGCCGGCGTTCGGGCGGCGGGTGTGGAGCGCCTTCGGACGAGAGCAGAAGCGCAGGCAGAGCAGCGACAGATGGAGTTGGAGCAAGCTCGCAGGGATAGTGCACGGAACATTGAGAGGATGGCGCAACGAGGAGAGACACCGAAACTAAGGAATCTTCAACGCGCGATTGAGGACCGGATTGCGACACTTGAAGGAAGGCCACCCGTAATCGACTTAGAACCGCCACCGAAGCCGCCACCGAAGCCACCGCCACCGCCGCCACCGCCGCCTGAGCGGCCTTTTGCCAACCTCCCCATGGAGGAGCTGGAGACAAGACTTCGGAATGCCCGACGGGACGCGGCGGAGAATGAAGATCATCCCCGTCGTTCCCAGGAAATACGCGACCTCGTTCGGCAATACGAGGAGGAGCTGCAGCGTCGGCCTATGAGGCCTCCAGAGCCTAAAGCTCCCCTGCCTCAGCCAAATAAGACGTTTGACCGGGAGGCTATACGCGACCGCGAATATCCTCTGTCGAAGGGTCCGCACCGCGAAAGGAAAGCTTTCTTGGAGAGGCTGCGAGACAACCCATTGGATGCGACTGATGAGGACCGGGCCGCCAATATGGCTCAAGAGCTATGGGCTCGCAAGAACCCCAAAGTTGAAGACGAAATTGATCAATTCCGCATGCTCCTGGCGCTCAGGAGAGCGGAGTTAATGCTGGGTAGTCCTATTACAATTCCAATCACTCTCGATGATATGAAGAATATCAAAACCCTCGCCGGCAAACAACTTCTCGAAGATCTTAAGACGCGTGAGCTCAAAGACGTAAAGGAGTATGATTTGTCTGATCCATTGTACAAAAGCTTGAACAATGCGGCAACAGCACTGGAGCGTAAAGCTAACCCGAGTGATGCCGAAAAGGCACAGATCAAAGTATTGCGAGAAGCTCACCAATTAGTTCTTAGAAGGCGGGAGGCTTTCCAGAGGAGAGGTGGCTAGTCTCCGTGTACCAGCCCTTTCCTCGCAGGTCCGCGATGCAGCGGAAGGCGTAGTCGTACTGCCGCGCCACCGCGTACATGTCATACCGCAGGGCGCGCAGGCGAACGCACTCTCGGTCGAAGCGGCCGCCCAGGGCCAGTTGCACCCCGAGGCAGTAGTCCGCCAGGGTATGGCACAGGAGCCCGGTCTCCAGGTGCTCAATGGTCTCGACGAACGCCCCGCTCTCCGGCGCGATCACCGGCGTGCCGCACAGCTGGGCCTCCACGTTAACCCCGCAGAAGGGTTCCAAGTAGAGACTCGGGCACAGGAGGCAGGTGAGCTGACTCAAGAAATGCCCTCGCTCCCGACCATGCAGGGGAGCCTGGTAGCGCAGATTCGGGCTCTGCCCTGTGTATGCATCCTCGCCCTGACCACAGATCACGAAGTCTACGTGCGGGAAGCGCCGCGCAACCTCCACGACAATGTCCAGACCCTTTATGTGGCAGATGCGCCCGAAGTAGCCCACGAGGGGCTTGGTCGGCACGCCAAACGGCCACTCCGCAACGTCGTAGTAGTTCGGACACACGAACCAGTAGTTGTGCGGCGACTTGTTCTCCCGACCGCAGGCCCAGGCCTTCGCCGCATGGGACTCGTAGATGCGAAAGGGTAGGAAGGACGTCGGGTAGCCGATGCCTGACTCGACGGCCAGAAAGCCCTCGACCGCCTCCTTGTGCGCCTCGCCAAAGGGCAGGCAGACGAGGTCGCCCTCGCGATAGTGCTCGAG
>JAIXOF010000143.1 GCA_027486935.1 Cyanobium sp. C1_MAG_00004 | reverse complement strand
TGCCGTTGCCGTCGTACTTGTCGGTGTCGTAGTAGCCACCCCTGGTTCCGAAGAACAGGGTCGCCAGCACAAACAGGCCGCTGCCGAACAGCAGCACGGTGCCCAGGTTGAAGCCGCCGCTGGTCATGGGCTCAGATCTCCTCGTCGTGGACGCTGCTGATGCGCCAATTCTCCCAGGATCTCTGGGAATTGCTGAATTCTTCGAAGGTGATGGTGTAACCAGCCGATGCGGCCACAGCCACCGGATCGGCTTTGCAGTCCTGCAGGCGGGCCTCCAGTTCCGGTTCTTCGAAGGCCTGGGCCAGCAGGGCCTGCAGATCGTTGGCAGACATGGTTTTGAGGGCGCGCAGCCCGCGGATCTGCCGTCGGTCTAGCCAGGTCTCTTGGGGCTGTCAGGCAGCAGTCCGGCGCTCAACACCTGGGGCAACCACCGTTGCCCTTCGGCCGCTTCCAGCAGGGCCAGGGCCACGCCGGCCTTGCCGGTGAGCAGGCCCGGCAGGTTGAGCGAGCCGGTGTCAACACTGAAGAAGGTGTAACCGCCACCGGCCCGGGCCCCGCTGATCACCTGTGCTTCGGCCTCGGGGACCGCCGCATCGACGGTCGCGCCGCTGGCCTGGGCATCGACGCGCAGCAGGCTCGTGAGCCCCAGGGCGCCGCAACACAGGTGCGCTGCCGCATCGCCCCCGATGCTGCGCAGACGCTCCAGGCCGGCCAGGGTGCTGGCACGGGCGGTCTGCAGTTCGCTGTCGGTCTGCCCATCGGCCAGCCCGGCGGCCCGCAGCACCTGGCGCGACAGCAGGATGCCGGGGGCGCCGTGGCACCAGCTCAGCATGAATTCGTTGGGCTCGCTGCTGCTTCTGAAATCGGGCCAGTTGCCGCGCGCGTCGACGAACACTGCCCGCTCATAGGCCACGGCCCGGCGGGCCGCCTCGGCAAAGCGCTGCTGACCGGTGGCCTGGGCTAGGCGGGCCAGGGCGGCGGCCATGCCGGCGGCACCGTGCGAAAAACCGGTCAGCGCCGGCCGGCGTTGGCTGGCAGGGGCGCCGCCCGATGACCAGCCGCCCGTCTCAAGCTGCAGGGCCAGCAGCCGCTCACCGCAGCTGGTGGCCAGGGCCAGGGCCTGGGGCGTGCCCAGACGCAACAGCGGCCCGATCAGACCGGTGACGCCACCGATCACATCGATGCCTTCGTCGGCCATCAGGCGCTCGGGCCGCAGCTGCTGCACCAGCAGGTCGCTCAGGGGAGCGGCGTCGTCGATGCCGGCCTGGCTCAGGAGCAACAGCGCCAGCAGGATGCCGCCGCTGCCGCTGATCCCGTACGGCAGATCGCGCACCAGGCGAAACAGCTGGTCGTTGCTGTTGCGCTCGGCCAGTTCGGCCAGGCCTTCAAAACAGCTCCAGGCGCGCTCGCGCCACTGGCTGGCAGCGGCCTGATCCGGGCTGGCCAGGGCCAGGCGCGCAAACAACAGGGCGATGCCGCTGGCACCCGAATACAACGAGTTGCCGATCAGGCCGAAATGGAACGATTCGCCATCGGCACCCAGGTCCATGCCCAGCCACTCGGGGCGTCCCTTGCGGTCGCGAATGGCGGCGCTCCAGAGCTCGTCGCCGAGCCTGAACGCCTCCTGCCGGTTGACATCGGCATCGAGGCTGGCGAGCCCGGGTGCTGTGCCGGGTTGGGATTCGGTTGATGCCGCGCTGGTTCCAGCTTCGCTGGGCTGCGGATTGGCCTTGAGATGGCGGGCTGCAATGGCGCCGCGAATCAACTGTTGCTGAAAGGCGATTTCGGCCCCGTCCAGCTCCTGCAGGCGCCGCTCGGCGGCCACCAGGCCGCTGGCCTTCATGAACTCTGGGATCGGCGCCAGCCCCTCAGGCAGGGGCAGCTCCTCGCCGTCGATCAGGTGTTCAAAGAAGGGAATGTCGAGCCGCTCCATCTGCAGCAGCTCGGCCGTGAACATCGGCCAGTTCAAGGGCTTCTCGCTGGCCAGCACAAAGCTGCGGCTCAGCTGCTCGAGCTTGAGGCCATGGGCCACGGCGCTTCGCAGGGACGCCGGCTCCAGCATCTGCCGCTGAATCGTGAAATACAGCCGCGTCGCCCGGGCCACCAGCCGCCGCGGCTGGCCGCTGAAGCGGGCCAGGGCCTGCAACAACGGCGATCGCAGACGCATCGCCTCCTGCAGCTGCTGGGCAAAGCCGTCGCACAATTGATCGATGAAATCGGTCAGCCGTTGCGGACTGCCCAGCCCCACTGGCAGGCTGGTGGGCAGCTCGCAGGCCTGGCTGCTGCGACCGGCCATCATGCCGTCGCTGTTGAGCCCCAACCAGCCGGGCAGCTCACGCTCGGGCGGCGGTGGCTGAATGCCCAGGGCGCTGATGTCGAAGGCCCGTTTCTTGCCGGCGCCGGCCATCAGCCATTGGGGCAGCAGGCCTGAGCGCAGCACCGAGCCCTGCATCGAGGTCTGCAGGTCCGACAGCTGATCAGGGTCATCACCGTCGTCGCTGATCAGATCCCGCAGGTCGGCCTCGAGCAGGGTCTCGGTGTCGATCAGCACCAGCTGGTCATCGCTGGCGATCAGGTTTTCGTAATGGCAGTCGGTGCAGCCCAGGATGTGCAGCACCGCCATGGTGCGGCCGGCGTTGCGATAGAAGCGCTCGAGCTCGGCATCACTGGAGCAGGGGCGATGCTCGACCCATTCCATGAAGCCGTAGCCGTCCTGGCTCAACACCGTCAGGCAGCGCAGTGGCGGCAGGGTTGAGGCGTCGTTGAGCGCCTGCAGAAAGTCCTGGTAGGTCTGATCCACCTGCATGTCTTTTGGCTTGTAGACGACCTTGGTTGTGTCGTCTCCACCTGAACCGCCAAAGCTCAGAATCGCCACTGCCCGACCGCCGCGGTGGGGGTCGCTGAGGCCCAGCTGCACCTTGTGCAACAACCCTGTTGCCCCGATTCCAAAGTGCTGCTGCAAGGCCAGGCGGCTGGCGGCCAGGCGCCGCAGCATCTCTTCGCTGCCCTCGAGCCAGAGCTCGGTGATCACCGCCAGCAGGCGGCCCAGCACCGGGTACTCGTCCAGCAGCAGGCCGTATCCGCTGCCCAGCAGTTGGGCCACAAAGGCGTCGTAGGCCTCGTGCACCGGCTCGCCCGTGCCGTCGCCATTGGCTCCCAGGTGGGCCAGCAGCATCTGGCCCGGGGTGCGGCGCTGGTTGAACAGCTCCCACAGGGCCTGATCGGCGGTGTTGCACAGGCGCTCGAGCAGGGCCTCGCCCAGATCGAGCCAGGCGTCAGCGCCCAGCTGCAGTGAGCTGGTGAGGTCATCGCAGCGCTGCTGCAGCGTCTGCAGTGCCCAGCTGGCTGCGGGCCGCCAGAGGTGCACAAACGGTTGCTTGTTGCCGCGCTCAGCGAGCTCCGTGTTGCCTTGGGTGTCCCGTGCCGCCTGCTGCAGCGACTGCAGCAGGGGCCACCAGCTCGGCTCCTGGGGGCAGTCGGCAGGATCGGGGTCCAGGGCCCACGCCGCCGCCGCCGGTGTCAGCCCATCCCAGGTCAGGCGTTTGTCGAAATTGGCCCCATTGTCGGGGGCGACCACCTGCCGCCAGCTCTGCAGGGCTTCGTCCCGGATGCTCCGCTCCCCTGGCGGCTGGCCCTGGGAGGCAATCCAGCTGAGCCGCTGGTGCAGGCTCCATCCCTCCAGGCGCAACCGTTGCTCAAGTGAAGGTCTGGCAGGGCTGCTGAGCATTGGCTGGGCTCGTGTCGACAAATGTTATGGCTTTTGGAGGGGTTTGCTTGTCTTCAGCGATCAGCTGCAGCGCCAGCAACGCCAGCTCAGGATGCTGGCCGAGCATCGCAGTAATCAACGACGAGCACGAGCGCAGCGGTGCCAAGACCGGGATCATTGGCTGCCTGCAGGCTCAAGCAGTCCAGCAGACGCCAACCGTTCCCGTAGCTCGCCAAAGGGCACAGCTTCGGTGAATTCGAGCGAAAACAGGTGGCTGTCCCCATCCAGATTGATCACCGTGTAGGGAATCTGTTTGTTGAACAGGTCAAAGAGCCCCGGCTCATAGGCGAGCTCCCGGTAGTGCATGTTGGTGTTGTTGATGCTCTGGCCAAACAGGGTGTGACTGTGATGGTCCGTGCTCGCTCGCGTCCCAGCAGTTGCTGTAAATCCTTGGGGATCTCAACCCCGGCTCATTCGCTGGTGTTGCAAGGGGCGGGGACCCCGGGTGGGCCGGCCCGTTTCCCTGGTTCGAGTTCTACCTCAACCAGATGAACCATGCCCAAGACTGATTCTGGGGCCTCTGCACTGGCGCCGCTACCCGACGGCAGCAGTGCCGGTGAGCTGCTCCCTGAGATCGTGCGCCACGGCCTACAGCAGCTGATCGAGCTGGAGGTCGCCGCCGTGTGGACCAGGCCCTCTACGGCGTCGTGATGGAGGCGTAAGTCGGTGGCATCTCGACCCGCAAGGTCGATGCGCTGGTGGCGGCCCTTGGTGTGCAGAGCGGCCTTTCCAGGTCCCAGTTCAGCCGCATTTGCTCTGACATCGACGTGCAGGTGCAGACCTTCCTCAACCGCCCACTCGAGGAGGCTGGCTACGCCTATGTCTACCTCGATGCCTGACCTGGCCGCCTCGTTGGCAGAACGCTTCCCCAGGGCCACTGAACTCATGCTGGAGGCCAAGGAGGACGTGCTGGCGTTCCGCCACTTGCCCAAGCCCCACTGGCGCAAGATCTGGAGCACCAACTTGCTGGAGCATCTGCACGAGGAGGTCTAACGCCGCACCCGCGTCGTCGGCATCTTCCTTAACGACGCGGCCAACACCCGCCTGGTGGGAGCCGTGTTGTTGGAGCAGGACGAGCACTGGCAGCTCGAGGGCCGGCGCATGTTCTCAGCCGAAAGCATGGCCGCCATTCCAGCTCTGGACACCCTGCAGGCGCAGGCCTCGCTGCAAAAGGCAGCAGCCTCAACACCACGCCACCGGGGCCGAAAATAGAGCTGCCTAGAAGCAAATTGTCATGGCCATCACCACAGAGCGACCCAGATTAAAGACTTGATAAGTCATTCGCCTGGGTTGCTCTGTGTTCATAAGGGCTGCATCTGCAGCACGGAAATGACGTGCCGTAATTTCACCCTGTTCACATTCAGATCAGGGCAGTCGAGCCTCGGTTTTACACCACAAGAAGGGCCGCGGCCGGACCTGATCGCTTTGAAAAGTTGCGTTTCAAGTGATTTCCTTTTTGGGAAGCACTATAGAGAAGAGCCGAGTGAATTGAAAAAGTTGTTTTGCTCATGATATAGCCACTGCAAGTCGCGCTCTCCCTTGGCAACAAGATCGTGTATTTCAGCCAGTCGAGGGTAATATTGCCGCATTAGATCCAAATGAGTTCCGCAGAATAAATGAGCAAATGCAGAATTCTCTTGATCATCATAAACATGGGCGGCGTCTTGTAGGGCATGGTACAGTTGCCCGCAGGTGTCATAACGAAACCACTTGCCATTGTGCTTAAAAATCACGTCGCGGAATCCGTTAAATGCGAATTTATTTCTTAATCCTGAGAGATGGCTTCTAATGGCGGCAGGTGAAAGAAATAAGCAGCTTGTATGCAGCCTGGAGAGCGTGTGGCATCCAGTGAATGAATCAAAGAAAGCGGGAATCAGTCTCCCCGCGAGAGGGGCGTCATAGCTTTTGGGCATCCTGTCGAACCAAATAGTATCAGGATCAACTACGTAGAAGTCTTCGTCTTCCTTCTTCGCTAATGACTCTATAAATTGAGAGTGCAAAATTTCTCTGCTAAGCATGGTGAAAGTGCCCTTGATTCTTTCAGTCTCGTGCGCAAATTGCTCGCAGTATGCATGAGGGTTGTTGTTGTCGAAAACATGGATTTCCGCGTCAGGAAAGCCAACCCTTATGCTTTCAAAGAATAGGAGGTTTCCCTGTAGGTTGTCATCCGAGCGGCAGTAGAGCAATACAAATACCCTCACGTGTTCCTCCTGGTTTGAGAAGTTTTATCATAACATCAGCCGTTGGAATTAAGGGAAGGACTGATTGGCCGATCAGGCTTTTGGTATTGAGCTTGGTGGTTCTGCTGCTTGGCAAGAGCTGATACCCATAATCCTTGGCATCTTTCGGTGCCGCTCTGAGCAAGGCTTGCAGCAAAACACTAGTTTGACAATTCGATTGTCATGGTTTCCATCTCAAAATGCCTGATGGAGCCGAAACAAACGCAACTAAGATGCCTTCTGGATTATTTGTAAAAGCGAAGGCATGGAGAGGGCTGCTGAATCTTTTTCAGATTGTCAAGCAAGTTGTTGATATAGCAGAATTCGGGAAGTGGATTTAGGCGTATTCCTCTTTCAACTCTGCCAGAAAAGATAACGCCTCTCCATTCGGTCAATTTCCGCCAGGATGCAGCGGTTGCGGGCGCAATGGAGCGTTGCGCGGGACTCTCACATCCCCAGTGCTCAACAACATGTTAATGTATGTCTGGAAGTCGTGATCCCGGTGCCAGTGGTAGACCCAGTGGTCGGGCATGCGCAGATTGCCGAGCTGGGCAATCGGGCAGATTGCTTCGATGGCCAGCAGGGCTGGTTGGCGGGCGATCCAGTCCCGGCTCAGGGCCATCGCCTGAAAGCCAAAATGGGGCAACCAGAACGCTTCGGGGTTGGTCGCCAATGTCCTGCAGTGTTCCACAATCCCCCAGGCGGGTTGCTCCAGCAAGGCAAAACAGTCTTCAGCTCCAGGAGCAGCCATGCGCCCGGTGCGATGTGACGCCATCATGGCCGGATTGAGAGGCGAACCCACAATCCGTGATGGCGTTTTGGCTCACGCATGCTGACGCTGAGGCGTTTGAGCATCTGACCACCCCTGCCCTGGCCCAGGCACTGCCTGCCCTCAGTCACCCTGAGGAGCAAGCGCCATGGCCGGCCCCTGGCTCGATGTTGGCTGCGGGGGCGTTGTTTGCGGCCCAACCCGCCGCTCTGGCGGTGCTGCGAGCTGGTTCTGAACCGTCTCCAGAAGTCCTCAGTCTGGTGGTGGCTGAGCCTTTCAGAAGCCTGGGCCTGGCGCGCGAGCTGCTGGGCTGGGTTCGGCAACAGGCCATGGCCATGGGATGGCGATCACTGTCCCTCAGCTATCCGCTGCATCACGGTTCAACGGCCGCCATGACAGCGCTGACCGACCCACAGCTGGGCTGGCAGTGGATGGAGGGGTTGCGTCTGGTACACCTGGATCGCGATGGCGCCCAGGCTCTTGTTCAACGCCTGGCACCCCTGGTGCAACGCCTGCAGCGGTCCCAGCGATTCAGCTTGATCTCCTGGGCTGAGCTCGCGACTGAGGCCCAACAGCAACTGGGTCAACAGCTCCAGGCGCCCCGCTGGGCCTGGCCTGTACAGCAGAATCCCGATGCCCCCTTTGCCTGCCTCGATGCAGGCATCAGCACTGTGATGCTGGATCGGGGCTCTGCGGTCGGATGGTTGATCGCCCATCGGGTCGGTGCCTCCCTGTTTCGGGTGACGCAGTGGTGGGTTGTTCCTGCGCATCAGGGCCAGGGCACTGGCTTGCTGCTGTTGGAGCACGCGGTCAGACAAGCCCTCGCCGTGCAGCCTGAATACAGCTCTGGTTCCTTCGGTGTGGCCGCTGACAATGGGCCCATGCTTCGTCTGTGCGGACGACAGCTGGAGTCATTGGCGAGCCATGTGCAGGCCAACCGGCGTTGTTTGTTGTCCTTGGCGGCTGCAGATGCCAGGGCAGATTGATGTGGCCTGCGGCGTGACGAAAAGCATTTGATTTTATCAGCAGATGCGGGATGGATATGTTTCCTGGGGCCCGGCCCGGTTTGGTTGTTGCAGTTGCTGCACGCGAGAGAGTCAGTCATGTTATTGCTCAGCGCAGGATACAACTGTGCTCGAGCAGAAGGCCAAGAGCTGTTCAATGGCCGCTTGGCACCTTGCCTGTTGTTCTCTCGGCAAGAATCAGTCGTAAAGCGGTTAGATCGCTTGCCATCTGCTTCGCGACTGAATTGCTTTTGGCAAGGCGCGTGATTCAGGTTGTGAGCGATCGCCGACCTGGCTTGACGGCTTAAGGATTTCATGGTAGTTTAAGTTGATTTAATTATTATTATGTCGCAGCAGCAATTCCAGGCTTTCTGCGCTTAAGCTGCACAAGATCCCATCCTGCAGCAGCGGCTGAGGGATGTCCTGAACCCCGATCAAGTTGTCGAAATTGCCTCTGAAGCCGGTTTTGACGTGAATCTCTCTGATGTGCCATCCCTTGACCCTGGTGTAGCGGTTGAATTAACTGATCAGGATTTGGAGGAGGTGGCAGGAGGCACGGCTCAGATTATTGGCTGCCTCGCCCTGCTGTCCTTGGCGTCTCAAAATTGCAAACCAGTTCAATAATTAGGTCTGGACTTGATTTGCGCGTCAAGTAGGTAAGTCTTCGTTTCCCTTTTCCGGGCGGCATTGCGTATCTTTTATATTGTCTAGGCGGCTTTGTTTTGGTATCCGGCTTTGATTAAATGAACCAAGCTAGGGGTTGAATAATTCTACATAACTGTACTGGACGCAAAAGTGCCTTTGGATCGTTGCAGGCTTGAGAGCCGCTTTTGCTTCAATGTGTAGAGATTGCTTTGAGACTGCAGGGCTCTTGCCGGAAGCTTTCACCAGGCTCAAGGAAGCGCCTTGGCGTGTCTATAGTTTTGATTGGTTCCCCTCCTCGGCTTCTCTCGAGGCTCCTTGGCAATCTCTTTGCAAAAGAGTGTTTAATGCTATCTGAATGACATTTGTTGTCCGCTACAGCCTTTGCGCGATATTTGGCTAGAGCGCTGATAGTTGTCTTGGGTTTTGGCTGATTCTACGGTTGCAACCTCGAGCCCCTTGTCAATGCGTTCAAATGGTTGCCTTGTTTCATGTGTGAGCTGCTTCACCTTGCGGTCATCAAACCCGGCTTCCTTCGCCATCACCACAGCCTCGTCGAGGTGGTCGGCTGGACCCTTGAGCTTTTCCATGGGTCCCATATCATGCTTGAGTTTTGCAATTAGGGCTCTAAGTTGTTCTTCTGGCATGGCCTAAAGTCATCAATGCCTCAGTAAGCTCAAGACCCTGCTGCTGTCAGCACCTGCCCCATCCAATGCCAGCAGCCTTCTTATATGGAGCGTCGCCCTGGGATGCCCGAGCGTTGGTTGATGAAGTACAGGGACAGACCTTTGTCCCCCGCAGGTCATTTACACCTGTGTCAGCTGATAGACATCATGCCTGCGCTGCTGGCCTGTAGGGATCGCTTGACGGGCCAGGGCCACCTGCTCGAAATCCAGCTGGGCATGCAACACCTGCTCGCCGCAGCCCGCCTCGGCAACCACCGTGCCCCAGGGATCCACGACCATGGAATGGCCGTAACTGGGATAGGCCTGGCCACCCTCGGGCCGGGCGCTGGAGCATGCCAGCAGAAAGCATTGTGTGTCCACGGCACGGGCGCGCATCAGCAGATGCCAGTGGCGCGGACCTGTGGTGGTGTTGAAGGCGGCTGGGCAGGCGATCAGGCTGCAGCCCAATTGCTGCTGCATCAGCAGCGCCAGCTCAGGGAAGCGGATGTCGTAACAGATCAATAGTCCAAGCCCAGGCGGTTCCGCCAGGCCGGTGCCCAGCGGGTCGCCGGCCCCATCTAGCACAGTCAGTCGGTCACCGCCTGTGAGGCTGTCAGATTCGCGAAAGCGGATGCCTCCGGGCACATCCACATCGAACAGATGCACCTTGCGGTGCTTGCTGCATAGATGGCCGTTGGCGTCGATCACAGTGGCCGTGTTGTAGATCCGCCCGTCGTTGCCTCTCTCGGGGATTGAGCCGGCGATCACGCTGACGCCATGGCGACGCGCCAATTGGGCCACCATTGCCAATGATGGCGAGGGCCCTTCAGCCAGCTGGCTGCCGGGCTCCGCCACCGGCTCGGCGTAGTCAGCAAAACGGGCTGCCGCGTAGGGGGCGTTCCAGATTTCAGGCAGCATCAGCAGCCTGGGCCTGGGGTTGCCCCCCGGGGGATCCATGGCCTGCTCCATCCAGGCTTCCGCCGCGCTCCTGTTGCTAGTGGCGTCCTCGCCGGGGTGCAACTGCACCAGAGCCAGCGGCAGTGTGGTGATCATTTGCCGAATCTTGATCGGGTTTTCTCTCTGGTGTTGTCGCCAGCAGGGGGTCTCGCGGCCCTGTTTAACTCCTGGCTCGCAGAGCTCCTCTCCGAAGATGCCGCTCCGCCATTGAAAGCGTAGAGGTGCTAGCGATGGTCACACTCAAGGAATGGCCCGCGTTCATCAGCTTCCTTCACGCCACCAGCCACTCCCTCCAAGTTCTGCCATAAACCTTTTTCGCCCGCCCCGCAGAAGAGCATGCTCCTGATCTCATCGGCTGCCTGCTGATGAACCGCCAACCGACGGGCGAGCTGTTGTGGAGCGTACTTGTGGAAACCGGGATTTCACTGGTGCACCGGCACACCCCCCTTTTACGTTAGTTATTAGTCATGGGTAAATCCCTGGTGATTGGCAGTAGATTGCATTGGGATTTAGACGGGTCAATGACATCCGTGTGGCCATAGTGAGCGAAGTGTATGGTCGCTGTGCTGTGGGAATGTTTTCATTTGTAGGGCCTAAGAATAGAGTTGGCTTATTTTGCGCTGGGCGGAAATTTTTGTGGTTAAATCTGGTTGTAATTTGGAGCTAAATATGGCGAGATGAGTCGTGAAGGTGACAGTTATAGGATGGTGTTTGCGCTTGTGCTTGCCTGGGCGGAATAAAAAATAAAAAGTTTCGGCAGTGGCGCGGACTTTTGGGGAATAAAATGAGATAATCGAATGAACAGTTTTGCGTTAGCAAAAGTTTTCGCCATCTGTGCGTTCGCAGCACGCTGGGTTGTCACCTGTTAGTGTGACCGTGAATTTTACGCCAGCCACTCTTTCCAGCTCCCCATCGCTGAGTTCCAGTGTTTGTTTGGCTTGATGGTTGAGCCAATCCGCCTTACTCACATCAAACCCAGCTTCCTTCGCAATCGCAACAGCGGCGTCAAGGTCTGCAGCACCCTTGAACTTCTCCTGGAGCCCCGCATCATCCTTGAGCTTGGCAAGCAGGGCTGTGAGTTGCTCTTCTGACATCGCTTGAGTAGTGCGGTGTGATTGCCCCTCATTACGGGGCATCCTTCAGCAGTTGTCAGCACTCCTGGGTGTCACCTCACATCGTCATCTCACTCACCCAGCACCTTCCCCCAACCTTCTTCGCCTGCCTCATTGAGGAAGTTGCTGCAAATTTCATTGTCAAACTGTTGTTAAATTGCCATCCTGATGGCTAGGCGCGGGAGGTCTTGATTTCAGGATTGGTGGCGATGTTTAACAGGCATTTCCGAGTGCTAAGAATCTAATCGTCCTTCTCTCCCCACCCCCACCCCGAGAATAAATCTTGTTTTGTTCGCCCTGGGCGATTGCATATTCAGCCCAATAGGATTTGAATTTGGAAAATGTCGGCTTTGTTTTAATTGCAGATCGCGCCTGTGCAGCCATCTGTGAACTTTCCACCAGCCACTCCCTCCAACTCCTCATCACTCAACCCCAATGTCTGCTTCGCCTGATGCTTGAGCCAATCCGCCTTGCTCACATCAAAACCCGCCTCTTGAGCCATCGCCACAGCGGCGTCAAGGTCTGCAGCACCCTTGAGCTTCTCGCGGAGACCCTCATCCTCTTTGAGCTTGGCGAGCAGGGCTGTGAGTTGTTCTTCTGACATTGGTTAAACAAATAACTCCTACCTTCATAGCCGATCCCCTAAGCCCTGTCAGCATCCCTGGGCATTTCCTTGCCAAGCCACTCCCATCGCCGCCACAGCGTCCCAGCACATCCCAGCACTTCCCCAACCCTTCTTCGCCCGCCCCGCCGAGGTCGTCGCCCCCGACCTCATCGGCTGCCTGCTGGTGATGCGGCAACCGACGGGCGAGTTGCTCTGGGGCGTGATTATGGAAACGGAGGCGTATTCGCTAGAGCAGAATCAAACGGGTTTCACCATGGCAACAGCAGCTGCCCTTTGCGTTTGATTGTCGCCTAAATCAAATCCCTGATGACTGGCAACGGATTGCTGTGAGATTTAGAAGAGCCAATGGTATCCGTGATGGTGATAAGGAACGAAGTATGTGGTAGTTGCGCTGGGGAGATAGATGTAATGGTAGAGATGGTAAATAGAGGTGCCTGGCTTTGCTGTGGATTGAATTGTTAGAGATATATTTTGACAGGCAAAGCGGTTCAAGATTGTGTGCAGAGGTGGATGATTGTGCCAGGTATTGAAGTGCGTTTTTGGTGCTTTGGGGAATATTGAAAAAATCAAAAGCCCCTGCGCTAGTAGTGGCTGTGAGCGTTTTAAGGTCTGTCCGAAGGTCTAACAAGTCCGGTCTGTTTTGTCTGTCTGGAAGGCACACTGCAAGGCTCCACCGATCGCCATCGATAAGAGCCGTTTCAATGCCCCCCCACCTGTAGCGACTTCCAGCTCCTCATCGCTCAACTCAAGCGTCTGCTTCGCCTGATGCTTGAGCCAATCCGCCTTGCTCACATCAAACCCAGCTTCCTTCGCTACCGCCACAGCAGCATCAAGGTCTGCAGCTCCTTTCAGCTGCTCCTGAAGCCCCGCATCATCCTTGAGCTTGGCAAGCAGGGCTGTGAGTTGTTCTTCTGACATTGCGTGAAATCGCAACAACACTTTTTTCTAGCCCATCCCGTAAGTCCTGTCAGCATCCCTGGGCACTTCCTCACCCAGCCACTCCCATAGCCACCACGACCACCAACGACTTCCCAGCCCTTCCCCAATCCTTCTTCGCCCGCCCCGCTGAGGTCGTCGCCCCCGACCTTATCGGCTGCCTGCTGGTGAAACGCCAACCCGATGGCGAGCAGCTCTGGGGCGTGATTGTGGAAACGGAGGCGTATTCACAAGACGACCCCG
>JAIXOF010000034.1 GCA_027486935.1 Cyanobium sp. C1_MAG_00004 | reverse complement strand
GCAAGGTCGCTGACCACTCGTGGTGGGCGTCCGCTGAGCGCGAGTTCGGCATGCGGGCGACGGTCCAGTTCCGTCTCCAGCCGCGGCTCACCGCAGGGGCCCGGCCGCCGCCTACTAGCGGCGGCGTGGCCGTCCTCAACCTACGGCCCGACCTCTACGAGGTAGGGACCCTCGACCGCGACCGTAGCGGCCTGCTAGCGGTGCAGGTGCGACACCGCGCTGGTGGCCTCTCGCCATTTGCGCTGGTGGTGGCGTACTCGCCGCCTGAGAAGTCGCGCCTCAGACACCTGCGCGGGCCGCTCGCTGACAAGCTGCAGCGCTGCTTCAGCCACCTCCGCCACATGTACCGCGGCGAGGTACTGCTGGCGGGCGACCTGAACATGCGCCTCGGCTGCAGAGCCTGGGGCGCTGCTGGGCGGCTACTGGAGAGGCATTCGGAGGACGAGACCTTCACGCCGCTCGTCCGCCGCCTCTTCCGCGAGCTCCGCGCCTCGCCCGTCCACGGCAGGACGGCTGACGAGCGCGCAGGCTTCACCAGCAGGATGGTGAACGGCGGCCACGGCTTCTCGGAGGTGGACTACATCGCGGCGCCATGGGAGATGGCTGCCGAGCGAGTACGCCCGGGCCCTGAGCTCGCGTTCTCGTCCGACACCTACGTCACGCACCGCTGCATCTCAGTGGAGCTGACCCTCCTCCCGCAGGCGGACGGCGCAGCAGCCGTCCCGCGCCGCCTCCACTACCCCTCCGCCGCTTACAGCGACGTCGCAGTATGGGACGCTATGGCTGCAGCGCAGCAGCAGGCGCTCAAAGGGGAGCTGGGCGCTGTCATCATGTCAGCGACAAGCACCGCCGCAGAGGCAGCGGCGGCGCTCGAGGCAGTCCTGCGGCAGGCGCGCGACGCAGTCCTCCCTCCCCGCCCTGTACACGACGCCACCCGGCGAGGCGCGGTAGCCCGCCGGCAGCGCCTCTACAAGGGCTTCACGCTGCCCCCGCACGTCGCGTCTCTCTTCAAGAAGGCGCGTGCAGCGAGCAAGCAGCACGTGAAGCTGCGGGACCGCCGTCGCGCCAACGCAGCAGCTGTGGAAGCTGCCCAGCAGGAGCATGCGCGCAAGCAGAAGGAGGCCCGGCGCGCAGCGGCAGCGCACCTACGCCGCTTCCTTGCGAGGGCGCATGACGAGGGAGAGAAGCTGCGCGTGCGGCAGCCGCACTCGATGTGGAACCAGCTGCAGCGCCGGCATGCGCCTGAGGACCCGACCTTCTTCTCCTCCGGCCACGAGCCGATTCCGGACGAGCCTGACCACCCGCCCGCTATCGAGCGCTTCCCCGCGGCCATGGCTGCGCAGCTAGGCGGGGAGCGGCCGCTGCCTGCCGCGGTAGGCAGCGAGGAGTGGATGGGGCCCGACCTCATCAAGCAGGCACCGTGCCCCGCGCTCGGCCGCCACTTCAGCGCCGCGGAGGTCTTCTTCGCCCTCTACCCCGTGATGAAACGGATGGTGCTGACGGCCTGCCCTGCTGACGGCGGCCCCATCTCCCAGTGCCGGACCTGCTCCTCCTTCCACCGCAAGCACACGCAGTGGGACGGCTCGCCGTCGGCCTCAGCGCCCGTATGGCGGCCCAACGCGCAGACCAGCAAGGCCAGCGGCGACGACCTGAAGATGGAGCTCATCAAGTGGGCGCGGTCCGCGGAGGAGGGCAAGCGGCTGGAGGACCGGCTGTCCTTCTGCACCTTCGTCGCCAGCGTCTTCAACAAGATGCTGAACGAGGGCGCGCTGCCCGCCAGCCTCGCCGTCTACCGCACGACGATGCTGCTCAAGAGCGCCAAGCCGGGCCAGACGCAGAACCGCGCCGACCCCGACGACTACCGCCCCATCACGCTCTCGAAGCTGCTGACGAAGTGCCTTGGCATCGTCATCCTCACTCGCCTGGAGCACTGGGCCAGCCGCAACGCGCTCATTGACCCTGCGCAGATCGGCTTCATGCGGCACTCGGGCTGCGAACAGCACGTGTGGTCACTGCGGGAGCTGCTGAAGTGGCGGCGGCACGAGAAGCTCGACACCTACACGCTGTTCATCGACCTGCGCAAGGCCTACGACAGCGTCGACCCTCGCGCCCTCATGAGCGTGCTGCGGCGCATGGGCGCGCCCGAGGAGCTCGTGCGGTTACTGGAGTCATGGAGCCAGGCGCGGCAGACGGCTGTGTCGGTCAACGGCACCGCTACGGCGCCCTTCCACGTCACCTCCGGCGTCGGCCAAGGCGACGTCCTCTCGCCGCTGCTGTTCGACTTCTTCATCGAGTCGCTGCAGCGCTACCTCGCTAGGGAGCTCCCTGGCGTCTCCGCGGCGGGAGTAACCATCCGCTGCCTCCTCTACGCCGACGACGTCGCCATCCCCTGCGCCTCCCCGCAGGCGGTCCAGGCGGCGCTGGACGCCATCGCCAAATGGTGCGCCGCGTGGGGCCTGCAGATGAACATCGGCAAGGGCAAGACGGAGGCCGTCGACTTTCCCGCCGACGTGAGGCGGCGGAACAAGGAGACCCTCCCTGCGCTCGCAGTGGACGGCAAGGTGGTGCCCTGGGCGGACGAGTACACTTACCTCGGCTGCCTCATGCGCTGGGACCTGAGCGACGCGGGACTGACTGGCCGCATCGCGGACAAGGTCCGCTGCAACCTCGCCCGCTACTTCCAGTACAACAGCTACCTCCCGGCGGCGAGCGGCGCTTATGCCTTCCAGATCGCCAACGGAGCTGTTGTCGGCGCTGGCTGCTACCTAGCCGCGCTAGCGGAGCCGACGGGGACCCTCATCACGGACCTGGACGCGGAACTGGCGCTTGTCGCACGCCGCGTCTTCCCCGCTCACCCGAAGGCATCGCTGCGGGAGGAGGCCTGGCTCGACAGCCATGTGCCGCGCGCCATGCACCTGCTGGCGCGGGAGCGGTCTCGCCTCTACCTCTCCCTCCTCCACCCGCACAAGCAGGACGCCATCGCTGTCCAGCTCTTCGCTGCCCTACGGACCCACGGCCACCCTGGCTGCTGGGTGCAGCGGACGCAGATGTTCTTCGTCGACAACTCCCTCGTCCTTGGCATCCCGCCGCCTACTGCTGCGGGGCCCAGCCGCTGCAGAGACGTCGCTGCAGCCTACGGCTGGGCCGTCGGCTTCGCCCACTGGCGCGCCGCCGTTCTCGGCAGCGCGCTGGCAGCGCCATCGGCACCCCGTGCCCCTAGCGGGCCGCCTAAACAGCGGCTCCCCGCCCTCGCCTGTCTGGCGCACCTCCCAGCACAGCCGCCTCTCCTTGGGCGCGGCATAACCCCCGTCAGCGTACGCGGGCCCATGTGCTGCAACCTCCTCGCGGTGATGACGAGGCGCCCTCGACGCGACGACCTTGTCCTCCTCCTCGCCTCCCGGTGCGGCCGCCCGGGGTTCCTCTTCTTCCCGCTCGCTCCAGAGCGATGGGTGAGGCTACGGCTTCCTAAGCTGTCGTCTACGGAGGACTGGGCGGCCGCTAAGCACAGCGGGCCATGCCCTGCCTGCGCGCATGCAGGGATACGTGCGCAGCTGGACGATTATCACCTCGTCAACGAGTGCGTCGCCACTGTGGCAGCGCGCGAGAGGATGGCAGGGAAGGTACCAGGCCTGGTGGGAGGGATCTACCGCCATGCGACCACGGCGCAGTGGCTGCAGCACCGCGGACGCTACGACCCTCCGACCCCGCCACTCCTCTACCGTGAGGTGGCGGCTGCAGAGGAGGCTGCGAGGGCGGTGGACCTCACGAGCGCGGCAGGACGCTTCCTTGTCCACCGCCTCTTCACGGTCCAGGTGTGGCCTGCCGCCGCTTGGCCCACTGATGACACCAGCAGTGGCGGTGAGCTATGCCGCGCGCTTGGGCGGCTCATGGACAGCACCTGCGCTCCCGCTCGCGACCTGCGGGCACTAGCGAACGCATGGGGAGGGGCGGGGGTGCGGGCGTTTGGGGATGCGGCACGGGCGTGGGCGAAGGCGTGTGACCCGCTGTCTCCTCTCCTCCGCTAGCAGCTGCCCACCACGCGCGTGGCACCCATGAGGTGCCCGCCTAACATTCCGCCACGCGTGGTGGAGGGCGGCTGCTGCCACAGGAGGGGCAACTGGCGCCACGAGCTGCCTCCACTGCCCTCCCTCCCCCCACCCCGCACCAGTTGGCAGGCGCTCCCTCCGACAGGAGCGCCACCCGCCTCTCTTTTTCTCAGCGCGCCTTCGGGAGCGCAACTAGACGTCTT
This sequence comes from Cyanobium sp. C1_MAG_00004, assembly GCA_027486935.1. GTDB lineage: Bacteria > Cyanobacteriota > Cyanobacteriia > PCC-6307 > Cyanobiaceae > RGUW01. The sequence goes on along the minus strand of JAIXOF010000034.1, from coordinate 216 downwards.
CGGACGTCCCGGAGCATAGGACTCTTCACAGGGTCAGGTCTCTATTTTAGAATGCATGTCTATCGTCTCGCCGATGGCGGTGGGCGTGCCCGGAGCATACTTATCCGCCAGCTCCGCGTAGGTACGGAACAGACGGAAGAAGTCGTCGTAGCGGCTGCGGTTCAGATAGGACGTCAGCGAGCACGCCGGGCCATTAGGAGTGATGGGATAATAATG
>JAIXOF010000008.1 GCA_027486935.1 Cyanobium sp. C1_MAG_00004 | reverse complement strand
GCTGGAGGCTGAATCTGCCTCCATGCCTGCCCGCCTGGTGGCCGTGCAGCGCTGCCTGGCCGAGCTGCTGGCCGAGCTGGGGGGCTTTGCGGCCGCCGAGCTCGAGCCCCAGACCCGTCTCGATGGCCTGGGCCTCGATTCGCTGATGGCGGTCGAGCTGGCCACGGCGGTGCAGGCGGGCCTGGGCGTCAGCCTGGGCCTGGGGGCCCTGGCGGGCGACCCCACCCTGGGCTCGTTGGCCGAACATCTGCTGGTGCTGCTGGGCGATCCAACGGCCGCCGCCGCCGCGGGCAGCGTCGACCTGGGCGCCGAGGCCCAGCTGCCGCAGGATCTGGCTGCATCACTGGCTGCGGTGGCTGGGCACCAACCCGAAGGTTCGGGCCCGCTTCAGCAGGCGCCCAACACCATCCTGTTGACCGGCGCCACGGGCTTTCTGGGGGCGTTTCTGCTGGCCGAGCAGCTGCGGCGCCATCCGGACCTCAACGTCTGGTGCCTGGTGCGGGCCGACGGCCCCGGCGCGGCCAAGGCGCGGGTGCAGGCCAACCTGCAGCACTACGACCTGTGGGACCCCACTTTTGGGGCCCGCCTTGTGGGGTTGCCTGGCGATCTGGCCCAGCCCCGGCTGGGGCTGGATGAGGCCACCTGGAGCGGCCTGGCCGAGCGCCTCGGCGGCATCCTGCACAACGGCGCCCAGCTCAGCTACGTGGCCCCCTACGGCCAGCTCAAGGCGCCCAATGTCGACGGCACCGCCGAGGTGCTGCGGCTGGCGGCGGCGGCCGGGGCAGCCCAGGGCAAGGCGATTCCGCTTGAATTCATCTCCAGTACCTCGGTGTACGAGGCGGCGGCCTACCGGGGTGCGGCGATCAGCGAAACCGATGCCGTGGAGGCCTGGGAGGGCATTCACCTGGGCTACTCCCAGACCAAATGGGTCAGTGAGCGGCTGGTGCTGGCCGCGGCGGCCGCCGGCCTGCCGGTGCGGGTCTACCGGCCGCCGCTGATCGGCGGCCATTCGGCCAGCGGCGCCTGGCATGAGGGCGACTTTTTGCACCGGCTGGTGCGGGGCTGTTTGGCCTTGGGCCAGGCCCCCAATCTGGCGATGGAGCTTGATCTGGTGCCGGTCGATTACGTGGTGGCCGCCATCGGGGCGCTGGCCTGGCGCCCTGAGCCCCTGGGCTTCCATGTGCACCTGCACCACCCCGACCCGATGCTGTGGGCCGATCTGCTGCATGGCCTGATCGACAAGGGCGCGCCCTTGCAGGCGGTGCCGCTGCCCCAGTGGCTGGCGGCGCTGGCCCAGCAGCCCGGCAACCCCCTGTACCCCTTGCAGCCGTTCTTCACCCACCGCTGGGGGGCCGAGCAGCTCACCTACCCCGAGCTCAACGCCCCGGGGGTCAAGGCCAGGCCCAGCTGCGCCCGCACCCAGGAGCTGCTGGCCGAGCTGGGGGTGAGCTGCCCGGGCTTTGAAGCGTTGATCGGGCCCTATGCCAGAACCTTCCTGACCCCGTGAGCGCCAACACCTGCCGCTACCGCCCCGGCCTGCGCCATTGGCACCCGCTGCTGGCCAGCAGGGCGTTGGGCCGCAAGCCCATTGCCCGCACCCTGGCGGGCGAGCGGCTGGTGCTGTTTCGCACCGCCGGTGGCCGCGCGGCCGCGGTGGCCGAGACCTGCCCCCACCGGCGCATGTCCCTCGCCGCTGGGCGCGTGCGCGGCGACCAGCTGGTCTGCACCTACCACGGCTGGAGCTTTGATCCCGAGGGCGCCATCCGCTGCCCGCTGATGCCCAGCCAAGCGCTGCGCCACCAGGCGTACCAAGTGCGGGAAGCCCACGGCCTGATTTGGATCCGAAAATCTGAGCCCTCAACCAGTCCTGATCCGGCTTCCCAGGCCCCAGATCCCAATCCTCCACTCCCCAGCTGGGACACCGGCGGCCTGGCCCTGGCGGGGGTGGCGTTTCACACGGTGCCGGCCCCGCTGGAGCTCACCCTCGACAACTTCACCGAGGTCGAGCACACCAGCACGATCCACCAGGTGTTCGGCTTCAGCGAACCCCAGGCGATTGAGCACCGGCTCGAGCTGGAGCCCGCCGCCACCCGGGTCTGGAACAACGGCCCGCAAAAAGCCTTCCCGCCCCTGTTCAACGGCTTCATCGACAACCGCCCCGGCGACACCTTTGCCAACGACTGGATCACCACCTTTGATCCGCTGCTGACGGTCTACGACCAGACCTGGACGGGGCCCAGTGGTCGCCTGCGGCGCTTTCGGCTCAAGGTGGTGATGTTCTTTGTGCCGATCGATGACACCACCACCCAGCTCACCACCTTCGTCTATTCGCCGAAGGTGCTGCCCGGCCGCCTGCACCGCTGGTTGGCGGCGCCGATCATCAAGGCGGTGACGGCCCATGAGCTCAATCTCGATGTCTGGGCCCTGGCCCAACTGGCGGACCTGGACACCGAGCTGACCCCCCGGATGTTGGGCCCCCTGGATCGGGTGTTGCTCGAGAACCGCCGCCGCCTCAAACCGGCCTATCTCGCAGAGCCGGAGCGTTGAATTTGTTATTGCCTGAACCGTTGTAATTTGGCCCTGCCGACGTGATGAGCCGCTGGGTTTGAGTGCTGCCCCTGCCAATGCGATGCGTGGCCATGAGCCCATCGCGATCATCGGCATCGGTTGCAGGTTGCCCGGCGGCGCCAATTCGGCCCAGGCGTTCTGGCAGCTGCTGCGCGAGGGGCGCTCAGCGATCAGCGAGGTGCCGGCGGAGCGCTGGGATCTGACGACCCATTTCGACCCCGACCCGCAGACGCCGCTGCATCAGCACGTGCGCCACGGCGGCTTTGTCGATGGCATCGATCAATTCGATCCGGCCTTTTTCGGCATTTCGCCGCGCGAAGCGGTCTGCATGGATCCCCAGCAGCGGCTGCTGATGGAGGTGGCCTGGCAGGCGATCGAGAGCGCCGGCCAACCGCTCGAGGCGATCCGCGGTTCGCGCACCGCCGTGTTCATGGGCATCTCGAGTTCGGATTACAGCTCGCTGCTGTGGGCGTCGCCCGAGCAGTACCGCATCCCCGACAACGAGCCGTTCGTGCTGCCGGGCAACACCGGCTGCATCGCCGCCAACCGGCTTTCCTATTTCTTTGATTTCAAGGGGCCCAGCTTCACGGTCGACACGGCCTGCAGCAGCTCGCTGGTGGCGGTGCATTTGGCGTGCGAGAGCCTCTGGCGCGGCGAAAGCAGCTCCGCCCTGGTGGGCGGGGTGCAGGCCCTGATCCACCCCGGCATCCAGAGCAGCTTCTGCAAGGCGGGGCTGCTGGCCCCCGACGGCCGTTGCAAGAGCTTTGACGCGGCGGCCAACGGTTACGTGCGCAGCGAAGGCGCGGGGGCGGTGCTGCTCAAGCCGCTCGCGGCGGCCCAGGCCGACGGCGACCCGATCGTGGCCTTGATCCACGGCACGGCGGTCAATTCAGATGGCCGCAGCAACGGCATGGTGGCGCCCAACCTGCGGGCGCAGGTGGCCTGCGTGCGGGCGGCGTTTGAGCGGGCGGGCATCGACCCGGCTGCCACCCAGTACGTCGAGGCCCACGGCACCGGCACCCGCCAGGGCGACCCGATCGAGCTGCGGGCGTTGGGCACGGTGCTGGGCGAGGGCCGCCCCGAAGAGCAGCCCTGCCGCGTCGGCTCGGTCAAGACCAACCTGGGCCACTCAGAAACGGCCGCCGGCATCACCGGCCTGATCAAGGCGGCGTTGTGCATTCAGCACCGCCAGCTGCCCCCCAGCCTCAATTTCAGGTCTCCCAACCCGGCGATCGACTTCGCCGGGCTCAAGCTGCAGGTGCAGACCGAGCTCGAGCCCTTCCCCCGGGCTGATGAGCCGGCGGTGGTGGGGGTCAGCAGCTTTGGCTTCGGCGGCACCAACGCCCATGTGGTGCTGGCCGAGGCCCCCAAGCCGCCGCCGCCGCCCCGCTACGGCCAGCGCATGCCGCTGCAGCTGCTGTGCGTGTCGGCCCGCACCGACGAGGCCCTGCGCCAACAGGCCGCCCAGCTCGCCGCCCTGCTGCGCTCCAAACCCAACCTGGCCCTGGCCGACTTGTGCGCCAGCGCCAACGCGCGCCGCACCCACTTTGTGCGCCGCCTGGTGTGCCTGGGCAGCGACCGGGCCGCCCTGCTGGCCCAGCTCGAGGCCTGCGCGACGGGCGGCGCTGGTTCTTCTGAAACTGCCAGCCAAACTGGCACTGCCGCCGAAGCTGTTGTTGCTGCCGGCGCAGTGATCGGTCAGGCCTCACGGCGTCCGGGCAAGCTGGCGTTCCTGTTCACGGGCCAGGGCTCCCAGGCCCTGGGCATGGCGAGGGGGCTGTTCGAGCACCATCCGCTGTTTCGCGAGGCGTTTGAACGGGCGACGGCGCTGCTCGACCCGTTGCTCGAGCAACCGCTGGCCAGCGTGCTGTTCCCGGCCGAAGGCGCCGAGGAACAGGCCGCCACCCGGCTCAACCAGACGGCCTTCACCCAGCCGGCCCTGTTTGTGGTCGGCTACGCCCTGGCCCAGTTGTGGCAGAGCTGGGGCCTGAAGCCCGACCTGCTGATGGGCCACAGCGTCGGCGAGATCGTCGCCGCCCATCTGGCCGGTGTCTTCTCCCTCGAAGACGCCGTCAAGCTGGTCGCCGCCCGCGGCCGCCTGATGCAGGCCCTGCCCAAAGGCGGCGGCATGGTCGCCCTGATCGCCCCCGCCGACACCGTCACCGGCCTGATCGAGACCCTGCCACCGCAAGCAGGCGCCAGTTCAGCCGTCTCTGGTTTGGCGATCGCGGCCTACAACGGTCCGACTAACACCGTGGTCTCGGGACCCCAGCCGGCGCTCGAGCAGCTGGTCGCGGCGGCCACCGCAGCTGGCATCGCCTGCCATCCGCTGGCGGTGTCCCACGCGTTTCATTCGCCGGCGATGGCGCCGATGCTGCAGGACTTCGAGCAGGTGCTGCGCCAGATCCGCTTCTCGCCCCCCAGCCGGCCCCTGGTCAGCAACGTCAGCGGCGAGCTGGCCGGCCCCGAGATCGCCCAGAGCGACTACTGGTGCGACCACGTGTTGTCGCCCGTGCGCTTCGCCCAGGGCATGGCCACCCTGGCCGCCCAGGGCGCCGTCACCTTTGTCGAGCTGGGCGCCAAACCCACCCTGATCGGCATGGGCCGCCAATGCCTGGAGAGCTCTGCTGCGTCTGGCACGGCCTCGTCATCCAGCCCCCTGGCCTGGTGGCCGAGCCTGCGCCCCGGCTTCGATGACTGGCAGGTGATGCTGCGCAGCCTGGCCGAACTGCACCGCAGTGGCTACCCGATCGACTGGCAGGGCTTCCACCGGCCCTTCCCCCACCGGTTGGTGGCGCTGCCCGGCTACCCCTTCCAGCGGCAGCGCTACTGGTGGAGCCGCCCCGGCCAAGGCGAAGCCGCCGCCAGCCTCTGGCTCGGCCACATCCTGGGCGAGGGCGCTGGATCTGCGTCCCCATCAGCATTGGAATCGGCCAGCGCATCCTCTTCTGCGACTGCCACTGCCACTGCTGACACTGCCTCTTTGTCCTGGCCGGGCCTGGAGCCCCTGGCGTTGCCAGGCGGCCTTGAGCGGCGCTACCGCACGACGCTCGCGCCAAGCAGTCCGGCCGATCTGGGCGATCACCGCATCCGCCGTCAGGTGGTGTTTCCGGCGGCTGGCTTTGTGCAGCTGGCCCTGCAGGCGGCCCAGGCCCAGGACCTTCCTCTGGCACTGGCCGATCTTCAGCTCGACCAACCCCTGCGGCTTGGTGATTCCGGTCTCAGTATTTCCGGTCTTGGCAGTTCAGGACTTGGCGGCGCGGGCGATCTGGCCGCAAGCACCGAATTGCAGCTGGTCTGGGGCCCCGACGGCATCGAATTCCACAGTCAGCAGACCAGCTCCGCGCCCTCCACGTCGCCTTCCACTTCGCCCTCCAGCTGGCGTGCCCATGGCCGGTGTCTTCCCGGCCCTATGCCGATCACGGCACGCGCGCATCACGGCACGGACGCATCACCGCATCACGGCACGCGCGCATCACGGCACGCTGATGCTGACGTGCCGAGATCGGCAGGGACGCAGAAACAATCCCCCACCTCGGCTCCGTCACCCCACGAGCTGTCCGCCGATGGGCTGCCTCAGCAAGTTCTGCTTCCAGATGGGCTGCCGTTTGAGCCCCTGCCCGCGCCGCAGCCCGGGGAGGGGAGTGAGCCTCTCGACCTGGCGGCCTTTTACGGGGCCCTTGAATCGTTTGGGCTCAGTTATGGCCCCGCATTTCGCAGCCTGGTGGCCCTGAGCCGCGATGGCGATCGGGCCTG